>CAYUYV010000315.1:0-1007 GCA_964449455.1 uncultured Alphaproteobacteria bacterium | reverse complement strand
TGGTGTTTCTCGTGTCGTTTTCGGATCAGAAGTCCGCAGACGGACGTGCCGAGACTTCTCATGCGGACTTCTGATCCACGACACGAGCCGAATGCGCGCCGCAAAACTCATCCTGGCACGACCATAATTGCAGGATCACCAGATCCTTAAGGTGGGACACAAATCCCGCTCCAGAACAAACCTGCAGCCCCCCCCTTATTGGAGGCCCCAAAGCGCGGAATACCCAACAGCGCTCAAGACCTTGCGGGCCGGCGCAGTCCTTGCGGCCCCAATGGCGCCGCCCCCATGGCCCCGCCCCGATATTTGTTCAAGACGATGGACTGGAGTATTGTCTGTAATCTGAGGAGACAGAGGGCCTGTGCGGCGGTTCCTCTGGAAACGGGAGCCGCAGCTGTCAGTTCCGCTGCCTGCCCCAATCAAAAGACGGGAGAACATCCATGAAATCGATGATCGCGCTATCTCTCTTCTTGTCCATTGGCCTGTCCCAGGCCAGCCTGGCCGAACCGGCAAGCCCCCAGGCGGCGCCTATAGGGATGGGCAATGGCGAAAAGAATGCAATCGTCATTGAAGGCATCGTCCGGGAGGATGGTCAGGGGACCTTTTCCGAGGTTCAGACGGTCGGTACCCGGATCGCGACACGGCGAGGCGATGCCACCACACTGACCTTTGCCCAGGTCCAGATCGACGGCGATGGCTGGCTGGTGCTGCACCCGTTCGTGGATGGCAAGCCCAACGGCAATATTGTGTCCGGCTATACCTTCGTCCCGAGCGGCAAAAATGAGAATGTGGCAGTCACCCTGGACCATCTGGCTTCGAAGGGAGACCGGTTTATCGTCATGCTGCATGGCGATGTTGACGGAGACAAAGTCTTCGATTTCGTCTTTGTCGATGACACCAATGTCGAAGACAAAGCCGTCTTCGAAGGGAACAAAATTGTCGCCCACCCGATCGCCATTCCCTGAGCCGGTCCCGCCCGGCCGAACCACTTGCGCATCGTCTCCGACATA
>CAYUYV010000314.1:0-1014 GCA_964449455.1 uncultured Alphaproteobacteria bacterium | reverse complement strand
TGGTGTTTCTCGTGTCGTTTTCGGATCAGAAGTCCGCAGACGGACGTGCCGGGACGTCTCATGCGGACTTTTGATCCACGACACTAGACCCCGGGGGCGCTCACGCCCGCAAGCTCTGAAAATGCCGGCACGAGTGGCATTGCGCCATGCTGCGCAGCCCGGGTTGATGGGGTGCGGTTCTGCGCGATGACAAGCGCGCTCCCATTGCGCATAATTGCGCCATGACCGACCAGCGAATCGAGAAACTGCGCGCGTATCTGCGCCATGCCTGTGACACGGCCGGGGTGTCTGCCACAGCTCTTGCGCGGCGGGCCGGTGTGGCGCCCTCCACCCTCAATCGTTTCCTGAATGAAGATCCGCCTCCATCGGTGCCCGGCAATGCCACCTTGAAAAAGATCGCTGAGGCTTCTGGGATCGAGCCTTTCGGCCGTTATACGCAGACCCCCCAAATGGACGGCTTGTCCGAAGACCATGCGGCATTCATCAGCGATGCCTTCACCCCGCCGGGCACGGAGCTTGAGGACGGTGCCCATGCGGGCCAGATGCTGCTCGCCCATTTCCAGAAGACACGCAGCCAGACCAGCCTGTGGCAGGTCAAAGGGGCGGCCATGGAAGGCGCGGGCCTGTCGGACGGTGATCAGGTGATCGTCGACCTCAATGCCGCGCCGGAGCGGGGCAATCTCGTGTTGGCCCAACTTTATGATTGGACTTTGGGCACTGCGCGCACGGTGTTTCGCTTGTGGGATCCGCCCTATCTCGTCGCGGCCTCGCGCACGCCCCTGGAGCATCGCCCGGAACTCGCCGGCGAACAGGCCCAGGTCAAGGGCGTGGTCCTGTTCAGCATACGCCAACATCTATAACGCATGGGTAGCACGCGATAGCGCTAAAAAGCGCATTTAGGGCTTGGCCTTGCTGACGAGATCTGCCATCCTTAGTCGTGCGTGGCGGTGATGCACGCATTGGTTTAGTTCTCCGGCCCCGCCGGATGGCGGACCAAGTCGGCCCTTCTGGGCA
>CAYUYV010000313.1:0-1019 GCA_964449455.1 uncultured Alphaproteobacteria bacterium | reverse complement strand
GCCTCGCCTGGGCCATGCCCGGTCTATCTCAAGTCTGACCGGGCAAGGGTCGATCCGGAGTGGACCCACCGGCGGCGTTCAGCCTCCCCGCATATCCCCGGCATCCAGCACCCCATCGCCGGCATGGTCGTGTCCCACATCAAAGACCCTAACGTGGTGAGGGGCAGGCCCTCTAGCAAATAAGCGGGCCTGGTTTGGAACGCCGATGTCGCTTTGAGCCTCTTCGCGCGTGAGTTGTCTATCCCCTAGTGTTAAGCCAGCGCTTTGCGCGCACTTGCATCGTGCGAAAAGACATTGCAGGTGTATAGCCGGTTCAAAACTTATTAAAGAACAAGCGTTTCGAAGCGGAACAAGGCGGCACAGGTCGTCTGGCGCCGCTGAAAGGATCGACTGTGCTGCCGTCCTCTTCGCTGATGAGCAATGCGCTCTATGGTGTTCCGCAGGCTGATACTCTTCTCGCGGATGCCAAGGTTCTGCCCCAGACCCAGGATGTCATGAAGGCCCATAAGGAGATCACGGGCCGTGATCTGCCGGAAGGCATCAAGGAACGCACCCTTTACAAGGTCCTCAATCTGGAAGCGGTCAAATACAAGACCGCTGAAGCGTTCATCAATCTGGTGAATGATATCCGCTCTCATCGTGAGCTTTCCACGGTCGAGAAGGAAAGTCACATCGCGGGCGCCGAATGGTATGTGGAGCATCTGCAGACCATTCTGGATCTCCATCCGGGTTTGCGGCCGGTGTTGAGCCGGCTTACCCATCTCGATGCCGGCTTTATCGAGCAGATGATGCACAAGCGCCGCGTTCCAAAATTCATAGCGGAGCATATGCTGAAGGGGCTTGAAGCCGGCGCCCGGGAGCTGGGGCTGCCTTGGGACAAGGGAAGCTGTTATCTCTCCAATGATGTGCCCATCGGGCGCAACAAAAAGGAGCTGCAAATCGTTTTGCGGATCTTCCGGCACCGCTTTGTCCAGGATCCGGGCGAGCTGCCGGAAATTCCCTGACATGGCCCCCGGTGC
>CAYUYV010000312.1:0-1157 GCA_964449455.1 uncultured Alphaproteobacteria bacterium | reverse complement strand
CGGCAGGCGGACGAGATTGTAAGCCGCCGCCGCGAAGGTGAAATTCCATCCCACTTTCCACAGGCCCCGATGCTTGGTCTTCTTCTGTCCCCCAACAGTCTTGATCCAGCCGATGCCTTCCTCGATCCGTTTGCGGATGCGCAGGCTGATATCGTAACCGGCATGGCGGGTGGTGCGTTCGTCGATGGCGGAGGCGCGTGCGTTGGTGTTCTGAGCGACATGGGGCGTCACGTTGATCTCGCGCAGCTCCATGACGAAATCGCTTGTGTCGTAAGCTTTGTCCGCCCCCAGAGTGAGGCGGCCGGGCCTGTCGGCGCGGGGGGAGATCATGTCGAGCGCCGCCAGCCGCTCGGCATGGCCCGAGACCCGCGTCAGCCTGGCATCGACGAGGAGCCCGTTGCGATTTTCCATCAGCACATGGCCGAGATAGCACAGCTTTGCCTCCTGGCCCGCACCCTTGCGGTAGAGCATGGCGTCGGGGTCGGTCTTGCATTCATGGGTCTCATTGGAGCGCTTCTGGCCCTTGAAATCATGCTCCGCATTGCGTCCTCCACCCGATTGGGCACCTTGATCCGGCGGCCCGTCTTCGTCCCGGGGCCGGAACGACTTCATCGACGCCCAGGCCTCGATCATGGTGCCGTCCACGGAGAAATGATCCGAGGAGAGCAAGCCCTTCACTTGGGGTTGGCTCAGCACTGCCGTCAGGAACCCTGCCGCTACATCCCCTTCCAAAAGCCGGTCCCGGTTCTTGGAGAAGGTCGAATGATCCCAGACCGGATCATCGATTCCCAACCCCACGAACCAGCGGAACAGAAGATCGAAGTCGAGCCGTTCCATGAGTTGGCGTTCGGAGCGAATGGAATAAAAGGCCTGCAAAAGCAGCGCCCGAAGCAGCTTCTCCGGCGGGGTCGACGGACGGCCCATCCGGGTATAGAGGCTCTCGAAGGAGCCGCCCATATCCTCAAGCGCCGCGTTCACGATCTCTCGGATCACCCGCAACGGATGGCTTCTCGGCACCCGCGCTTCCAGATCCACAGAGCTGAACAGCGCACCACAGCGCTCATCCGTCCCGCGCATCGAAAAATCCTCGGCCAACTGCGATTGACCAACGGAATCATGTTCGCACCGCCCAAACCAGCGACTTCTTCAACAGCCTG
>CAYUYV010000311.1:0-1180 GCA_964449455.1 uncultured Alphaproteobacteria bacterium | reverse complement strand
TCCCAGGCCCCTCATCCCTCCCAGGCGCCTCAGCCATCCAGCTACGGAGCACCAAACCATCCCCCTCAGCATGGGGACAGATGGGCCGAAGTGCCGGCGGCGCCCTCCCAGCATTGGGGCCAGGAGCGCTTTGGGGATCCGGACTATGATGGTCCTGCCCAGAGCCAGGAGCCGGCCGGTCGGCCTGGGAGTCCTTACGGGGCATCCGGAGCGATGACCCAGGCTGGAGATGAGGATTTTGAAGGGCCGGTGGCCAAATCGGTCGCCTCAACGGCTGCCCAGGGTGTACCGAGTGAGGCCGCAAGTGGAACGGTGGCGCCGCCGCTGTTCCGGCGTGCCAAGCGGGGCGGCGGCGCTGCCTCCGGCGCGGACAAGCCCGCGAATGATGCACCGGAGCGGCCAGAGCCGACCGCGCCCCAGGAGCCCGCCGAGCCCAAATCCGCCCACGCCTTTCGCAGCATTGCCGAAGTGGTGCGTGAGGCGGGTGTGCCCCAGCATGTGCTGCGGTTTTGGGAAAGCCGTTTTACCGCGATCCAGCCCCTCAAGCGTGGCGGTGGGCGCCGGCTCTACCGGCCGGAGGATGTCCAGCTCGTCAAAGCCTTACGGGCCATGATCGATGAGCTGGGCCTTGATCTTGATCTGGTGGAGCGTGTGATCGTCCATGAAGGCGTGGACGCGGTGATCAAGGCGTCCGAAGCGGGGCGTCTGGTCGGCCTTGTGGAAACCTTCCGTGTGCGCAATGGGGAGGTGCCACGGCCGAAAGAGCCTTCGATTACGACACCGCCGCCCCCTCCGACGGCGGAGCATCCGGCTGCGGAAGAGGACATGGCACCAGTTGCAAAGCCGGCGCCAACAAAGCGCAACCCGGCACCGGACGCCGCTGCGCCTGACGTGGCCGTGACCAAGCCGGCCCCTGCGGCGCCCGCGCCGAAAGCCGCTGTGGTTGAACCGGCCCCTGCGGCGCCCGCGCCGAAAGCCGCTGTGGTTGAACCGGCCCCTGCGGCGCCCGCGCCGAAAGCCGCTGTGGTTGAACCGGCCCCGGAGGCGCCCGCGCCAAAGGCTGCCGTGGCTGAACCGGCCCCGGAGGCGCCCGCGCCAAGGGCTGCCGTGGCTGAACCGGCACAGGCAGCACCCGAACCCAAACCCGCCCCGATGCAGCCGACACCGGCAGCACCAGCGC
>CAYUYV010000310.1:0-1201 GCA_964449455.1 uncultured Alphaproteobacteria bacterium | reverse complement strand
ACTTCGAATACGCGGCGATCCGGGATTTCCTGATCCTGCATTATCATGTCACGGAGCGTGACGGGTCTGAATTCTGGCGCCACTGCCGCACAATGACGGTTCCGGACAGTCTGGCCGAGAAGATGGAGCTTTTCCGAACCAGCGGCCGGATTGTCCGTCACAACACGGAACTGTTCGATGTGCCAAGCTGGCTGCAGGTCATGTGGGGACAAGGGATGCGGCCTCGCACCCACCATCCCATGGTGGATGCGGCCTCGCCCGCCGATCTGGCGCGCTATATCGCCATGAATGTCGAGGAGGTGCACGGCCAGGTCGCCGCCCTGGCGCCGCACCGGGACTATATCGCGCGGAGCTGCGGCACCTGAGGCTCCTTGAAGAGGGCGCGGCGTCTTTGCGTGCCTTATGAGCCGTCCGCACTCGGTGCGCCGGATTGGACATCCGATGTCTTCCGTGCACCCATCTTTTGAAGTGTCTCTGCATCCACCAGCCGGGTGATGAGCGGATGAAGGCGTAATTCGCCGTCCTTCACCACCTGGCGGAAATTAGCGATCACGGCACTGACGGTCGTGCGGTCCGGCGCGACCACGTCAAGGAGCCAGTTGATCTGCCCGCTGTTCCAGTCCTCGGGCTTGAGCCGGATCGGAAACACACCGTTAGCGATCTGCTCGCGGATGCGGGCGTCCACCTCCTCTGAAACACTGGCCCAGATGGCAAATCCGGACATGTCGGTGGCAGCCGATTGGTCCGTCTTGCCCGGATAGGCGATGGCGAGGCGGTCCTGCAGCATGGGATCGAGCACCAGATGCTGCAGATCGACCAGCATCTGGCTTCGATAGCGCGGCACCATCATCAGTGCCATGACCGCCTTGCCAAAATTCTCCCGAATGGTGGATCTGAGCGCGGAGATCTTGGCAGCCATCTCCGGGTCGATCTGCGGCGCTGCCGGGGCCCCTTCCAGCGGGGCCTTTTGCGGGGAAGGGACATCGTCTGCGGACAATCCCACATCACCGCCCCGGCCATTGCCCTGACTCTTCACCATCATCCCCACCTCTTGAAATTCCGGTTCGAAACCAGGACAGGATGCTTTGGCACTGCAAGTCCCAAAGCATCCTGTCCCCGTTAAGAAAGCGTACCAAAACGCGCGACCGCGCGCATGACATTCACTGGATCACCGATTAGGCACTGGATCACCGATTAGGCA
>CAYUYV010000309.1:0-1249 GCA_964449455.1 uncultured Alphaproteobacteria bacterium | reverse complement strand
CATCGCCATTGTGAATGCGGCCAAGCGATCCGGAGGCCCATGCGCCCTCCGGATCACTCCACTGCGAGGGCCGGGCCAGAGAGCCATGTGCAGTGACGCTTCGTATGGCCGCACAAGCCGCCTTGCCGGGTGTGGGCTGGGTTTATACACTCCGCGCCTCGACGGATGAGGGGCGAGTATGGGTGAGATTTTTATCAGCTATGCCCGGGCGAACCGGAAACAGGTGGCCCGGATCCGGCAAATGCTGTGTGAGGACGGCTTCACGGTTTTCTGGGATGAGAACGTTCTGCCGGGCGAGGCGTGGCGCACAAGGTTGAAGGAGAAACTGTCCTCCTGCACGGCGGTGCTCACGGTGTGGACCAAAAAGTCGGTCAACTCCGACTGGGTGAAGGAAGAGGCGAGCCTGGCGAAGAAGCGAGGCTGCCTGGTTCCCATCCGGATCACGTCCGTTGAGCTTCCGTTCGGGTTCAGCGAACCACAATGCCCGGTGTTCAAGGCTTGGCCAAACAATCCGAAGGATGAACAGTGGCAACGGGTCGTGTCCGCCCTGCGGGCCCTTGATCCTAGCCATATTGCGTGTGATCCCCGCACCGGTCACAGCGACGCAATCCAGAGCGGCGGGTCCGGGGCAAACGATTCGGGATCAACGGCCAGTGCCGGGATCGATCTTGATTTCCTCAAGGACTATGAGCGAGCCGTTGGCGATGCCCGGGCACTGAATGATCCGCATCTGCGCAATTTCGTTCAGGGCATTCCCGAGGAGATGCGCAAGGCGCTGCGCTATGACCCGCCCTTCAAGGGCAAGCATTTCTATTCCGCGCTCGTGTCGATGCGGGAGATTGCCGCCGCGGTGGCGGGAGCCTCGCCCAAATGCGAGGACGGCGAGCCGGTCTATGACGACATGGACGTTGCGGCCCTGCGCCGGTTGTTCACGGACACGCCCCTTGGCGGCGTTGCGGCACGGGTTCAGAGCCTGATTGACCGGGCCACCATCGCCAGGGACGGTGCACGGTCCGGCTTTCTTCGCTACCGGGATCTGGGTGAAGAGGATCGGCAGACCATCGATGCCCTGCTGGATGATCAGGGCACCCATCGGGAGGCTTTCCTCAAGGATCCCACCTTGATCGCCATTGGCAAGGCGGATTATGCGAAGGATCTGCTGGACAGTCTGTGCTGGCAACTCTCCGATCGGCGGATCAGCGTTTCGGGTCTGTCGGATCTCATTGCCCTGATGGCGGAGCTGAACCGG
>CAYUYV010000308.1:0-1253 GCA_964449455.1 uncultured Alphaproteobacteria bacterium | reverse complement strand
GGGCTGCGCCACCGGTCACCCGAGCTTCGTCATGAGCGCCTCCTTCACCAACCAGGTGCTGGCCCAGATCGAGCTGTGGCAGAACCACCAGAAATACGACAAGCAGGTCTATGTGCTGCCCAAGCACCTGGACGAGAAGGTCGCTGCACTGCATCTGGCGCGTCTCAATGCCCGCCTGACCACGCTGACCAGCGACCAGGCCGACTATCTCGGCATCCCGGCGGCCGGCCCGTTCAAGCCGGAACATTACCGGTATTGATCAGCCTTTCAGGCTTCAGGAACGATAGAACGCCGGCGGATCATCCGCCGGCGTTTTTTGTCATGTGGTCGTGTCATTGCAAGGCGCGCAGCAACAAAGCCATCCATGGCCGCTCATTCAGATCTTGTGGCTCTGGATCGCTTCGCTTTGTGGACAATGACGCGCGTATCCCTGTCAGAGCTTGATCCCCACACGCAGGAAGCCGAACCGTCCCGGCACGTCATAGACGCTCGCCGCGAAACCGTTAAGGGCGCATGAGAAACATTCCGGCGGATCCTGGTCGAAGACATTGTTGATGCCCAGGGACAGGGTCACGCGCTCATCGAGATAGGACGGTGAATATGTGAACAGAACATCATTATACACAGTAGCGTCCATGATGTTGATCCCGTCCTCCGGTGCAGAGCACAGCCCATCAATCGAGCGCAGGGCGGTCGGACAGTTTTCTTCCAGCTCACCGATATAGCGGACCGTCCAGGATGCCTGGAAATCCTCATAGAACCACTCGATGAAGCCGTTCCAGCGGAATTTCGGGAAAACCTCCTCCAGGGTGCCGCCCGTCGCCGTGCCTTCCCGGTCAAAAACAATCGGTGTGCCCCCCGGAACCGGCACTGTCTCCTGGAATTTGAGCAGGACATTGGCGATCCAGTTCAGGCGGAACTGGCCAATACGAGTGTCCGGGCTTGTCAGGCTGAAGTTGAAATCGAGGCCTTCGGTCTCCAGGGAGGTGAAGTTCTGCAGTCCCGCATTGAAGGTATCGATCTGGCCTTCCGCGCTTCGAATGACCTGGGACGTGCACTGATCGAGCGGGAAGAGCCCCTGGGCGCAGCCATCAAGGAATGTCTGGGGCGCCACGAAATCGATCGCGTTCTGGACTTCAATGGTAAAATAGCTGACCTCGAACTCGGCGCCATCAACCCACGGGATCCGATCGACCCAGGAAGGGCTATAGGCCAGGGAGAAGGTGAAGTTCTCGGAGGTTTCCGGCACCAGA
>CAYUYV010000307.1:0-1301 GCA_964449455.1 uncultured Alphaproteobacteria bacterium | reverse complement strand
TCCTCGCCGCCGACACCTCGCTTCTCGCCCTCCTCACCATCCGGTCGGACAGCTATCGCCTGCTCCAGGACGCGCCGGAGCTGACTGAGGCGAGCAAGGAGCCGCTGGACCTGTCGCCCGTGCCCCAGGGCGCCTATGAGCGGATCATCAAAGGCCCGGCGGAACGGCTCGACGGCCCCCGCGCGCTCGTGATCGATCCGGTGCTGAGCGATCTTCTGCTGCGGGATCTGGCGGCCGTTGGCGGCGCCGATCCCCTGCCGCTGCTCGCCTTCACCCTGGAACAGCTCTACACGGAGCGGGGCCGCGCCATGGGACGCATGGAGGCCCGAGACTACCTCGCCATGGGCGGCCTTGAGGGGGCCCTTACCCGCGCCGTGGAAGCGGCCGTCACGGCGGCCCAGGATGCGGGCGAAATCCCGAAGGACCGGCTGCAGGCCGAGGCCCTGCTGCGCGCCACATTCATCCCCTGGCTGGCCAAGCTCGACCCCACCACGCGGGCGCCCCTGCGCCGCCTCGCGCGCCTGTCGGATCTGCCCGAAGGCGCCCGGCCCCTGGTGAACCGCCTGGTGGAGGCGCGGCTTCTGGTTCTGGGCGTTGAGGACGATCAGCCCACGGTGGACATCGCCCATGAAAGCCTGTTGCGCCAGTGGCCCCTGCTCGCCGGCTGGCTGGAGGCGGAAAGCGAAGCCCTGATCATGCTGGACGGCGTGCGTCAGGCGGCGCAGGATTGGGACAGGGCTCGGACCGAACAGGCCCTCCTCGTGCACCGGGGCTCGCGGCTGGAGACGGCGCAGCATGTGTTGGCGCGGGAGGACTTGCAGGCCGCCCTGGGCGGGACGGGTCGGGACTATCTGACCGCCTGCGCGGCCCGGGACCGGGCTGAACGCCGGGCCGCGCGGGGGCGCCGCCGGCTCGCGTTCGGGGCCCTTACCGTCTTTACCCTGACCGTGGCCCTGGCCGGCTTCCTGGTCTCGATCCAGGCCCGCGCCGTGTCCCTCAACACCTCGCGCCTGTTCGCCCAATTGGCAGAACTGGCCAATGAAGAGTTGGTTTTTAGGAAAGGCATGCTGTGGGCCTTGAGTGGACTGCCTCAGACCGGCGAGCTCAACCCACCATCGAGCCCCGCGGCCAGCGCACAATTAAAGCGTGCCTATCATGATTGGCGATTGATGTCCATTTTGTCGCAGCACACAGGCATCGTCAGGAGCGCGGTGTTCAGCCCGGACGGCAGCACCGTGCTCACCGCGTCCGAGGACGGCACCGCGCGGCTGTGGGACGCGGCCAGCGGCCAGACCCTCCAG
>CAYUYV010000306.1:0-1307 GCA_964449455.1 uncultured Alphaproteobacteria bacterium | reverse complement strand
GCCAACTGCTCGGGCCAACTGCTCGGGCCAACTGCTCGGAACGCGGGGCTTGCGTGAGCCGCCTGCGATCTCAACAGCACAAATCTGTCCCTGCTTCAGCCGCATGCCCCATGCGGCGCTATCGCCTATCCGTTTTGGACGTCCATCTGTGTCGCTGCACCAGACGGAAGCACAGGCAGCAAGACAAATCATGAGAGGGAGTGCCGCCCAAACCTTGGCGCGAACCCCATCGTCTCAAAATTGTCGGAAAGCGCAGCTCACCAGGACCCGCGTTCTAGCCCCAATCACAACGTCCTGTAAATGGGCAAATTCACGAAATCCGTCAAGAAATGCGCAACGCCAAGAGGAAGCCGGCCATAAAGCCAAGCATCCGATGGCAGGAGTGGAGGGACTCGAACCCCCGGCCCTCGGTTTTGGAGACCGATGCTCTACCAACTGAGCTACACTCCTAGCACGTGCAGTGTTAGCACCAGGCCCGCACCCTCGCAAGGCCGGACAGACGTGAGCCGGCGCGGGGTGCGGGCCTGGCGGAACGACACGCCCACCCTTATTCCGCTGCGGCCACCGCGGCATTGGTGAGCCGGTCAAGAGCACCACCCATCCGCTCGAAGACAGCATCACGATCCGCAATGCCGTAACGGTCCTTGAGCACAGACGGTTTGAGATAGGCGAGCCAAACCTGTCCTGCCTCGTCCTCATAGGCGAGAGCCCGTAAGGGCAGATCGATGGCGATCTGTGGTGCGGACTGCATCAAAGGCGTGCCCAGACGAGGATTGCCGAACAGCAACACCGTGCTGGGCCGCATCGCCACATCAATGGACGCGGCGCCGGCCGCATGATCGATCCGCGCGAACACCTTCGCCCCCGCGGCTTCGACCGCCTTGGCAAGCCGATCAATGGTGACGGCCACCGCGTGGGGACTGGTCTTGCGGACAAACAGATCGTCTTCGGTAGAACCGGTTGTCCCTGCGGAGGCGACGGGCGCCAGGGTCACCAGCACCAGAGCAAAGAGCATAAAAGTCAGACTGCGCAGCATGGTCATCTCCCCGAATATTGAGCACCAGGAGCGTCTTTTTTGCCGGCCACCCGTTAGGTGGGTCAACTCTTGAGCATGACAGACTGCACGATCGCCTTCAGGCCTTTGCAGTGGGACGTTTGGGGGGGACGGCTCGGGGGGGGCGGAGGGGGCCATGGGGGTCGTCAAAGCTCGCCTCGGATCCCGAGGGGGGGGGGAATGGGGAGGCCGGGGCCCAGGCCACGCTGCGTGAAGGGATAGTTGAAGGTGGGGGCCGCGGCATTGGGGTTGT
>CAYUYV010000305.1:0-1371 GCA_964449455.1 uncultured Alphaproteobacteria bacterium | reverse complement strand
CAATAGTCCGTGGTAAATCAGGCGGCGATTCGCCCTACTTTTCTTATGGATTCACGGACGGATTTTATTTTTGACAGTTTCGGGTCGATTCCAAACGTGGAAATAAATCGATCGAGCAGTAATTCATTGGCATACTGGGTTTTAATATCGGCCATTGAAAAGGGTTCGCTTTTGGCTTTTCCTTCGCTACGGTGATGAGCCACTTTGGCTAATGAGACTACTGTCAGGCTGGCGTTGAGGTGAAAGTGCAGCTTGGCTTCACTGCGTGCCTGACAGTGAGTCAAGCCGGTGTGCTGCTTCGCATCCCGGTAAAGCAACTCGATTTGAAAGCGACTGTGATAAGCCAGCAAAACCTGTTGACCGCTCATATTCGGGTCCGTACTTGCTAAGAGATGCGCTTTTTCTACTTGTCCATCGGCGTCGAGATGCTGGACGATCACCAGTCGGGCATTCCCCTTCCAGGCCTGGACATTGGCTACCAGCTCATAAGCCACCCAAGCACCGTCTTCGGCCCGCGCACAGGGCTGTACGTAGGCCAGGTCCAGGTTTTTCGGGTCGATGCGCCCAGCATACTGCCGCCGCCGACCCCGGCCCTTTTTCTGGGGACCATGGTAGAGATAGCGCAAGCGAGCATCCGAGCGCAGGCGGGTGATGAGTCGCAGACGAACTCCCCGGAGTGCCTCCACAAAACCACGGCGGGCGAAGTAAGCATCGGCCACCACGATATCGCTCAAGCGGTGTAAGGCCTTGGCCCGCTCGGTAAGGATACGGGCATACCATTCAACCAGAGTAGATGACTGATCTGGCAGGGTTTGAACCGCTTCTAAGTGTAGAGCCGTTTTATCCTGCTGATCGATCACGGCTAAACCGCCCAGTTCCAGCCCTCGCAGCTCCCGCCCGGCACAGCCCGAGTAGAAGGAGCCAATGCCTGGAGTCGATTTACCACTTTTGGGCAGGTACGAAGGATCAAAAGCGATGATCAAGTCCTTACTCAAATGCTGCTTCGCCAATTGGGTGTTAAAGGACAGCCAATCAAAGGGCTTACCGAATTGATGGCGATAGGTGTCCTCGCCAAAACAACCCCAGCGCGCCAGGTGGCAGAAGTTATAGCGCCCGCGCATCCCCAACCAAAGGGGAAACAACGTGACCAAAAACTTGAATTGCCAGCGGCCAACTTTGGGCATTTTTGCTAATATTTGTTCGGTGAGTGTCTTGACGCTCATTGGGCAAATGCTGCTTTAGGTTGTGTAGGAACTCCTAAGCTAAGCTTTTGCCCTTTTTTATTGGCACTCCATGAAAATCACCACGGACTATTGAAATTAAATATCGCGTTATATATACAGAGCTATACTCGGCCGTCGCTATGACCCT
>CAYUYV010000304.1:0-1382 GCA_964449455.1 uncultured Alphaproteobacteria bacterium | reverse complement strand
ACGGAGCCCGCCGATCATGCGGGCGAATTCCTGACCCGCCACACTAGTGTGGCGGCTTTGACGCTTGAGTCCCACCTTGCCGGGCACGCGTCACCCATGCGTCAGAGCCAAAAGCTCCACTGGAAAGAGTAACGTGCTCGTGGTTCTTGGAGCCGGGACATTTGCATATGAGCGTGCCGCAAGGAGGATGCAAATGTCTCGGCCAAACCACGAGATCTTGTTGATCTGTGAACACTGTGATCTGTGAACACTGTCCTCGCGGGCACAGCGATGTGGTTCAGGGTGCCAAACACAAAATGAATGGCTCCGCATGGCTTCGTGAGAACGCGCGCCGACATAATGCAAAACCCAACCAAGAACATCCGTTTTCGGAGAGTTGATCATGAGCGCCCCGACCCAAATCGATGCCTATGAACGCTTCGAGTTTACGGCCCCCCTCAGCCAGGGGGGTGACTACACCGCGCCGGTCTATCGGCGTGGGACGGGGCCGGTGGTCATGGTCATGCAGGAACTGCCCGGCATCGGTCAGGAGGCCCTGGCCTTTGCCGACCGGCTTGAGGCGGAAGGATACACGGTGGCTCTGCCCCATTGGTTCGGCCCCATCGGGCGCACGTCCATGCTTGGCAACACGGTTCGCCTCCTTTGCATGCGGCGGCTCTTTGCTCTTTTCGCCAAGGATCACAGCAGTCCGGTTGTTGGCTGGCTGATGGCCCTTGCCCGCCGTTTGAGGGACGACAGCGGTCGTTCAGGCATTGGCGTTGTGGGCATGTGCCTGTCAGGCAATTTCGCCCTCTCCCTACTCGCCGATGACAGTGTGCTTGCTGCTGTCGCGTCCCAGCCGTCCATGCCGATCGCGGCACAAGATGCACTGCATATGTCGGACGCGGATGTGGCCGTGATCAAGGAGCGTCTTGATGGGATTGGTCCAGCCCAGGCTTACCGTTTCACCGAGGATCCTCTGTGCCGCGCTGCAAAATTTGACGCGCTCAATGCTGCCTTCAATGGGGATGGGACAGAGCGAGTGACCCTTACCGCCCTTCCGGGCCCTGGCCATTCCGTCTTTACGGGCCATTTCGTGGACGAAGCGGGTCATCCAACACACAAGGCCCTTCAGTCCGTACTCACCTATTTCGAGACTCGTCTCAAAAACTGACATCCGCTCTCGCCCAGAGATGCTGATTGCCACTCAGCCCGGAAGGGGTGATGCAATTCTTTCGAGATTTCCATCAGCATGCAGAGCGTTTAATCTTCGACAATGACGAGTGTATCGAGAAATATATGAGCGCACAGGCACCCTTGCCGCGGTCGCAGCCTGGGCATGATCCAAGCAGATGGGACTCTGCCCTGGAGCGTTTTCAGCAAAAGTGTGTGCGGTTTTGCGG
>CAYUYV010000303.1:0-1404 GCA_964449455.1 uncultured Alphaproteobacteria bacterium | reverse complement strand
TATTCATGGCGCAGGACCCGCACACCCCTTCCCGGCAGGAGCGGCGGAAGGTCAGCGTCGCGTCCATCTCGTTTTTGATCTTGATGAGCGCGTCAAGGACCATGGGCCCGCAGGTGTCCAGGTCGACATCATAGGTGTCGGCCTTTGGGTTCTCGCCGGTTTCCGGATCCCAGCGATAGACTTTGAACTGTTTGGTCCGGTTCGGTTTCGTCCCGTCCTGGCGCATGGGGGCCGGAAAGTGGCTCCCCTTTTTGACCTGGGAATTCCGGGGAAGTGTGAGTTCGACCATCGTTTGCGTCCTTACCTTCCGTGTTCCCGATCAATACACCCGCGCCTTGGGCGGGAAATACTGAACATCATTGGTCAGGGTGTGGTTGTGCACCGGGCGATAATCGATCGATGCCTCATCACCGGTGAACCAGGTGAGCGTATGCTTCATCCAGTTCTCATCGTCCCGGTTCGGATAGTCTTCCCGGGCATGGGCACCCCGGCTTTCGGTCCGGTTGGCGGCGGCGAACATGGAGCAGACCGCCTGGGACATCAGGTTGTCGAACTCCAGGGTCTCCATGAGGTCCGAGTTCCAGATCATCGAGCGGTCAGAGACATTGATGTCGCCGATGCCCTGATAGAGCTCCGTGATCTTCTCCTTGCCCTCATCCAGGGTCGACTGGGTGCGGAACACGGCGCATTTCTGCTGCATGACTTGCTGCATGCCAAGGCGCAGTTCGGCCGTCGGGGTGCCGCCGCTGGCATAGCGGAAGCGGTCCAGTCGGTCGAGGGCGCTCTGGCCGGCATCGGCGGGCAGATCCGGTTGGCTGGCGCCGGGATCCAGGGTCTCAGCGCAGCGCAGACCGACGGCCCGGCCGAACACCACAAGGTCGATCAGGGAGTTCGAGCCCAGACGGTTTGCACCGTGCACGGACACACAGCCCGCTTCGCCCACGGCCATGACGCCGGGGATCACGTGGTTCGGATCGCCGTCCTTCAGGGTGACGACCTCGCCGTGATAATTCGTGGGGATGCCGCCCATATTGTAGTGGACCGTGGGCAGCACCGGGATTGGATCCTTGGTGATGTCAACGCCGGAGAAGATCCGCGCCGTTTCCGTGATGCCCGGCAGGCGCTCCGCCAGGATTTTCGGGTCGATATGGTCCAGATGCAGATTGATGTGGTCTTTGTTGGCTCCGACGCCGCGCCCCTCGGCGATCTCGATGGTCATGGAGCGGGAAACCACGTCGCGGGAGGCCAAATCCTTCGCGGAAGGCGCGTAGCGCTCCATGAAGCGTTCGCCTTCGGCATTGGTCAGGTAGCCGCCCTCGCCCCGGGCTCCTTCCGTGATCAGCACGCCGGCGCCGTAAACGCCCGTGGGGTGGAACTGGGTGAACTCCATGTCCTGGAGCGGAT
>CAYUYV010000302.1:0-1439 GCA_964449455.1 uncultured Alphaproteobacteria bacterium | reverse complement strand
CGCAGACGGACGTGCCGGGACTTCTCATGCGGACTTCTGATCCACGACACTAGTCGGTTTCGCCGGACCGCTTGAATGCGGCCGTGTCAGCCCCAAAGCGGGGGGGATGCTCGCGAATGGACGCCGGTGTTGCCGAAAAGGACACCGGATGGCGCATGGTCCGGTAAGGGCCCGCCTCGGGATGCTCATGCTCCTGGAAAAAACCAACCGATGTCAGGTGCGGATCGGACAGCACATCCGCCATGGTGTTATAGCGCATGGCCGGGATTTGCTCATTGGCCAGGATCTCCAGCCATTCATCCGTGGTCTTTGAGGATGAGACGTCGCCGATAATCGCATAAAGCTCGCCAATATGCTCCGTGCGCGCCTTATAGGTTGAAAAGCGAGGATCGGAAAAGACATCTGGCCGGCCGCCAAGCCGGAAGAAGGTCTCCCACTGACTGTCCGCATAGGGCACGATGGAGATGAACCCGTCCTTGGTCGGGTAGGGTTTGCGGTGCTTGTTTACCGAGCGGCTATAGGCAAGGCGTCCATTGCCCGGCAGGAAGGTCTCCCCGTAGAGATTCTCCACGAGATTGAAAAAGGTGAAGCACTCCATCATGGGCACTTGCACGAACTGTCCTTCCCCGGTGCGTTCCCGGTGGAACAAGGCCGCCATGGTGGCATAAGCGGCAAACAGGCCCACGGTCTTGTCCGCCACAAGGGACGGCGCGTATTGAGGGTCGCTGCCATCGCGCAGGCGGAACAAATCGGCAAAGCCTGAGGCAGCCTGGATGAGATCGTCATAGGCCTGACGCTTTTCATAGGCTCCGCCGGCCCCAAAGCCCGCGCAATGGACGTAGATGATCCGCGGGTTGATCGCTTTCACCGCCTCATAGCCGAGGCCCAGCCGCTCCATGCCGGCCATGCGCACATTGTGGAAAAACACGTCGGCGCTGGCCAAATGGCGCACAAGAGTGGCCTTGTTTTCCTCCTCGGTCAGATCAAGATCGACACTGGCCTTGTTGCGGTTGAGGGCTGTGAAAATCGGTCCCAGATCCCCGGTGGGGGAGGCGCCCGCATAGCGCATGATATCGCCGGGCAAGGCGCCGCGGGCCGACTCGATCTTGATCACCTCGGCGCCCAGATCGCCAAAAATCAGTGTGGCAAAGGGTCCAAGCACCACCGTGGACATGTCGACGACGGTGATCCCGGCAAGCGGGCCCTCGCCCTTTTTGGCGGCAGCCGCGCCGGCGTGATCTTGATCCATGCCCTCTTTCCTCCCTTTGTCGCGTTTTATCAAATTCATTCTCGATTGCCTGCGCGCACTAGTGTCGTGGATCAGGAGTCCGCATGAGAAGTCCTGGCACGTCCGTCTGCGGACTTCTGATCCGAAAACGACACTAGAAACACCATATTGCTAGTGTGGCTCTTGGGTCAGGCATTCGCTACGGAGCCCG
>CAYUYV010000301.1:0-1464 GCA_964449455.1 uncultured Alphaproteobacteria bacterium | reverse complement strand
CTAGCAGCCTGTCGGACTTTCCGGTGCAAATCAGTTAGGTTCACGGTATGGCAAATTTTGTTCCCTGTGAGCGCGATCAAGCGTTTTTGTTGCCGCCGGACCTGAAAGACTGGCTGCCTGAAGATGATTTGGCTCATTTCATCATTGCGGCGTGCGAGCGCGTGGAGCTTGGTCACTTTAAAATCAACGACCGCAATTCCGGCAGCGCGCAGTATCATCCTCACATGATGCTGTCGCTCCTGGTTTATTGCTATGCGAACGGACTTTTCTCCTCGCGCCGTATTGAGCGGGCCACCTATCGCGATATCGCCGTGCGCTATATCACCGCCAATACCCATCCCGACCATGACACGATTGCCGCCTTCCGGCGCGTTAACCGGAACGCCATTGAGGCCGCCTTCCTCCGGATCTTATTGATTGCCAAGGAGATGAAGCTCTTAAAACTGGGTACGGTGTCGATCGATGGGACCAAGATCGATGCCAATGCCTCGAAAATCAGATCCGTGCGGTATGACCGGGCAAAAGAGCTGCGGGCTCGGCTTGAGCGCGATATCGCTGAATTGATGGCGCGGGCCGATGCGGCGGACGAGGAAGAAAGCGACCCGCAAAGTCTGCCGGAAGAGATTGCCAGGCGCAAGGCGCTACGAGCCAAGCTCGATGCGGCTTGCCAGCATCTGGAAAAAGAGGCGCGCGAAGAAGCGAAAGCGCAGCGTGATGCCTATGAGGAGAAAAAAACCGCCTATGACGCCAAGAAGGGACGCAAAGGCTCTCCGCCCGCTCCACCGCCCGATGATGAGGATCCGCCTGCGGACCGTCAGACCAATCTGACGGACCCGGACTCGAAACTGATGCGCAAGTCCACCCGCCATGAATATCGTCAAGCCTACAATGCTCAGGCCGTCGTCGATGCCGAAGGGCCTCAACTCATCCTTGGAAAGAATATTGCCACGACACCATCTGACCAACCCACATTCGTAAAAACGGTCCTGGCCATGGAAGACGGTATCGGCTTGCCGGAGACGGTCCTGGCCGATGCGGGCTATGCCTCAGGTCCCGCCGTGCGCGCCCTTCAAGATAAGAACATCGAGCCTCTGGTGGCGGTACGCCACACCCAACCCCGCAGACCCTATGATTTCCGCCCACCTCCGGGCCCGGACAAAACCAAACCCCGAAACCAAGTGACCGAGCCCTGGAGGAAAGAAATGATGGCAAAATTGGAAATCGAAGAAAATAAAGCCAAATACAAGCTGCGCAAACAAAGCGTCGAGCCGGCCTTTGGCATTATCAAAAGCGCCATGGGCTTCACCCGCTTCCTCATGCGCGGCATCGAAAACGTCAAAGCCGAATGGAGCCTCGTGTGCATGGCCTACAACTGCCGAAGGCTCTTCGCCCTCGCATGAGCCAACGGCACAAAATCAATCCAAACACCGGCACAGCAAAGATGCCAGTCAGACAGGCTGCTAG
>CAYUYV010000300.1:0-1478 GCA_964449455.1 uncultured Alphaproteobacteria bacterium | reverse complement strand
TGACGTGCTTCCCGGAAGTTGGTCCGTTTTTGGCTGGGATTTTCCAGTTTTGAACCCTGAGATGGGGGAAGGAAGATTCCATGAAGCGGTCGAAGTTCACGGAGGCGCAGATCGCCTTCATTCTGAAGCAAGCAGATGGCGGCACGCCGGTTGGCGAGGTGTGCCGGAGTTGGAGCGTTTAGCAATCGATCCAGTGGATCGATTGTAGCGGAAACGGGATTTCCGAGGCGACCTTCTATGTCTGGCGGAAGAAGTACGCCGGTCTGATGCCGTCTGAGAGTGAGGCGGGAATGCAAACAATCCAGTGAATCGTTTTCCCGCCGAACGCGTCTGAAGCAGCTTGAGGACGAGAACGAGAAGCTCAAGCGCCTGGAGGCGGATCTGTCCCTGGATCGAGCGATGCTGCAGGACGTCGTCAAACGAAAGCTTTAAGGCCTGATCGCCGGCGCATGTTGGTCCGGGAGTTGATCACTGTCTGGAAGGTCAGTGAACGGCGCGCCTGCCGTGTCTTGCAAGCGCAGCGCTCCTCGCACCGATACCGGTCGCGCGCTGGCGATCAGGCCGATCTCAAACATCGTATCAAGTCCATTGCTGAGACCCACGTACGCTATGGGTATCGGCGCATTCATGTGCTTTTGCGACGCGAGGGGTGGGACGTGAATGCCAAGCGGGTCTATCGGCTTTATCGAGAATTGGGGCTGCAGCTGAGGAATAAGGTGCCCAAGCGCCGCGTGAAGGCCAAGCTGCGAGAGGATCGGACAGAGCCGACCACGGTCAATGAGACCTGGGCCATGGACTTCGTACATGATCAGTTGGCGACAGGTCGCAAGCTGCGTGTTCTGACGGTCGTGGATACGTTCTCGCGCTATGCGCCCGTCGTCGATCCGCGTTTCAGTTATCGCGGCGAGGATGTGGTGGAGACTCTGGAGCGGGCCTGTCGGCGCCATGGCTATCCCAAATCGATCAGGGCAGACAATGGCCCGGAATTCGTGTCTCGGGATCTCGATCTGTGGGCGTATCAAAACGATGTGGCGCTGGATTTCTCACGGCCTGGCAAGCCTACGGACAACGCCTTCATCGAGTCCTTCAACGGCAAGTTCCGTGCGGAATGCCTGAACGCCCACTGGTTCCTGAGCCTTGACGATGCCAAGCGGAAGATGGAGGAATGGCGTAGAGACTATAACCATGTGCGTCCGCACAGCGCTTTGGGCCAAAAGCCCCCAGCCGTGCTGATGAACATGGTCTCGGCCGATCGGCCGAGACCATGTTGAAACCCGGAAATTCTCCAGCCGGGTGGACCAAACATGGGGAGCGCTTCAGAGGAAATCAGACTCCAGCAGCTTTTGGACCAATTAACGGGGGGCTGAGCAACATCCTCGCGGCCGCCAAGGCGATGTTCCGCAACCTGCCGATCTCAGCGATGCCGGGCGATGGCGCAAGCGCAGCGCCGGAGACCTAGAGGTACTCTGGCGCCGCAA
>CAYUYV010000299.1:0-1482 GCA_964449455.1 uncultured Alphaproteobacteria bacterium | reverse complement strand
TACGGTAGTCAAACAAGACCAGGCCGTTCAGCGGGTTGCGATACACCCACTGATACCCCTGGTGGGTCTTGCCTTTCTTTTCGGAGTCCAGCACCTTGATCGGGGATTCGTCGGCCTGAAGATAATCTGTGTCCAGGACCCGGCGCCGGTGCGTCTGGTAAAGCGCATCGAGCAGTGAGCAGCAGGCGGCAAACCAGTCGTTGAGGGTCGAGGAGTGGATGACCCAGCCGTGATTGCGCTTGAATTGTTCGATCTGGCGGTAAAACGGCAGGTGATCCACATACTTCGATACGATCAGATGAGCCAGCAGCCCGGCTTCGGGAATGCCCTTGGGAATGGGCCGGGCCGGCATCTCCCCGATCAGGATGGCGGACTCATCATCGGCTTGCATCTTGCGGGCATACTTACGACGGATATAGCGCCGCTTGAGCAAAACGCCCGGCCGGTAATCCACCGTCTCGGTAACTTCCTCGCCGATCAACTCCATGCCGGAGGTGTCTTCCTCGGGCTCAATGATGATATCCTCGGTGGGAATGTTCTCAGGCAGGGCTGTACGCCCGGGATGTTTCTTTTGCTTGCTTCGTTGGTAGGTGATCGTTTCGGTCTCCTGGTCGGGGGCGTCCACGGGCTCCCCTCCCAAAGCCAGGGCCAGTTGTTCAGGAGATTGAGCCTCGACAAAACGCTCACGCTTGCTGCCGAAGATCAGGCGCTTGAGCTGATCGAGCTCGTGACGCAGGGCCTCATATTTGCCGCGCAACTCATCGTATTCCGCCTTGGACACCATCGCTTCCACGCCCAAAAAATACGAAAATCAACCCGCTTGTCGGTACCTTTTCCTGCGTTTTATCGACCGGATCTCGATGCCTTCCAGCAGCATGACCAGTTCGGACCAGTTCAGCTCCAGGGAGCCATTTTGAGCCTCGGGCGGCAACTCGAAGGTGCCCCGCTCGAGTTGCTTGTAGTACAAGGCAAAGCCTGTGGCATCCCACATCAGCAACTTGATGCGATCGCGCCGCCGATTGATGAAAATGAACACGTCGCCGCTGAGCAACTCATGATCCAGGTGCCGGCGCACCAGACCGCTCAGGCCAGCGAAGCCCTTGCGCATATCGGTGGGCCCGCCGTAGAGAAAATAACGCTGGCGGCTGCTAAAGCTGAGCATACTGCCGGTCGAGTTCCACAGCCAGTTCAATCAGGCGGGCCTGATCCAGATGCGAACAGGCTATCTCCACCCCGCCGGGCAGACGCAAGACCAGAACCGAAGGCCCGGGCGCACTTACCTGCAAAGGCACAAAGGTGGCCGACTCTTCAACGGACTCGCTAAGCTGCCGACGCCAGTAGTAGAACTTGGCTACCGATACCCCGGCCTCGGCACAGTAGGCCTTTACACTCAGCTCCTGCTCATCAAAGGCGCGGGCCCAGGCCAGAAGTCCTGCTCGTTTGTCCATCTTATCCTAAATTGGTACCCGGTAAAGGTCAAAC
>CAYUYV010000298.1:0-1491 GCA_964449455.1 uncultured Alphaproteobacteria bacterium | reverse complement strand
CCATGGGGCCTTTACGACATGCTGGGCAATGTCTGGGAGTGGTGTGCGGATGATATGCGGCCCTATGGCCCAGGCCCTGCCACGGACCCCGCCGACCCTCAAGGCAGCGCGGAGCGCCCAACCAGACGCGCGGTCCGCGGCGGCTCCTGGAGCAGCGATGCCAGGTACGTCCGGGCGGCGTACCGCTACGCGCACTCGCCTGACGGCCGGTACGACTATCTGGGTTTCCGGTGTGCCCGAGGTCGGCCCTAACAGGCCAGCAGGCAGGAGCGCCGGGGGGCGGGCCGGGAAGGAGCGGAGAGGCGGAGCCGGAGCGACCCCGGCCCGGCCCCCGGCGCGGGCGATTTCGCCCATGACGGGCCAATGCTCTCACACCACGCTGCGCGAGGCCGGCGTCGCTCTCATCCGGGCATTTCTTGAAAAGACCCCAGACAGATCTTCGCCCCCCTGACGATTTCTCCCGCGCCGCCACGGCGCGTTTGCGTGCACGGGCGCGCGTTAACCGTTTGGAGATCTTTCCGAGCCCAGCCTGAATAGCGGGGATAACTGTTGTTGGGGCGTGGGCCACCCGGGTGAAGAGGTGCCGCCATGCGTGATCTGCCCATTGACCATATGGCCCGACCCAGTGAGCCGGTGCAGGATTTCGTCCTGCGCAAGCCAGCCCTTCATTTCGAAGTCTACCAGGACGGTGCATCCCAATGGTGGTGGCGACTGGCCATGGCCGACGGCACCGTCATGGGGGAGGCCCCAAGCCCGTTCGACAGCCGCAAGGCCTGCCTGGAGAGCGTCGAGCGGATGCGCCAGACCGTCTCCGCGCCCATTCACGAATGCTGATCAGGCCTTGTTCCTTGTGCGATTCGCCGGCTCCGCTCGCTTCATGCGGGCGAAGCGGGCCGGCCCTTTGTGTTGGAACAAAATTGGGTTAAGACATGAACATGGGTGTTAAATAATAGAAAAATCAACAGTTTAAAAATGTTCTTGCATGATCGGGTGTGGGGTGGAACAAAAGGCGCACATCGAGCGGCGCCGAACCGCCCTTTGCACGTCTTCGGGGCCTGTGAAATAAGGAGCGAACGATGTCGAACCCAGCGATGTCGAACCCAGCGCTGTCGAACAATGTCATCCGCTTTGCGGAAAAGGACCCTATGGATAAGCAAAAGGCATTAGAGGCCGCCCTTGGTCAGATCGACCGCGCCTTTGGCAAGGGCTCGGTCATGAAGCTCGGCCAGCGCGATGTGATGGAAGTGGAGGCCGTCTCGACGGGCTCCCTGGGCCTTGATGTGGCCCTTGGCATTGGCGGGCTGCCCCGGGGGCGGATCATCGAGATTTATGGCCCTGAATCCTCCGGCAAGACCACACTTGCCCTCCATTGTGTGGCGGAGGCCCAAAGGGCTGGCGGTATTGCCGCCTTTGTCGATGCCGAGCATGCCCTCGACCCGGTCTATGCCCGCAAGCTGGGCGTCGATGTGGACGAGCTTTTGATCTCCCAGC
>CAYUYV010000297.1:0-1565 GCA_964449455.1 uncultured Alphaproteobacteria bacterium | reverse complement strand
GCTCGACTGCGTCGGAAACTGTCTTGAGGCGAGGGTCCGGGACGTGGATAATCGGGCGTACGATCATGGCGGCGACATAAGCTGTTGCCGCATTATGGTCAAGGTTGGCGGGAGTATCGAAGAGGGGCAGTGTGGGGCCGGGTGAGGGATTTGCCGCCACGCTCGTTTCTTTCGACAAAGCACAAGTCGTCTCAAAAGAAAGGATTGACCCGATGGGAGTTTGGGTGTTGGCAGCCGCGATCGTGTTGGCGGGCACGATCATTGCGGGCGTGGTGTTCCTGCGGACGCGCCGGGGGCCCACGGATCAAGAGCTCGAAGCTCAGCGCATTCATGAAATGCGCGCCGATAATATTGAGCAGAGCGTTCAGAACCTGATGTCGTCCACGTCCGATCTGGCGGGACGCATGAGCCAGCTGGCCGAAGCGCAGAACCGCAGCCAGGCCGGCATGATGAAGGCGCTCGAGGAGCGTCTTGATGCCGTGAAGCTCTATATGGGCCGTAGCCTTACGGAGCAGACCGATCGCACGACGAACACCCTTCACCAGCTCCAGAGCCGCCTCAGCATGATCGACGAGGCGCAGAAGAACATTGCCACGCTGTCCGGCAATGTGACTTCGCTCCAGGACATGCTGACGGGCAACCGCAGCAAGGGCCTCTTCGGCGAGCTGCAGATGCAGGATCTGGTGACCACCAGCCTGCCGCCGTCCGCTTACAGCTTCGGCAAAGTGCTGCCGAATGGCCGCAAGGCGGATTGCCTGATCGAGCTGCCGAACCCTCCGGGCCCGATCGTTATCGACTCCCAGTTCTCGCTCGACACCTATCACGTGCTGCGGGAAGCCAAGGATGATGTCGCTGTCGCGAACGCCCAACGCGGCTTCCGTAACGCCGTGCTCAAGCACGTCGTGGACATCGCCGAGCGTTTCATCATTGCCGGTGACACCGCCGAGTCGGCCCTGATGTTCCTGCCGTCCGAGTCTGTCTATGCCGAGCTGCACGCAAACTTCCCCGATGTCGTGGAGAAGAGCTTCCGTGCCCGCGTCTGGATCGTGTCTCCGACCACGCTCATGGCGACCCTCAACACCGTTCGCGGTGTTCTGAAGGATGCCCAGATGCGCGAACAGGCCCAGGTCATCCACAAAGAGACCGGCCTGATGCTCGACGATGTCAGCCGTCTGCAGAAGCGGGTCCTGAACCTGCAGGCCCATTTCGGTCAGACCGAAAAAGACGTGCGCGAGATCCTTATCGCGGCCGACAAAATTGCACGTCGCGCCGAGCGGATCGAAGAGGTCCAGATCGGGTCCACGGATACCGCTACGCCGGCCATGCGGACGGTCGAAGCGCCCAAGCTCGCAGACCCAGTCGCCACGGCTGATGTTGCCAAGGCTGATGTTGCCAAGGCTGATAACGTCGAGCCGATCATGACGCCGAAGGCTCCGGTTTCTCCGGCTCCTGCTCCCATCAAGCCGATGATGGCTCCGATGGCCCCGGCGACACCGGCCGCTCTCAAGCCGGTCGCGCCGACCACCACGGCCAAGGCTGCCGCTCCGAAGCCGGCTGCTCCGAAG
>CAYUYV010000296.1:0-1575 GCA_964449455.1 uncultured Alphaproteobacteria bacterium | reverse complement strand
CTCCCTGCGGCGTTCAGCATCAAGGGAGCCGAGCTGCTCATTCTTGGCGGCAAGTTCGAGGCGCAATCGTTCCAGCTCATGGACCGTCACAGCGTGTCCCTTGGGTGTCTCGTGGGGAGTCTCCTGGGATGTCTCACGGGACGCGGGCGGGAACACCCGGTGGAGTTCGGCGGGGTCGATCTCGTAGGCCCCGGCATGGTTCTTGTTGGCGGAAATCCGCCCGTTCTTGATGGCGCGTTGAATGGTCATGGGGACCTAATGCCGGCCGCGTCCAATTCTTTGCGGGAGAAGGCCCTGCAGCCCGGAAACAGTGTTCAGGAGAGTGTAGCTGTGGCCCCTGCGCCAAGCGCTCTGGGCATCAAAGGCTCAAATCGGTCCACCGGACCGATTTGACAGCCGAAGGCCGTCGGCTGGGCCAGCGAGCGTAGCTCTCCGGGAATCCTGCGCCTGCCATCGATCCACACTGGGCTGAAATTCTTGGCCGCGGCCCCTCGCGGGGGCTCGGGGCATTCTCGCCTTCAATCGCCCCACCGGGGCGATTGATCCCGCCGACGGGCGGGACCGGCTTGAATGGTGGACGCGGCTGGGATTGAACCAGCGACCCCTACGATGTCAACGTAGTGCTCTCCCACTGAGCTACGCGTCCGAAGCCCGGCGAGCCGGGTGAGACAGGGGATATATCGGGATCGGGAGAGCCGTGCAAGGGGCTTGAGCCACACTGAGACCGGGTCCCCCCCAGCTTCCAGACCACCACCGCTTCCAGACCACCAACGCTTCCAGGGCGGTCCAGCAAGTGCGGTCCATCCCCTCCCCCCGGGCTTCCCCCCCTGGCTTCCCCCCCCCTGGCGTCCCCCCCTGGCGTCCTCGCGTGATGCTGGCTCTTCCACGGGCTGCGCCGGACCGCTACGCTTCAACAAAGCCCCATTTTGAAGGAGAGCGGCCATGATCACTGTGCACCATTGCAGCAATGCCCGGTCTTTGCGGATTCTCTGGCTGCTTGAGGAGCTGGGCGAGGCCTATGACTGCCAAAAGCGCCCGTTTTCCGACGACTCCCTCAAAAGCCCGGCCTATCTCGCCATCCACCCCCTGGGCTCGGTCCCCGCGGTCGACTTGGATGGCATGATCCTGTGGGAATCGACGGCCATCATTGAATACATCCTCGAGACCCGGGATCCGGAGGGCCGCTTGGGGCCGAAACCGGGGCAGGCGGGCCGCGGCCCCTTCCTGCAATGGCTGCATTTCTCCGAAGCGACGGCTGCAGCGCCCATCGTGCAGGTCCTTTCCCACACCTTCCTGCGCCCGGAAGAGCGCCGCATCCCGCAAATGGCCGAAGAAGGCCGGGAGCGCACCACCGTCCTTTTCGATCTGCTTGAGAAGCGCCTGGGAGAGACCCAGCATGTGGCTGGTGATGCGTTCACGGCTGCCGACATCGCCATTGGCTATGACCTGCACCTGGCCAGCCTCGTGCGCCTCATCGGCGATGACCATCCCCGGCTCCAGGCCTATTTTGAAGCTCTGAAGGCCCGCCCGGCCTTTGAGCGGGCCGCCGCCCTCTAAAGCTTCAGGCACGGCTTT
>CAYUYV010000295.1:0-1592 GCA_964449455.1 uncultured Alphaproteobacteria bacterium | reverse complement strand
TTGCTCTACCAACTGAGCTACCTGGGCGCGGGTCGAACGACCCGTGTTGGCGGGATGAGAGGTATAGGGCGCAAGGGTATGCTTGTCCAGCCCCAGTTCTGCCGCAAAATCATCAATGCGTATTTCACCATCCCAAGCTGTTTTGCGCACCCCTCGGACTCCAAAAAGTGGGCCCTCAAGGGCCGGTTTGCCCTCGCGGCCCGGGCTGATAGCGTCAAAGGCCATAGGACCATCAACAACACCAGGAGAACGGCCATGCCGGACAGCGGCGGGATTGGACGAATGATGCGCAAGGCGCTCAGTGTCAGCAGCCTCTGGCTGGCCGGCCTGATCGGAGGGATGACCATGGAAAGCCTCGACAGCGGCGCACTGGCCCAGAGCCCGAGCTTGAACGGCGGAGACCGGATTGTGGGCCTGCCCTTCGCCACGCGGGCCCCGGTCATTGCGCAAAACGGCATGGCAGCGACCGCCCATCCCCTCGCCTCCCAGATTGCCATCGATGTGCTCAAGGCCGGTGGCAATGCCGTCGACGCGGCCATCGCGGCCAATGCGGCGCTGGGGTTGATGGAGCCCACGGGCTGCGGCATCGGCGGCGATCTCTTCGCCATTGTCTGGGACCCAAAGACCCGGCGGCTCTATGGCCTCAATGCGTCGGGCCGCTCGCCCAAGGGGCGCTCGCTGGAGGACCTGAAGGCAAAGCTTGGCACACGAACCAGCCTGCCCCCGGTGGGCAGCCTGTCGGTCACGGTGCCCGGCGCCGTGGGCGGATGGTTCTCGCTCCATGACCGGTTCGGCACCTTGCCGATGAGCGCAGTGCTCGCCCCCGCGATCGGCTATGCCCGGGACGGCTTTCCCATGTCCCAGGTGATCGGCCATTACTGGGCCATGAATTTCCGCCGTTTCGCCCGGGCCCGTGAGATCTACGGCCCCCTGTTCGAGGAGTTCGACAACGCAAAAGCCACCTATCTGGTGGATGGCAAGGCGCCGGCCGAAGGCGAGATTTTCCGCAATCCAGACCTGGCCCGCACCTATGAAATCATTGGTCAGAAGGGTCGGGACGCGTTCTACAAGGGCGAACTGGCCCAGACCATGGCAGGCTATTTCGCCCGCATCGGCGGCGATCTGACCCTTGAGGACTTCGCGGCCCATGAAAGCACCTGGGTCGAGCCCTTGAGCGTCAACTATCGGGGCTATGACGTCTACCAATTGCCGCCCAACACCCAAGGGGTGGCTGCGCTTCAGATGCTCCAGATGCTGAAAGCCTACGACCTGAAGTCCATGGGTCCTGGCCATCCGGAGGCATTGCATTTGATGGTCGAGGCCAAGCGTCTCGCCTTTGAGGACCGGGCCCGGTACTACGCCGATCCGGATTTCGCGCGCGCGCCCCTTGCCGGCCTCATCTCCGAGGCCTATGCGGATACGCGCCGTGCGCTGATCAATCCAGACCGAGCACTGAGGAACCTGGGACCGGGTGCGCCGAAGCTTGAAGATGGTGACACGACCTATCTGACCGTCGCGGACAAGACCGGCATGATGGTCTCCCTGATCCAGTCCAATTTCCGGGGCATGGGCTCGGGCCTCGTGGCCGATGG
>CAYUYV010000294.1:0-1676 GCA_964449455.1 uncultured Alphaproteobacteria bacterium | reverse complement strand
GGGAGGATTTATAAGAGCAGTGCTCGGACCACATGACCGAGAAAATGCCGAGTTCGGTGATGTTCGGCTCCCGGTTCAGGCTGCGGATGATCACGCCATATTCGTCCGGGGACAGTCCATGCTCGGCCACGAGGTCCGGGGTGATGGCGGCGGAAGCGGCGGTCACGGGGCAGGTCTCCCTTGATGGCGGTGGCGCGCGGGCTCAGCCGAACGCGTGGACCAGGCTGTCGAACAGGCCGCGCCCGTCGCTCGAGCCATGCTCGGGCTCCACGGCCCGTTCCGGATGGGGCATCAGGCCCATGATGCGGCCCGTTTCGTCCGTAATGCCCGCAATGTCCCGGGCCGAGCCGTTGGGGTTCGTTCCCTGATAGCGCAGCACCACGTGCCCATCCCCCTCCAGCCGGTCAAGGGTCTCGTCATCGGCCAGATAGTTTCCATCGTGATGGGCGATTGGGATGCGCAGGGTCTGTCCGGCCCCATAGGCACGGGTATAGATCGTGTCCGGATTGGCGACACTCAGATCCACGGTGCGGGACACGAAGGTGAGGTCCCGATTGCGCATCAACACGCCGGGCAGCAGCCCCGTCTCGGTGAGCATCTGAAAGCCATTGCAGATGCCGAGCACGGGCGTGCCCGCCTTGGCCCGGGCGATGACGGCGTCCATGATCGGGCTGTGCACGGCAATGGCGCCGCAGCGCAGGTAATCGCCATAGGAAAAACCGCCGGGCAGCACGATGAGGTCGAGGGGCGGCAGATCCGTTTCCCCGTGCCAGACCATTGCCGTCGGCTTGCCCGTCACCAGGGTCAACGCGCAGGCCACGTCCCGGTCACAGTTCGACCCCGGAAAAACGATGACGCCGGCGGTAAAGCTCATGGCGCGATCTCGATGGAATAGGCTTCGATGACCGTGTTGGCGAGCAATTGCTCGCACATGGCCGTCACATCGGCTTGCGCCTTGGCGCGATCATCATGGGTCAGTTCCAGGTCGAAAAAGGTGCCCTTGCGCACCGCGCCGATGCCGGCAAAGCCGAGCCGGTCCAGCGCCTGGGCAATTGCCTTGCCCTCCGGGTCCAGCACCCCAGCCTTCAGCGACACATGCACACGCGCTTTCATGGGCGTCTCCCAACGGTTGGGCCTCGTTTCCTTGCGCCTATGTGCCACCCACGCTGAGGCTTTGCAAGGTTGCGCCGCCAAGGCTGGTAAACCCGCCATGGGCACGTAAAATCGCAATGCGTGTCGATGCCCTGTTGCGTACCGGCTCAAAGGGGATGGGGATGGGAATGAGCAGAGAAAACCCAGTGGTCATGGTCTCCAGTACATGGACAGACCTGGAGACGTATCGCGACGCTGTCTTGAAGGGCTGCCTGCGTGCTGGCTTTTTGCCCACCGAAATGATGGAGCACACAACGGCTGGTCCGCAGACCACGTTGGAAACCTCCATGGCGATGGTTGACCGCGCCGACGTGTTTGTTGGCCTTTTTGGACACCGCTACGGCCGGCTCGTCGAGGGATTCGATACCTCCCTGACGGAGATGGAGTATCTTCGGGCCCGGGAGCGGGATTTGCCCTGCCTGATTTTCCTCATCGACGAGGATATGGCCTTCCCGCCGAAGCTTGTGGAGAAAGGGGCGGGGGCGGAGAAACTCGCGGACCTGAAGGTCCGCTTGCGGAAGACC
>CAYUYV010000293.1:0-1787 GCA_964449455.1 uncultured Alphaproteobacteria bacterium | reverse complement strand
AGGCATTCGCGACGGAGCCTGCCGATCATTCGGGCGAATGCCTGACCCGCCACACGAGTGGTTTGACCGAAACAATTGCATCCCTTGGACGGCACGTGCGAACGCAAATGTTTCGGTCAAACCACGAGCAAGCCATTGTTTCGAGTGGAGCTTTCGGCTCGAAGGTTAAAAGGGGGGGCGTGCGCAGATGCGGGCTTGAGGATCTCTGGACCGTGAGAGGCGCCCTCGGGGTTTTGCGGAAACGGGGCAATCTTGAAGACACAATGCTCGTTTTGACAATCGGTTTGGTCGTGCCGGCCTGGCGATTGACGCCGCGCTGTCAGATGGTGTCGTGTGCCTTGCGGCGCCTTTGGTCCCAACCCATTCGGTGTTGGCGCAAATCAGTAAGCCAATGAAATGAAGGTGACGGTCAGTGGATGACGGAACGCGCAACTCTCAGCCGGCGAGCGGTCATTTTCCTTGCAATCGCGTCGTCAATTGTCACGGCCAACGCGTATTACATTCACCCCATTATCGGGCGGGTCGCCCCCAGTTTTGAGGTGAATGCCGCCATGGTTGGCGCAGTCCCCGCGCTGAACCAGATCGCCCTCGCATTGGGCGTGCTGTTGCTTCTGCCCTTGGGGGATCGGATCAGCAATCGCAAGCTGGTTGTTGTGTGTCTCGCAGCGCAAGTCCTGTCGCTTGCGGCGATGGCCGTCGTCCAATCATTCTGGGTCTTCGTCGCCGCATCGACCGCGCTCGGCTTCTTCACCGTAACGCCCTATCTGCTGCCGGCTTACGCGTCCAAACGTGTTCCGGTCGATCGCCTCGGCTCCGTGACCGCCATCCTCACCACCGGGGTTGTCGCCGGCGTGCTGTTGTCCCGAACGGGAAGCGGCGTCGTGGCTGAAATATTCGGCTGGCGCACTGTTTACGTCCTGGCCACGGCACTGATGGTGCTGGCGCTGATTTTCCTGCCGCTCATCATGGAGGAGGATGAGGGGCCCACGGATGACCACGCAAGGACGAGCTATCTGGGTCTTCTCACCTCTCTCGTGACATTGGTGTCCCACCATCACCGGGTCATGGTTTCCGGGGTGATTCAGGGTCTGAGCTTCGCTGTTTTCCTGGCATTCTGGATGGGTATCGGGTTACACCTCACCAGTGACGAGATTGGCCTGGGGACGGATGTGGTTGGCTATCTTGCAGCCTTTTCGGCCCTCAACCTCATTACCACCCCGGCTCTTGGCCGCATCGCGGACCGGAACGGACCGGCCCGTGTGCGTCTCGTGATGGCCATGATCCAGTTTGTCGGCGTGCTGTCGCTTGCGCTTGCTGGTCAGTCCTGGTGGTGGCTGCTTTTGCCCATTGCCGTCACCAGCGTGGCCGGGCCGATGATCGACGTGACGGGACGGATGACAACCTTGCGGGAAGTGCCGGAGGTCCGGACCCGGCTGATGAGTTTATACATTACACTGATGTTTGTCGGTGGCGGCATGGGAAGCTGGCTGGGCGCGGCGGCCTATGGTTTGGGGGGATGGACCGGAACGGTGCTAACGGCGGCCGGCCTGTCTCTTTGTGTTCTGGTCCTTACGGCATGCGAATATAAGCTCCATGAAAGTGGGCGAGCGCAAACGCCGTCCTGCCATCACTGAGCGTATCGCCCACTGTGCCGCGCGCACGCGCGCTCGTTGGAGGATGAGGGGGGCGATCCTTGCGCCAAACATGTCGCTGACAACGGGGCCCTGTCGCCCTAGTGTCGTGGATCAGAAGTCCGCAGACGGACGTGCCGGGACTTCTCATGCGGA
>CAYUYV010000292.1:0-1857 GCA_964449455.1 uncultured Alphaproteobacteria bacterium | reverse complement strand
GCAGACGGACGTGCCGGGACTTCTCATGCGGACTTCTGATCCACGACACTAGCCCATCAGACTGGCGCAATTCACCAATCCGCCATCAAGGGGGATGGAGACGCCGGTGATATAGTCCGCAGCGGGCGAGGCAAGAAACGTGGACAGACCAATCATGTCGTCCTCAGAGCCGATACGCCCCAGGGGCACGCTGGCACTTGCCGCCCTCCGGCCTTCCTCCGTGCCCAGCATGTAAGCCGTCATCTTGCTTTCAAAGGGGCCGGGCGAGATCGCGTTCACTGTGATCTTGTCGGGCGCGAATTCGCGGGCGAGGGAGCGCGTCAAGTGATGGACCGCCGCCTTGCTGGAGGGATAGGCAAAATTTCCTGGCGCCACGGGCATCAGGAACCCTTCAACCGAGCCGATATTGATGATCCGGCCGCGCCCTTTCTCTGTCGCAGCGGCGCGCAGTTGCGGCAGCAATTGCTGGGTCAGGAAGAAGGTGGCCTTCACATTGAGATCCATCACCCGGTCCCAGCCCGCTTCGGAAAAGGTCTCAATGGGTTCGCCCCACGCCGCGCCGGCATTGTTCACGAGAATGTCGATCTTCGGTTCGCGCGCTGCGATCCACTCGGCGAAGGCGATGACGCCCTCCATATTCGAAAGATCGGAGGGAATACCCTCGCAATGCCCTTCCTCGCTGAGCTTTGCGACCATGGCGGATACTGCATCGGCCTTGCGCGAGGTGATATAGGTCCTTACGCCGCCGCGGACGAAGCCCCGCGCGATCATCTCGCCAATGCCGCGCGTTCCCCCCGTGACAACGGCGACATTTCCCGAAATATCAAAAAGATGTTGTGCGGACATGTGTGCCTCCCCTTGCTTGCCCATCGATCTTGCACGGACGGCAGAGTTTAGAAAGGCCGACGGGTCGAAATAGGGTGTCCCACCTTGAGCGCGCGCTCGCGCCGTTTCCACCGAAGACGGAATTTCGGCCCAACGGGATCACTGGAGTATAGTGTCTTTCGGATTTCGTGTGGGAGGGCTTGGCATGGACAGTTTGGAACGGCGCACGCGGTACGCCCTTGTGGGCGCACAAAATTTTCGCGACTTCGGTGGTTATGCCGCCAAGGACGGGGCAACCTTGAAAACGGGACAGCTCTTCCGCTCCGCCCGTCTGTCTGACCTGACGGACGGGGATTTGAGCATCCTCCAACAGATCAGCCCGCGTGTGATTTTCGATCTGCGCCGCGATCGCGAGAGCCAGCTCGCACCGACACGGGCTGAATGGGGCGATGCACCGAAAATCGTGAGCGCACCACTGCTCCATGATGAAGCCGGTCCAAACACCTTGGAACGGGTCCTGGCAGATCCCGAGGCGATCCTCGATGCCGCCAAGACCCGTGAGATCATGATCGGACTCTACCGGGATTTTGTCCGTCTGCCAACGGCCCTTGCGGCCTATCGCGTGATTTTCGAGGCACTGACCGAGCCGTCAACCTATCCCATGATCGTGCATTGTAGCGGCGGTAAGGACCGCACAGGAGTGGTCTGTGCGCTGATCCAGGGTATTCTCGGTGTTTCCCGAGACGATATCATCAGCGACTTTCTTCTCACCCGAGAGATGGTCTTGGAGGCCAATATCAGGGCTCGCATTCCCCAGGCCATTGATGTGTCCGCCCTTGGCAACTGGTCCGTAGACGCATTGATTCCAATCTTTACGGTCGAGCTCGCCTATATTGAAACGTTTCTTGACCTGATCGAGAAGGAGCACGGCTCCATCGAAGCCTTCCTGACAGGCCCCGTCGGCTTGTCGGCCCAAACCCTCACCGACCTTGAAAGCCGCCTGCTGGTTTAGGGTGGCCGACCACTATCCGC
>CAYUYV010000291.1:0-1885 GCA_964449455.1 uncultured Alphaproteobacteria bacterium | reverse complement strand
CCGGCGCCACGTGGTAGAGCAGGACATTGCGCAGGACAGGGATTGGATCGCCATCTTCGGCGAGACCGGCCAGGGCATCGGCGATGGCACCGAATACGGCGTCCTCGTCCGAGGTATCACCTTCAAAGCCGAGATCCACCGCGAGCTGCGCGAAGGCATCATTGGTCGGTGCGAACACGGTTGCGTTCTCAAGACCAGCCACGGCGTCAACGAGGTCCGCGGCCTCGAGCGCCCGCACCAGGATCGAGAAATCCGGATTGTCCGCTGCGATGTCCAGGATGGAAGGCTGGACGGCGATGTCGATCAGGGTGGTGGTGCCGCTCACCTCATTGGCCACCAGGAGCATCGGGCGGCCCGTGGTGCTCTCATCGGCGGGCACGAAGGTGATGATTTCCGGAGCGACGTCTTCTTCTGCAAAGAGGAAGTCGACAAAAGTCGCATTTTCCGGGTCCGTCACATTGTAGACCATGATCCCGCTGGTGCGCTCCAGACCGATAAAGGCGTAGGTCTGATCGCCGATCACGCCCACATCGATTGCTTCGGGCTCAGGCCCCTTCGCGTCGGAGCGGCTGTCGAAATTCTCCGTGACACCGTCATTGGTGTTGAAGAATTGCGGGATCTGGTTGGCAGTGATGCGCTCGAAATCGTCGCCGCTGTCGAAGACCTGCTCGCCGGCCGCACTGTAGATGGAGAAGGAGCGGGCGCCGTAGGAGAACAGGACGTCGAAGTCGCCGTCACCATCCGTGTCCCCATCAATCGTGGAGACTTCGAGGCGGCCCAGAACGGCATCGTCCTGCAGCTCCTCGGCATTCGGGAAGGCGTCCGGGTCGAGGACCAGATCACCGACCCGATCGTCTTCGTCACGGGCGTCGCCTTCATTGGCGGTCACAAAGAAGGTCTCGCCATTCACTTCAAAGCTGGCGATGGAGTCCGGCTGGTAGAGGCCGAAGGTCGGTTGAAGCTGAATGTTGATCGTGCCGTCCCGGTCGGAGGCATCGAAGCCATTGCCCGGCAGGCTGTGATCCTTCACGCCCAGGGGCAGGATGTCGGTGATTTCCTCATTGATGAGGTCCACCACCGCGACGCTGTTGGCTTCCTGCAGGCTGACAAAGGCTGTCTGACCGTCCGGGGCCACGGCGATATATTCCGGCTCCAGGTCCTGGGACAGGGATGCTGCATCCGGGAACAGACGGACGCCGGCAGCGCTCAGAGCATCAGCCTGATCATCAAAAGCTTCGAAGGTCAGGAGGTTTGAGTCGACGAGGGCCAGATTCAGATGGTCGCCCGTGTCGTTCGAAACGATGACGCGCTCGAAGGAGATGATGGAAACGCTGCCCAGGGGATCGTCCTCGGCGGAGAAGTCATCGCGCTCGCCCTCATTGGCCACCAGGACCTTATTGGGATCGGCGAAGACCACATTGTCAGGCAGGTTTCCGGCCTCCACGAGGTCAACGAAACCGCCGTCCGCGTCGTAAAAGGCGATGAAGCCGTTCTGGCTGGCGTCGTCGTTTTCGATGGCGACGGCGACGAGGCCTTCACTCACGGCCACGGAGTTCAGACCGCCAAAGCCTTCAATGGTGGTCAGGTCGATGGCGCCAACAGCAACCGGATTGGCCGCATCGCTGATATCGACAATGTCGATCCGGTCCTCTTCACCATTGGTGATGAACATCCGGCCGGTGCTGGCGTCGAAGGTCACGACTTCCGAACCGCCTTCACCCGTGCCGGAGTCGAAGCGGCCGATCACCGAAAGGGTCAGCTCGCCGGTCTCGTCCGGTGCAATCACCGTGTCACTGCGCTCGTTCAGGTTCTGGATACGGACATCCTGGCCGGGCGCTGTGTCTTCTTCATCGAATGGGATTTCGGAGAAGTTTGCTGCGAGGAA
>CAYUYV010000290.1:0-1907 GCA_964449455.1 uncultured Alphaproteobacteria bacterium | reverse complement strand
CTCGTGTGCCGCGCCACCTCGGCAATCCGCTCGGCGGTGCCCGATATCGGCGTGCTGTGCGATGTGGCCCTTGATCCTTACACGTCCCATGGCCATGACGGGCTCCTGGATGAGTCGGGCCGCATCATGAATGACGAGACGGTTGAGACACTTGTGCGTCAGGCCCTCGTGCAGGTCGATGCGGGCTGCACGATTTTGGCGCCCTCCGACATGATGGACGGGCGCGTCGGAGCCATGCGACAGGCCCTCGAAAGCAAGGGGCACCAGGATGTTCTGATCCTGTCCTATGCCGCCAAATATGCCTCGGCCTTCTATGGACCGTTCCGGGATGCCATCGGCTCCTCGGGCGTGCTGCGCGGTGACAAGAAGACCTACCAGATGGACCCGGCCAACAGCGCCGAAGCCCTGCGCGAAGTCGCGCAGGATCTCGCCGAAGGGGCGGACATGGTGATGGTCAAGCCGGGCCTGCCCTATCTCGATATTGTCCGCATCGTGAAAGATGCTTTCCAGGTCCCGACCTTCGCCTATCAGGTCTCCGGGGAATACGCGATGCTGGAGGCGGCCGCCGCCAATGGCTGGCTCGACCGGGACAAGGTGATGATGGAAAGCCTCCTCGCCTTCAAGCGGGCCGGTGCCGACGGCATCCTCACCTATTTCGCCCGCGACGCCGCCCGCGCCCTGGCGTAAACGGACGGTCCGCCAGGCCCTCACCACGCGCCCTGCACCATTACAGATCCGTATTGCCACCCGCGGGCCTGCCGTCTAGGGTTGTAGATACGATTTGACGGTGCGCGTGGAGGGGGATCGGCCATGGCGCGGCTTTTCATCAGCCATTGGAGCGGCAACAACGCGGAAGCGGCGGCCCTTGAGGCTTGGCTGCGCGCCAATGGCTGGGACGACCTGTTCCTGGATTTCACCGCTGACGCCGGCATTGCCCCGGGCGAGCGTTGGCGGGACGCCCTGCGCCAGGCGGCGGACCGGTGTGAGGGTGTCATCTGCCTCATCTCGCAAGGCTGGATCGACAGCGACTGGTGCCAGTGGGAGGCGCAGCTCGCCGCGAGTCTCAACAAGCCCCTGTTCCCCGTCATCATCGAGCGGGACGTGACCTCGCCGCCCTGGCTCGCCAAGGACTGGCAGCATCTGGACCTCGCAGCCCTCGGCCCCACCACGCCCTTCGAGGTCACCGTTCCGCCGGGCCGGGAGCAGAAGACCGTCCATTTTCACACGGACAATCTGGAGCGCCTGCGCCGGGGCCTCCTGAAGGCCGGCATCGATGCCGTCAGCTTTCCCTGGCCGCCGGAGCATGAGCCCAAACGCGCGCCCTATCGCGGTCTTGAGCCCCTGGAGGCCCAGGACGCCGGCATCTTTTTCGGCCGGGACGGGGACATCGCCGGCGGCCTGGATCTGCTGCGCCGCCTGCGCACCAGGGGCGGCGGCCATCTGGTGGTGGTGCTCGGCGCTTCGGGGGCGGGCAAGTCCTCCTTTCTGCGCGCGGGCCTTCTGCCGCGGCTCGGGCGGGATGACCGCAATTTCCTCCCCCTGCCCATCATCCGGCCCCGGACGGCCGTGCTGACCAGTCCCGAGACGGGCCTCCTCCACGCCCTGGAAACGGCCCTGGAGGACGCGGGCATTCCGCAGGCCCGGGCCACGCTGCGCCAGCATATCGCCGGGGGCGCCGGCCCGATCCTCGCCCATCTTGAGGCCCTCCAGGCGCGGCGCGATGCCCTCGACCCCACCGATGACGGACCACCGCCCACCCTCGTCCTGCCCGTGGACCAGGCGGAGGAACTCTTCTCCAGCGAGGGAGACGCGCGGGCCGAGGCCCAGACCTTTCTGGCCCTTCTGCGGGATCTCCTCGCCGCCGACACCTCGCTTCTCGCCCTCCTCACCATCCGGTCGGACAGCTA
>CAYUYV010000289.1:0-2006 GCA_964449455.1 uncultured Alphaproteobacteria bacterium | reverse complement strand
CACAGCCCCTTCCGCCTCGCTCTGACCGGCTTGGCCTCAATCACACTGGCCTCAACCACACTGGCCCTCGCACTGCCAGCCAGTGCCGCTTTCGCCCAGTCGGCCCGCGAGGCCATCGTGCCCGAGGGCACCGAAGGCTCGCTCGATTTCGGCTATAGCGCCGCCGTCCGGGCCGGCGATTTTGTCTATCTGTCTGGCGTGGTGGCCGGTGTGCGACTGGAAAACGGCGTGATGCCCGAGCTCACCCCGGAGCGGATGGAACAGGCCTTTGACCGCACCTTCGATCGCATCGGCGACATCCTTGAAGCCTCCGGCGCCAGCTGGGACCAGGTCGTCGACATGACCACCTATCACACGGACATGCCTTCCCAGATCGAAACCTTCATGGCCGTCAAAAACCGCTATGTGAAAGCGCCCTATCCGGCCTGGACCGCAATCGACATCGACCGGCTTTACCCCGATGGCGGTCTGGTTGAAGTGAAGGTCACCGCCTACGCGCCCAAGGACTGAACCCTTCTGCGGCACCGATTGACCATGGGCGCGCTCCACTTCTACCCTGACGTCTAAAGGCACGCAGACCATAATCGGGAGGAGAGCACCCATGGCAGGCAAACGTGTTGTTGTGATTGGCGCAGGTCTTGGCGGATTGTGTGCCGCCATCAAACTCCGCGAGGCCGGGTTCCAGGACGTCCTCGTGCTGGATCGCAACCCCAAAGTGGGCGGCGTCTGGCACGAGAACAGCTATCCCGGCTGTGCCTGCGATGTGCCGGTTGTTCTGTACCAGTTCTCTTTCGCACCCTCCATGTCCTGGAGCCGCCAGTTCCCCAGCTCAACGGAAGTTCAGCGCTATGCGGAGGAACTGGTCGATACCTTCCAGCTCGGGCCCCATCTGCGTCTCGGGCTGGCTGCCACCCGCGCCGAATGGCTGGAAGACCATGCCGTCTGGCATATCACCCTTGCCGACGGCACCGTCATTGAGGCGGATGCGATCATCGGCGCCCTGGGCCAGCTCAACCGCCCATCCTGGCCGGATATTCCGGGCCGGGACAGCTTCGCGGGTCCCGCCATGCACTCGGCGCGCTGGGACCATGATGTGCCCTTAGCCGGTAAGCGCGTCGGTGTGGTCGGCTCCGCGGCCAGTGCCGTGCAACTCATCCCGGAAGTGGCCAAGGAAGCTGGGCACCTCACTGTCTATCAGCGCACGCCCAACTGGGTCATTCCCCGCAATGACGAGAACATCACCCAGGAGCAGCTCGCCCTCGCTCTGACCGTGCCGGAAAAGGCCCTGGAGCTGAACGAGATGAACCGGCGCATGGTCTATGAGAATGCGGACTATTTCTTCTGGCAGGCATTTTCCTGGACACCGCAGGGGCGTGCGGCCTATATGCGCATCGCCATGGACCATCTTGAAGCCCAGATCCCAGATCAGACGCTGCGAAAAAAGCTGATTCCGGATTATCCCATTGGCTGCAAGCGGATCCTGATCTGCGATGATTTCTACCCGACACTGATGATGGACCATGTGGACCTGGTCACACAGGGCATTGCGCGCATCCGCGAAACCGGCATTGAGACGGTCGATGGCCAAGTGCACGAGCATGATGTGCTGGTCTATGCGACGGGCTTTGAGACTACGGGCTGGCATTGGTCCGTGGACGTTATTGGCCGGTTCGGCCAAAGCCTGATCCAGCGCTGGGCCCAGGCGCCAGAAGCGTATCTCGGTATTACGGTGACGGATTATCCCAATCTGTTCGTGCTTTATGGCCCCAACACCAATCTGGGCCACAACTCCATCACCTTCATGCTGGAGCGGCAGGTTGAGTATGTGGTGAAGGCCCTTCAGGCCCTGGAACGCGAGGGCGCCAAGGCCATGGCCCCGTCGGCTGCTGCCCAGACCCGTTTTAACACCCAGCTCCAGAAGGACCTGGGCAAGACCGTCTGGGCCGACCAGGATTGCGCTTCCTGGTACAAGAATGCCGACGGCAAGATCACCCAGAACTGGTCGG
>CAYUYV010000288.1:0-2029 GCA_964449455.1 uncultured Alphaproteobacteria bacterium | reverse complement strand
GGACTGGATGGAGCAGGAACAGGAACGCGGGATCACGATCACGTCCGCCGCGACGACCTGCTTCTGGAATGGCAAGCGGATCAACATCATCGACACCCCGGGCCATGTGGACTTCACCATTGAGGTTGAGCGGTCCTTGCGTGTGCTCGACGGCGCCGTGGCGCTTCTTGACGCCAATGCCGGTGTGGAGCCGCAGACCGAGACGGTGTGGCGCCAGGGCGACAAATATGGTGTGCCCCGGATGGTGTTCGTCAACAAGATGGACAAGCTGGGTGCGGATTTTTACCGCTGCGTCGAGATGATCGTTGATCGCTTGGGTGCAAAGCCCCTTGTGATCCAGCTGCCTATTGGGTCCGAGTCTGACTTCAAAGGTCTTGTCGACCTGGTGCGCATGAAGGCGGTCATCTGGAATGATGAATCCCTCGGTGCTTCGTTCCAGGACGAAGACATTCCGGCCGATCTCGCGGACAAGGCTGCTGAGTATCGTGACCAGATGATTGAGACCGCCGTGGAGGCCGATGAGGCGGCCATGGAAGCTTATCTCGAAGGCAATGAGCCGGACGAGGATGCCCTGCGCGCGCTGATCCGCAAAGGGACGATTGCCGGCACTTTCGTGCCCGTCATGTGCGGCTCCGCGTTTAAGAACAAGGGCGTTCAGCCCATGCTTGACGCCGTGATCGACTATCTGCCGTCGCCCCTCGATGTCCCGGCCATTAAAGGTGTTCTTCCGGATAGTGACGAGGCGACCGAGCGCAGATCATCCGACGACGAGCCGACTGCCGCGCTTGCCTTCAAGATCATGAATGACCCCTTTGTGGGTTCCCTGACCTTCGCCCGGATCTATTCCGGTTCCATCACGGCGGGCTCTTCGGTGCTGAACACCGTGAAGGGCAAGAAGGAGCGGGTTGGCCGGATGCTCCAGATGCATTCGAACAGCCGCGAAGAGATCAAGGAAGCCTTTGCCGGCGACATTGTTGCTCTGGCAGGTCTCAAGGATACGACGACCGGGGATACGCTCTGTGATCCGTTGAAGCCTGTGATCCTGGAGCGGATGGAATTCCCTGATCCTGTGATTGAGCTGTCCGTCGAGCCGAAGACCAAGGCGGACCAGGAAAAGATGGGCATCGCCCTCAATCGTCTGGCCCAGGAAGACCCGTCTTTCCGCGTCTACACGGATGAGGAAAGCGGTCAGACCGTGATCGCTGGGATGGGTGAGCTGCACCTCGATATTCTGGTCGACCGTATGCGTCGCGAGTTCAAGGTCGAGGCGAATGTCGGTGCGCCGCAGGTGGCCTATCGTGAGACGGTCACCCAGGTTGCCGAAATCGACTACACCCACAAAAAGCAGAGTGGTGGTTCCGGTCAGTTCGCCCGCGTCAAGCTCGTGTTTGAGCCCGGTGAACTCGGTGCGGGCTTCACCTTTGAAAGCGAAATTGTCGGCGGTGCGGTGCCTAAGGAATATGTTCCTGGCGTGGAAAAGGGTCTCAAAAGCGTTGCCGAAACCGGCGTGCTGGCGGGCTTCCCGGTCATCGACTTTAATGTGCGTTTGATCGATGGGGCCTTCCACGACGTTGACTCCAGCGTCCTGGCCTTTGAAATCGCCGCCCGGGCTGCATTCCGCGAAGTGTCCAAGAAGGCTGGCATCAAGCTCCTTGAGCCGATCATGCGTGTCGAGGTGGTCACTCCTGAGGATTACATGGGTGATGTGATTGGTGACCTGAACTCCCGTCGGGGGCAGATCCAGGGCACCGAAGCGCGCGGTATTGCTCAGGTGGTCAATGCCATGGTGCCGCTCGCCAATATGTTCGGTTATGTGAACAATCTGCGCTCCATGAGCCAGGGACGTGCTCAGTATACGATGGTTTTTGACCATTATGAGCAGGTGCCGCAGGCCGTGGCGGACGAAGTCGTGGCGAAATTCGCTTAATTCTAGGGATCCCGAAGCCCGGCGGACGCCAAGCCGCCGGCCCTTCTATCAGTCGACGGAGAGGCCCTGCTGGCCAAGGTGAAGTTTGAGAGGAATAAGCGG
>CAYUYV010000287.1:0-2057 GCA_964449455.1 uncultured Alphaproteobacteria bacterium | reverse complement strand
GCATCTGGGCGATCGACTATTTCGGAAAAAAATTGTGAACAGGGCGGACGCGCTAACCGAAAGACCTAGTTTCTCTGTCAGAGAAAGCTGATGGAGACAAAAATGGATATCAATTCGACCCAAAATCCAGGGGAACCGGTGGTCTCGGACGAAGAAATGGCGTCGCGCGTCTCTTTGAACGACCCCAGTCTTCTGGTGGTGGATGACGATGCCCCCTTTCGCATGCGTCTGGTGCGGGCGATGGAGCGTCGCGGCTTTGAAGTCACTGATGCCGGCAGCAAGGCGGAGGCAATTGGCCTTGTCTCCCGCAAGGCGCCGGCTTTTGCCGTGATCGATTTGCGTCTTGGCGATGGAAACGGCCTTGACGTGGTGTCGGCCCTCCATGAAGCGCGGTCCGACGCGCGTGCTGTCATGTTAACCGGCTATGGCAACATCCCGACCGCTGTGGCCGCGGTAAAGCGCGGGGCCATTGATTATCTGTCAAAGCCCGCGGATGCCGATGATGTGGAGCGGGCTTTGCTGGCCGAGCCAGGCGCGGCGCCTGAGCCCCCGGAAAATCCCATGTCCGCCGATCGCGTGCGCTGGGAGCACATCCAGCGGGTCTATGAGCTGTGCGGCAACAATGTTTCGGAGACCGCCCGCCGCTTGAACATGCACCGCCGGACTCTGCAGCGGATCCTGGCCAAGCGCGCGCCCCGCTAAAGGTCACGCCAGAACGAGGTCCGGATCCGCGATACGGGCGAGCCGCTCCGCCGCAATGCGCGCCAGGCGCAGCGTCATGGCCTTGCGTCGGCTGGCATGGAGCGGCACGCCGGGCGCCTCCCGAATGACCGCACCGCCATGACGATCCGCAATGATCAGGCCCTGATCTTCCGGGACGAGTTCCACGGGAAAGCGTGGACCGACGGCGAAGAAGAACCGGTCACAGAAATCGGGATAGTCGGTCCATTTCTGGTCAGCCTTGAAGTCTTCCGGTCCCGATTTGACTTCCGCGACAATGATTTCGCCGCCCTTGCCCAAACCGGCGACATCGACACGCCGCCCCGTCGGCAGGCTGACCTCGCATACGGGGGAAAATCCGAGATCCAGAAACAGCCGGCATACGCCGCGGGTCACCGACAGGGTTTCGATCGGCCGAGCCGCCTCCATGGCATCCCTCCTGTTGCGGCGTCGAATGTGGCAATAAATGCCCGCAGGCATTGATCCAGAGGCATGTCTGTCGGACCAGCCGCCCCGGATCGCTTTGCTTTGTTCGCCATCGCGCGTGGCAGGGTCATACTCAATGGCCCTTGGCATGAAGGTAGCAGTGGGGCGGAACAAAACAAGATCATTTCAGCGGCGCCGTCATCGGGCCGCCGCCCGGACCGGTTTGTCCAAGTCAGGCGGAGCGCAGGCGGCAAAGCACCAATCGCCCCCAAGGCTGGCATGGGTCGTCCAGCGCCGGCATGCATGACGTCCCAGGTCATTGATTTCGGTTCGCTGTGTCACTCCGATAGGGGCCTTTAGTCCACGCAAAACGGAGATACCCCGTGCGCGATCTCATTGAATCGATGCCGCTGGCCCGCCTTTTGGGGGTTACATTGGTCGACGTCAGCCCTGAGAAAATTATCGGTGAGCTGATTGTCCGTGATGAGCTGTGTACTGTAGGATCAAGTGTCCATGGCGGGACCTTGATGGCCATGGCTGATTGCCTCGGCGCGATTGGGGCGTTTCTGACACTGCCCGACAACGCTACTGGAACGACCACAATCGAAAGCAAGACCAATTTCCTTGGTCCAGCCCCAAGCGGATCAACATTGACGGGCGTGGCGACACCGGTTTCTGTTGGTCGGCGAATTTCCGTCTGGCAAACCAAGATCGATCGGGATGACGGAAGGCCGGTTGCGCTCGTGGTTCAATCCCAGCTCGTCCTTTGAAACACCGGGACGCCTCGTGGAGCGGCTTTAATGTTTGAGGCCTCATGTGCGGCGCGCTCCCCACTCAAATGTTGGCGCCAAAAGCGCCCCTAGTGTCGTGGATCAGAAGTCCGCATGAGAAGTCCCGGCACGTCCGTCTGC
>CAYUYV010000286.1:0-2149 GCA_964449455.1 uncultured Alphaproteobacteria bacterium | reverse complement strand
GTGTGGCTCTTGGGTCAGGCATTCGCGACAGAGCCTGCCGATCATTCGGGCGAATTCCTGACCCGCCACACCAGTGCATCATGTGCGGGGGCTCTTCATGTTTTATTCTCTGTAGACAGAGAGGCGATTAGCCAGAGTGGCCGTCAGTTCAAATCCCAATAGCAGAAGAAATGCACTGATCCAGAACCACATCATGAGGCCTGCGACGGCCCCAAGCGGTCCGTAGACGGCCTCAAAATTAGCGAATTGAGAAATGTAAATAGATAAAACCCACGAGGCGAAGATCCACAAAGCCGTTGTGATGAGAGCCGAATAGGCCGCAAAACGGACGGTACCCTGTTTGCGAAGAGAGCCGAGCCAATAGATCGGCGTCAGCACCGCAAAGCCTATGATGACCATGATCAATGGCTCCATAGCCCTGAGGGCTTGCCAGCCGAATTCAAGCCGGTTCCCACTATCGATGGAGCGCAGTGTCTCAAAGGCAATTGGAATAATGATTAGTATGCTGATGACAAGAGCGGCTAGCAGAATGCCGAACACGGTGAATGTCAGTGACAGGAGGGCAAAGACCAGAAAGCCATAGTCGTGGGTCTGGGGAAAATTGAGTTGCAACGCGGACATGAGAGCACGAACCGCTGATCCGGCACTCCACAGGGCGATGACGAAACTGACTGCAGCCGTCAAGCCAAGCTGCACACCGTCATTGAGAGTCTTGTCAACAACCTGGCGCACCAAAGCAAGGGCCTCTGGGGGCGCAAAGGGCGCAAGTTCATCCAAGAGTTCACGGATATAAGTTGGATCGGCCACAAGGCCATATACGGCAACGAAAACCGCGGTGCCCGGAAAAACAGACAGCAGCATATAGAATGCAATCCCGGCTGCGACGAGGGATAGCTGTTTGCGGCCCGTTGCCCACACTGCGTCGACAACCGCTCCGGTCCAGGATGCCAGCACCATCTTCACTCCTTCAGGTTTCGCCCCTTTCAGCCATAAGGAGGCGCACAAGCACTGGCCCATATTGCCAGGCCTTGGGGCACCATTGATACCTTCGCGGAGCATGTGAAGGGAGATCTTTTACAGTATTGCCTGCAGAGCCCCAGAACGCAGAAATGGGAGATTAGCCGGTGCTCCAGGCTTTCTTGGCTCGCCGGCCTACCTCTCGGCACGGCCCCGCGGGCATCGCCCGCGGATCGACACCCACGAGCCAGCAGGTCAGGACCACGGGTCATATCGGGCAGCAACCGGACCTCGCCCCTGACGGCGGAAAACCAAACGCGCGTTCTCCAGCGGTTCTCCAACGACATGACTGTCAATCTGGAGGCGGGGGCTGGCGTGGAGGAGGACTGACTGGCCGCTGGATTAGGTGTCAGTCAAAATCATCCGTAAGCGGAAAAAATGCAAAGGGATCAGAGCAATTCGCCTCGCGTCAGCTCTTTTTGAAAGACTTCACTATGGATCCGGGGCCTGGTTCGAAAGACAGCTGAGCGCGAGGACGCCAGCAATGGTAGCAAAGCTGGCGGGCCAAAAAAGGCACATCACATACGGGAGCTGAAAACTTGCGTAACTGGCCGATCGCTCGTTTTTTTTAAAGAAACTTGCTGTCGTTGTGGCTATGGGCGTGACGTACACGAATTGTGTTGTCGCTGCGGCGGAAGAAGGCATCGAGCAAGGGGATGTGCGCAAGAGCAGCTCCTCGTCCTCGGTCCGGGACATTGCCTTCGAGCAAGCCCTGGCCGCGTCCAGCGGCATCGAAAAGAAAGTGCCCGAGGCCAAGCTTATGGCAGCGGCGAAATCGTCGATCCGAATGTCGTCTGAGGCGTTGCTCTTTGGTTGCTCGCCTTGGGGGCGGCATGTTTGAAAATCGGCTAATTCACTGATTTATTTGGTAGATCCCCGAGGGCCATTGTTAAACCGGAGCCCGGGTTCAACGCCAGGAGAAATGGTGGAGCCAAGGGGAGTCGAACCCCTGACCTCTACAATGCCATTGTAGCGCTCTCCCAACTGAGCTATGGCCCCACAGAGAGGTCGAAAGCGGGGTCAGCCGCTTTGAGATCGGGAACCTAGTCGTGCTTGGACCGGGGTTCAAGCAAAAAAGCGGGTTCGTTCGGTTCGAGGTTTCTCCCTCCAGCTCCACCATTTTTGGCCTCAC
>CAYUYV010000285.1:0-2232 GCA_964449455.1 uncultured Alphaproteobacteria bacterium | reverse complement strand
CATCGCTATCGGCATCGCTATCGGCATCGCTATCGGAAAGTGACACCTGGGAAGACTACCGGGCTGGACTCTCGGTCACCGGACTTTTGTCTACCTACCGATACTTCTGCAAGCGAGCCCTGATTTCACTAGCCGGCAGACGAACGTCCGGATCGTCCCGCCAATTCTCCAGTGCCCGGTGAAGCGTTTCAGAGGCAACCAATTCATGGACGGCCAGTTGGTCAAGCATCCAGAGGGCGCCATGGACGGTCAGCCCACGTCCTGTCGCCGTTTCACGGAGGCGCTTGTCCCCGGTAATCAGAATGGCATCGTCGGTGTCCTCGGTGAGGATCAGCGCGAAACAGTCAAAGAGGGACAGGGCCTTGTGATCTCTCTGGACAGCCTGTGCTCGCAGGATCGCCGGTCCTTCCAACACCATGGATTGCAGGCCGAGTGCGCCCAGTTCGGTCTTGCGGGCTTCGGAAACGGAATGCCATTCGTCATCAATCTGAGGCTGGGGCATCGCAATCTCGAAAGGCAATCCGAAACAGGCCGTCAGCAACCTACCCTTTTCGAGATCGATGATGCAGGACAGGTCATGGATGAGGACTCTCATTCATCCCCCGCAATTGCCGCATGACGTCATCAGGGGACTTGTCCAACAATTCCGCCGCCTTGAAGGGCGAGATCAAATCCTCCGCAAGCGCATGATAGACGAGTCGGTCAAATCGTTTTGGCCGCTCCCAGCTCCCGCGCTTGTCGGGTGCCTCCAATTGTGCCGGTTCGTTCTTCCGCCAAGCCTTGGCCACGCCGCGAAACATGTGCGCGACCGCAAACTCATCCAGGATTTCGGTTTGGCCCAGGCGCATGACGAGGGCGGCGGCCGAAACACGATACATTCGTTTGACCTGAATGATTTCCGGCACCGCCACATTATTCCGGTGGTCCCATAATTCCCGGCGCAGATGTTCGGCCGGCACCAGGAAGGACCCAGCGAACCGCTGGGCAGCTTTTTCATGATTGACGGGTGAAGCTGGGTCGATGAGCCGATGCCCCAACTCATGGCCGAGGGTGGACCGGCGCCGCTCCAAAGTGTGGTTCCTGTTCACCACGATCACGGGAAGGCGGGTGTCGCTGCCCCGGATGTCAACAAAACAGGTCAGACCGGAGACATCCTCGGGCAGGTCCAGCATGACCACCTTCAGCCCCTGGTCTTCCAGCACATTGGTCATATTCGGGATTGGATCGAGGCCCAGGTTCCATTCGCCTCGAAGTCTGTTGGCAAGATCTTCCGCCTGCCCCTCATCGGTCAGATGCTCAGGCTCGAACGGCGGATGCCATGCCGGATCCTTGACCCCGAGGACCCGTTCCACGGTCAGCCAACGCTCCAGACTCTCGATGACCGCCGCCTCGACCCGTGCCCGGTCGGCCGCATTGGTCTTGGCTTTCTTGCGGAAATCCACATCGCCCAGGGCCAAAACCTGATCGCTCAACAGGAAGTCCAGGGATACATCGAGCTTGCGGGCAAGGGCGGTCAACACGTCCGAGCGGGGCATGGTCTTATTGGTCTCATAGGCCGACAGGGCCTGTTTGCTCACGAGCCCATCAAGCGCGTCCACCAGGCTCTGCAATGACGCATAACCCGCACGCTTCCGGGCAAGCTTCAATCGCTCGCCGAACATGGCTCACTCCGTTCTTCTTTCTTGCTCTCTATTTGTTCTTTTATTTGACAAGAATCATGATAGGGCTATTTCGTCAATCTTGGATTGACAAATTGTCCGTTCAGGTGGGCTTTCCCCACTTTCTTTTCCAGGAGAACTACCATGGCGAGCAATCGCAGGTTCGTGGTCAATCATGATGACCGCTGGGCCGTGAAGGCCCCTGGTGCCCAACGGGCCAGTCGGGTTTTCGACACCCAACGGGAAGCCGAGGCCTATGCCAAGACCGTTGTTGGCAATCAGGGCGGTGGCGAAGTCACCATCCAAGGCCGTGACGGCCGTTTTCGGGATTCCGATACCGTCGCGCCTGGGAATGATCCGTTCCCGCCCCGTGACAAAAAGCACTGATGGGTTTGGGGGGCGTCGCGGGGTTGCCTTGAGGGTCGGTGTATTCTACGCCGACCCCATAGTCAGGCAAAGGATCCCCCGGAACGCGATCCCACCGGATGGCACGACCGCGCGTCCGGCCGGCCCGCATGGCGGGAGGCCCGCATGACGAAAGGGCCGGCATAAAATATGCCGACCCGCAAAACCC
>CAYUYV010000284.1:0-2245 GCA_964449455.1 uncultured Alphaproteobacteria bacterium | reverse complement strand
ATCCACTTCAACCACGCCTTCCCCCACGATCGGGTTCTTGTACTGGGAGATCTGATAGCCCTGCGGAAGGTCAGGGTAGAAATAATTTTTTCGGTCGAACACCGAATACGGATTGATCTGTGCGCGAAGGCCCAGACCCGTGCGCACGGCCTGCTCCACACAGAAATCATTGATGACCGGCAGCATGCCGGGCATGGCGGCGTCCACGAGAGACACCTGACTGTTGGGCTCCGCGCCGAATTCCGTGGCCGCGCCCGAGAACAGCTTTGATTTCGAGGAGACCTGGGCGTGGACCTCAAGGCCGATCACCAGGTGCCAGGGGCCGGTTGCCCCCTCAATGACATAACCCGGCCCCGTCTCGTCGCGGTCGGCGCGGGATGATGCGGCGGTTGCTGTCTCGGCCATCAGGCTGCCCTCCACCATGCTTCGGGCCGGGTGGAAAAGCCGGCCGCCTCCTCAAGAACATGTCCGATCCGGAAGAGTGTCTCTTCCCCAAAGGCAGGCCCTAGGATCTGCAGGCCCAGGGGGAGCCCATTGGCCGACAGGCCAGCCGGAATCGACATGCCCGGCAGACCCGCCATATTTGCCGGAACGGTCAGAATGTCGTTGATATACATCTCCAGGGGATCCGCGGTCTTCTCGCCAATCGCGAACGCCACATTGGGCGTAGTCGGCGTCAAAAGGGCATCCACCGTCTCAAAGGCCGTGTCGAAATCACGCTTGATCAGAGTGCGTACCTTCTGAGCCCGCAAATAGTAGGCATCGTAATAACCGGCGGAAAGCACATAGGTGCCCATCAGGATCCGCCGTTTGACCTCCGCGCCGAAGCCTTCGCCGCGGGTGGCCTTGTACTGGCTGATCACATCTTCACCGCCCTTGCGCAAGCCGTAGCGCACGCCATCATAGCGGGCGAGGTTCGAGGACGCCTCGGCCGGAGCCACAATGTAATAGGCGGGCAGCGCATATTCCGTATGGGGCAAGCTGACATCGACAATTTCGGCGCCCGCATCCTTCAACCAGCTGAGTCCCTGGTCCCAGAGCTTGGCCATCTCGTCAGGCATGCCTTCGATCCGGTATTCCTTGGGCACACCAATTTTCATGCCTTTGACCGAGCCGGTCAGCGCAGCCTCATAATCCGGCACCGGCCGATCAACGGAGGTTGAATCCTTGGGGTCATGGCCGGCCATTGCCCTGAGCATGATGGCCGCGTCCTGAACCGTGCGGGTCATGGGGCCTGCCTGGTCAAGGGAGGACGCAAAGGCCACGATGCCCCAGCGGGAGCAGCGCCCATAGGTCGGCTTGATGCCCACAATGCCGGTAAAAGCCGCCGGCTGACGGATGGACCCGCCCGTATCCGTGCCCGTCGCGGCGAGACACAAATGGGCCGCCACAGCACAAGCCGAGCCCCCGGACGAACCACCGGGCACGAGCCGGGCGGCATTGTCGCCGCTTTCGCCGGCAACCCGCCATGGATTGAGCACGGGGCCGAAATGGCTTGTCTCATTGGACGAGCCCATGGCGAACTCGTCCATATTCAGCTTACCGAGCATCACAGCGCCCTGGTCCCACAACTGGGTGGTCACGGTCGACTCGTAAGGCGGTACAAAGCCTTCAAGGATGTGACTGCCGGCCGTCGTTTGGACGCCATTCGTACAGAACAGGTCCTTGATCCCAAGGGGCAAGCCCTCCAGATCCCGGGCCTCGCCCTTTGCGAGCCGGTCATCGCTATCGGCGGCCTGCTTGAGCGCCTTGTCCGGGGTTTCCGTGACATAAGCATTCAGCACACGGGCCTGCGCAATCGCATCGAGAAAGGCCTGGGTCAGTTCGGTGGCTGAAAAACTTTTGTCCCTCAGCCCATCGCGGGCCTTTGCCAAAGTCAGGTCAGTCAAGTCTGTCATCGCATCACTTCCTTACTCGACGACCTTGGGGACTGTGAAAAAGCCGTCCTCGCCACCGGGTGCATTCCCGGTAACCCGCACAGCATCGCCACCGGCCGTCACTTCGTCCGGGCGGCGCTTCAGGCTCATGGCCACGGTGCTCGTCAGGGGCGGTACATCGTCGATGGCCACCGCGTTCAGCTTCTCCACCCAATTGAGAATGCCATTGAGGTCACCCTGCATGGCCGTGGCCTGGTCTTCAGTGATGGCGATCCGGGCCAGTTTTGCGATCCGCAGGACCGTGTCCTGATCGACGGACATGGGCGTACTCTCCTTTAGCGGTGGGCGCCCCTTGAGCGGTGGGCGCC
>CAYUYV010000283.1:0-2273 GCA_964449455.1 uncultured Alphaproteobacteria bacterium | reverse complement strand
GTCCCGGCTGAGCCCGTCCCGGCTGAGCCTGCGCGGGCTGCGCCCTGGCGCCTCGCATCGGCCCTCAATCTGCCTTCGTGGATTCGTCTCTCGGGCGAAATCCGGGGGCGTTATGAAAGTCTTGACGGCCAGTTCCGGCGGGACTTTGAGGGCAGCGACCAGGCCTTGCTCTTCCGTTCCCTGATGCACATGGAAATCGATGCCGGGCCTATCACCTTCGGCGCGGAACTCCAGGACAGCCGTGCCTATTTCGATGACGACGGCACGCCCTTATCAGCCAGTTTCGTGGATCCCCTGGATCTGTTGCAGGCCTATGTGACATTTGACGTGCCTGGTGTCCTTGGGCCGGGCTCGCAAACGCAAGTGATCCTTGGACGCCAGACCATCAGCATCGGCTCAAAACGGCAAATCGAGCGGGTAGACTATGCCAATGTGATCCGGGCCTTCACGGGTCTGCATGCGATCTCCCGCAACGACCGGGGCGATGAGCTGCATGCATTTTATGTCGCACTTGTGGGCCGATTCCCGACCGAACGGGATCTGCTCGAAGATAATATTCTGGAGACGGATCAAGAACAGTGGCGTCGGCGGGTGTGGGCAGTGCATTACCGCCGGGCCGACATCCTGCCCGAATTGCTGTCCGATCTTTGGGGCGAAGTGTTTGTGTATGGCCTCGATGAAGACGACACCAATGCGATACCCACGCCAAACCGCAATTACGCGACACCCGGCTTTCGCTTCTTCCGTGCCCCGAAGACCGGACTGTGGGATCTCGACATTGAAGGATCCTTGCGCTTTGGCAATCGGCGCGCTTCCAGCAGGCCGGACGATGGGGAACGGCTTGAGACGATCGCCTCACAGCTCCTAATACGGATTGGCTATACCTTCGACGCGCCCTGGCGTCCGCGCATTGCGGCCCAATATTACTGGGTGAGCGGCGATGAGGATCCCGATGACGCTCGGTTCGACCAGTATGAGCGGTTGTTCGGCGGCCGGCGCACGGATCTCAACAATACCTCCCTCCACGGGCCTCTGACGCCGGCGAACCTGTCGGCGCCGGGTCTGCGCTTTGACGTGCGCGGCGAAACGGGTTGGGATGCCCGGCTCCATTATTCGGCGCCGTTTCTCGCGTCGCAGACGGACACATTTGTCATTGCCCGTCTGCGCGACCCCTCGGGGCAGTCGGGCCGCTTTCTGGGCCACACCCTTGATGCCCGCTATCGCACCTGGCTCCTGCCCGGCGTCGCGCGCCTCGAAATCGGTGGGTCAGCCTTTGTGTTCGCACGCTTTACCGAAACAGTCCCCGGCGGCCCGGGCCCTGGACGCACCATGTTCGGCTACACGCAGATCACGTTGAGTTTTTGAGGCGAAGGTAGCGGTTTCGGCGTCTTCAGCCTGCGTTTTCTCGCGCAACAGATCGGGCCTCAGGGCCCCCCATCATTTTGGAATTCATCGATGACTGCCCGGGAAGCATCCGAGACATGCGACAAACGCTTCCTTTATGGCGATCAGTTCACAACCATTTTCGAGCCTGATGGCGCGATGGCAGGCGAGGGCCGCCCGACCATGCGGCACGGGCCCCACGATACCGGGAAGGGTGACAAAAATGTCGAGGACCGGGTCTTGCCTTTGTTGGCCGGCTGAGACTTGGCGGACCTGCGGCGAAAGGTTTGGAGCGGGTGAAAGCCCGCCCTTTTGCCCCGGCGCACGGTCGGGGTATGCTGGCGCCGAGCCGGGGTGGGCTCGGCCTGGGAGAGAGCGACGAAAGTAAAGGGCTGATCAATGGACCTGAATTTTACCCCCGAAGATGAGGCTTTCCGTGCGGAGGTGAAGGCCTTTCTGGACAAGGCGCCGGCGCATCTGCGCGGCCGCCGGGATCTGGGCCGCGAGGAAATCCTCGAATGGCAAAAGATCGTCTACCAGCAGGGCTGGGTGGCCCCGGGCTGGCCGACGGAATATGGCGGCACCGGCTGGAACGTGACCCAGCGCTATATCTGGCAGGAAGAGACCGCCAAATATGAAGTGCCGACCATCCTGCCGTTCGGTGTCAACATGGTTGGCCCCGTGATCTACACCTTTGGCAGCCCGGAGCAGAAAGCGCACTACCTGCCGCGCATCCTCTCGGGCCAGGATTGGTGGTGCCAGGGCTACTCCGAACCGGGTTCAGGATCGGACCTCGCCTCCCTGCGCACGAAGGCTGAAAAGTCCGCCGACGGCGCGAAATATGTCGTCAATGGCATGAAGACCTGGACGACCCTCGCCCAGCATGCCGA
>CAYUYV010000282.1:0-2319 GCA_964449455.1 uncultured Alphaproteobacteria bacterium | reverse complement strand
TGATGGTGGTGGAGCCTTCGTTGGCCTGACCGCCGCGGGTGTCGAACTGGTTCGTTTCACCGATGAGGCCCTGGGCCGCGCCGATATTCCGAAGCAGTTCGTTCAAAGTGGGCGCGCCGATCTCGTCCAGTTCTCCACGACCGATCACGTCCACCGGCAATGCAGCGTCTTCCGGCGTGCCGGCGATAAACGAACCCGTAACCGTCATCGTCTCGACGTCGTCGTTCCTGTCATTCTGCGCAAGGACCGGGGCCGAACTCAGTGCCCAGGTCAATGAGGCGGCGCAGACGCCCCCAAGCAAGTGCCTCATGTGAACCCTCCCATGACCGCAAGGACCGACCCAGAACGGACCTTCGATCAAAATTTTCCGTGAATGCAAAGTAACCCCGACCCTTTCGGGCCGTCACGTGATTTTTTTTGAAATAGCCCTGGTGTTCCAACGCTTTTTTTTATGCGGTCTGGCGCGTGCGGTGCAGCAATTGCGTCGGTGTAAATGCATGTGAAGTAGTAGTGTAACCCTAAACACCTTACAATCCTTGAACCGATGAAAGTGTCGCGCGTTTTGCAGTGCATCGTCGCGCATGGCGTTTGCGACAAAACACAGGCTCTTTTTCGCTCGGCCGTTTTGCGCCCATGCCACTGCTGCTTCGGGGCACATTCTACCTCCGGCAAACACCTGGCGTGTTTGGGGCTGACTGCGTTCAACCGGAGGAGATCGGAAATGGTCCGGTTGGGGGGAGCATTGTGACGGTGTTTCGATACACCCTTGGGACGGGCAAAGAGCCTTGAGACGGGGAAGGAGCGCCTCTTTCCCTCCCTGCCGCGCCAATGCATCCATCAAGACGGGCTGGCGGTCTTCTTTTCCGTATCCAGCTTTTCTTTCAGGCGCTGGACAATCCCCATATCGAGATAATTGGCCATCTCCGCCGGGGCCTTTGGCCAGTGGTCCATGCGTGCTGGCGGATTTTCCGGATCCTGATCGTGCAGCTTGTTGAACTGGCGGATCTTGTCCGCCGTCGGCGGCGGCGTGCGGCCTTCGGCAAGATCCTTGGCAAGTCCCACGTGATAAGGCAGCGTGATATCAAGGGCATAGCGCTGGATCACCGTGCGCCGGGCGGCCTTGCGGATGTCGATCATCTTGTCGGGCGCTTCGAGCACATGGATGATCTTTGCCACAACATCCTCGGGCGAGAAGAAATCACAGGTAATGCCGTTATAGCCGTCCTCGATCACCTCCAGCACTGGGGGCGTGTTCGAGGCCACCACGACACAGCCCGTGGCCATGGCCTCCAGCATCGACCAGGACAGCACGAACGGCACGGTCAGATAGATATGCGCCCGGGAAAGCTGCATCACACGGATCATTTCATTGTGGGGCAGATAACCCAGCCAGTGGGTGCGCTCCGGGTCGAGGGAGACCTCTTCTTCCATGATCTGACGATAGGTCATGCCGTCCGGCGTGCGCCGGCTATAGCTGACGCCTTCCTGACCCACGAAGATGATATGGGCCTTGGGGCGCTCCTTCAGAAGCTTCTCGGCAGCCCGCATGAAGGTGGGAAAGCCGCGATAGGGCTCGAAATTCCGTGAAATGAAAGTCACCACCTCATCATCGGGCGTGAGGGTCGGGCCGCCCTTCGACAGGGTCAAAGGGCGTTCGGGCCCGGGACGGGCGGCGTCCACATCGACCCCATCATGGAGCAGGGACATCTTGGGCCAGAATTCACGCGGATGCTGACGAAACTGAAAGATGGTGGGTGAGGTGCCCCAATCCGCATCGCGCATGCTCATAAGCAGCGAGGCATTGCGGCTGCGCAATTTCGCGGCCCCTCCCACATCAAGCTCCTCGCCCGGCAGAAAGCCCGCCGAGCCTCCGTCCGGATTGTAGTAATACTCGAAGAAATTCAGGATCCGCGTGTCCGGATAGACATCTTTGACATAAAGACCCTGACCCCAGCCCAGATGTCCGATCACCGCATCCGGTATGAAACCATCGTTTTTCTTCAGGTCAAGGAGCGTCCGGGCCACGACCTGGGATGTGGCGACAGCGGTGTTAAAGACATCGGCGTAAAGATGAGGTTTGCCGGCATCTTTCGGCAGCGCATAGGTGATCTTCCGGACATTGTCGAGCGTCCGCTGGACCGTGTTTTCCGTGACGAACACGACCTCGTTTTTCGGGTCGGCCGCCAGGGCCGGGGCCAGATGCTTATATTGTCCGGGAAGATTGGGGTGAAGAAACAGATAGCGCGCCATGGACAACTCCCAGAAACGAACCGGGCTTTTGGCTCGCTCAGGCGTGCGCAAATGTCAATGGCGGCATGG
>CAYUYV010000281.1:0-2357 GCA_964449455.1 uncultured Alphaproteobacteria bacterium | reverse complement strand
CGGGCGCTGTGTCTTCTTCATCGAATGGGATTTCGGAGAAGTTTGCTGCGAGGAATTCGGCGAGGGCGTCCTGTTCGGAGCCTGCCGGTGCGAAGGTTGCGGCGCCTTCGGGCAGGCCTTCATTTTCAAGGTCGACCCGATTGGCGAATTCCGGATCCGCAGCGACAAAGTCCGGGAACGGATAGTCATCACCGCCGCCGGCCAGGAAGTCCAAGGTCACCATACGGATGGCCTCGGGGGCGCTGTCGACCACCTCGCCATTCTCGACCACGGTGACAAAACCGTCTGCGGTCTCAATGGCCAGGTTCACGACCCGGTTGCCGACTTCAAAGTCCGGATCGAAGGAGAAGCGCAGGCCGCCGAACTGGCCGAACTGACCCGGGGTTGCGCCCGGTTCCGTGCCGGCCACCGAGTGCTCGACCACTTGCAGCAGCTGCTCCGCGGTCACCGTGATCAGGGTCAGGCCGTTGTTGAAGCGCAGGACATTCTCGATGTCGAGCTGGCTGATCTCGCCCTCTTCCTTGCCGGACAGCGGGTTGGCCTGGGGCACCAGAAGCGTGCCGTCTGCGGCCACTTCGCCGATCGGCGCCCGGATGCCGCCGCCATTCTTGTGGGAGACGGTGACCGTGGCGTCGAAAGCCTGGGCTGCGACCAGATTGGCATCGGCAGTCAGATTGCCGAGATTTGTCTCCTCGGTGCGCACAAAGTCGCGCTCACCATTCAGGTAGACCGCCGTGGAGCCGAAGATATTGGCATCGCGCTCGGTGACGAGATCCGTGACCGCGTCGGTCAGGGTCTGGACCAGATCCGCATCGGAGCCCTCAGCGAAGAGGTCCCGGCCATCGGCGACCTCTTCCACAACCTCATCGGTGGTGGCGAAGGCACCGGAGACGTCGGCATCGATGCTTTCGGCAATGACATTGCCCTCAGCGTCGAACTCGACGACCAGGCGGCCGAGATAGCTGTACTCGCCATCGGTGGAGACGATGACCGTGTTGTTGCCATCGGCATCGGTGGTGAGGAAGGGATAGTCGCCGTCGGCGGTGTCGCCGGCGCGCAAGGTGTCGGTCTCGTCAGCAAGCAGAGTGTCCGAGCCGCCGGCGATGATGACATCGACACCGGACAGCAGGGTGGCCAGTTCCTGCTCCAGAGCGAATTGCTGGAGGTGGGAGACGAGGACGATCTTGTTGATGCCCTGGTCGCGCAGCTGGTCGACAACCGGCTGCAGGACTTCAGCGAGCTGGGCCATGTCGTTCATGCCCGGCTGGCCGATCACCGTGGTGCCCGTGGGCGAGGAGATTTGCTCAAGCAGCTGGGTGGTGGCGCCGACGACACCGATCTGCTCGCCGCCTTCTTCAATGATGGTGGCCGGGGCGACCTTCGGGGTGGAGGAGAGGCCCGCCAGGGACTGCTCCGGACCCGTCTGGAACGCGGTGTTGACCAGGATCTCATCCGTGAACAGATTGCCCAGATCCGGATCATTGGAGAAGTCAAGGTTCGCGGACAGATACGGGAACTGGGCCCCGACCCAGCGGTCATCACCGAGGCCCGCACCGCGGAAGTCTTCCTCAATGATCTGTTCGAAGGCATCGGAGCCGACATCGAATTCGTGGTTGCCGATGGCCGAGGCATCGAACCCGATGATGTTCATGATCGTGATGTCGACCCGGCCATTGCCCTCGCGCAAGGAGGCATAGGCGTCGTCATTGAGGCTGATCTGGCCGCGCAGCTCACCGCCCATGTTCATTTCGGTGTGCAGGTTCAGATAGAAGCCTTCGTCGAGCAGGGTGGCGACTTCTTCATCGGTGAGGGTGAAGGAGCCGTCGAAGCTGCCGGACCCGTCGCCATTGTCCGTGACGGTGAGGTTGCGGGCGATGGGACCGTTCTCACCGGCGGCGCCCATATGCATGTGCAGGGCGCTTTGCGGGTTGCCCTCGACATCGGCCTCGGGGCCGACATTGAAGAGCGGGCTGGTCAGGTCGGTGAAGGTGCCGGTGATGACAAGGCCATTCGTGTCCGGATTGAAGGCCACATCGAAGCTGGCCTCGGCCGCCGTGTCCGGGGTCTCTGCGACCTCCTGGGCCTCTTCCATGGGCAGGCCGGCGGCCATGTTGTCCACATTGCCCGGCAGACCGAACAGGGTGTTGTAGACCTCGTTAAAGAGACCGCCATCGCGGAACACGCCCCGGTCACCGGCCGCCGAGAAGAACGGACCCGGAATATAGTTGTCACCGGCGGACAGAATGATCGTGTTCTCAACATCCTGCTCAAAGGCATCCGCAAGCGCCGCAAAATTCGCCGCACGACCAATCGCCTGAACCCCACCCTCAAGATCCGACGCATGCAAAATCTGGAGC
>CAYUYV010000280.1:0-2371 GCA_964449455.1 uncultured Alphaproteobacteria bacterium | reverse complement strand
GATGCTGTTACTCTGATCGGCAGGACCGGCGACCGGGCAGGTTGGACAGCCACCACATGAGGCAAGGAGCGCTCCCCATTGATCCTCGACACCGATGCCATGGCTCAGCTTGCGCGCGACCCCTATGACGCCGTCGTCATTGGCAGTGGCTTCGGATCCCTGTTTTTCGTTGAACGCTTCCTGGAGCGCCAGCCAAAGAGCCGTATCCTGATCATCGAGCGCGGGACCCATCAGAGCCATGACTGGCAACTGCGCAACCGGCGCAACGGCTCGGTTCCCCACACCGACACGTTTCGGCGGGACACGGATCACAAGCGCTGGACCTTCACCATCGGTTGGGGCGGCGGCCTCAACTGTTGGTACGCCAATGCGCCGCGCCTTCACCCCACGGATTTCACCCTGAACACCCTTTATGGCCGGGCCCAGGACTGGCCCCTGTCTTATGATGATCTTGAGCCCTACTACACCCAGGCCGAGGCCATCATGGCGATTTCCGGCGATGACGGGCTTGCCGCCGTGATGCCGCGCTCAGCGCCCTTTCCCCAGCCGGCGCACCGATCCAATGCCGTCGACCGGCTGATGAAGGCTGCCTACCCGGAGGAGCATTTCATCATGCCGACGGCCCGGGCCCGTGTGGCCACGGATCAACGGGCGGCGTGCTGCGCGCGCTTCACTTGCCATCTGTGCCCGGTGGATGCCAAATTCACGGCCAATAACGGCTTCAGCCATCTGCTGACGGATGAGCGGATTGATGTCTTGCTCGGCTGCGAGGTCACCCATCTCATCCATGGCGGCGGGGTGGCGCGGGGGGCCAGCTTTGTCTCAGGCGGGCGCCGCCATGAGGCCAAGGGGGACCTGATTGTTCTGGGGGCAAATGGCATTCACAGCCCAGCCATTCTGCTGCGCTCCGGCATCGACCACCCCCTCACCGGGCGCGGCCTTCACGAAAAGCTCTTTTACCACGTGGAGGTCTTTTTGGACGGTGTGGACAATTTCGACGGAAGCACCTTTCAGACCGGCCTCAACTATGCCCTTCATGATGGGGCGTTCCGGAAGGATCATTCAGGGGCGCTTTTGTCCTTCGAAAACCGCTGGCCCTTTGGCCTGCGCAAAGAAACGAACCGCTGGCGGCAATTGTCGGTGATCAAGATCCAGCTGGAAGAGCTGCCTAATGACGATCACCGGGTTTATCTGGACGGGGATGGCTTTCCAGTCGTCCATCACGGACCGAATTCCGACTATGCCCATGAAGGCGGGCGTCAGGCGATGGCCAAGCTCGACCGGTTCCTGTCTCCCCTGCCCGTTGAATCCATCACCTTGAAGAAAATCAGCAAGACCCGTGGCCATGTGCAGGGCACCTTGCGGATGGGCAAGAGCCGGGCAGACTCCGTGGTCGATGCCAACCAGTGTCACCATGACGTGAGAAATCTGTTGGTCCTGGGCAGTGCCGTCTGGCCCAGCTGTTCAATGGCAAGCCCAAGCCTGACGGTGGCCGCCCTGTCCTTGCGGGCTGCCGACCGTCTGGCGGCCTGAGTGATCCGCGACAGGAGAACCACCATGTCCCAGCCCTCTCGCCGCCTGATCCTGGCTTTGGCCTTGGGCGCCGGTGCCGCCGGTGTTGGCGGCCTGCTGCGGATCACACATTACCCCGATCAGGACATGCAGGGCTGGATTCGCGAGATCCTGGAGCGGCATCTTCCGGGCCAGGACATCCCTGACAGCGCCCTTACACCATTCACCCGCATGTTTTTGGCGACTTCCGAGGCCTATAACAGGCGCCACCGGCTTTTCGCCCTCGCAGAAGCCCTTGTCCCAGAGGTGCCCGTGCCCAGCCAGTCCATCCGGGAGCGGATTGGCGAGTTTGAACGGCAGGTGGTGAGTGAGTTTCTGCTCACGACGACCTTTTTTCGGAACGACGGCACCCGTCATCGGGCCCTGAACCATGTCGGCCACTGGGAGGGCTGCGCCAACCCCTTCGCCCAATTCGACTGAGGTCCTGCACCGGACGCGCTGGGACATTGTGCAAAATGCTGTATTTCCGTGTAACGCTTAAGTCATGACTTTGTGATCATACCCTGAACATCTGTGCAGTGCAGCGATTTGTGGCAGTGCAATAGGCCGATCTCACATATCATTGACCCCTTCTGATCATCATCGCCGGCGCAGCGAAGAAATCCGGGCAGTGAGGGCCGTGGGCAGCGGAGCTCTGATGGCCATGCTGCGCATGCAAAGACGGCTGGAATGGATGGGGATTTATGCCCTTCGCGTATGATTCCCAAACAGACGCAGGTGAATCCGCCGCAGGGCCTTTACCGCAAATCGTCCGATCACCGCCATTTTCGAGCCATTAACCTCCGTCAACCTAACCTAT
>CAYUYV010000279.1:0-2374 GCA_964449455.1 uncultured Alphaproteobacteria bacterium | reverse complement strand
CCGAGACCATGATTGGCCGAGACCATGATTGGCCGAGACCGGGATTGGCCGAAACCGGCGAGCCTATCAGGCGGGGCAATGGCCAGGGCTTGTCCTGTCAGGGGTGGGCCGCATGTATGATGGGGTTCGTTCTTTGGTCAAGCGGGAATGGTGAGGCGCGCTAACGCTTTGCCTTTGTCACCGCATCCGCTGTCTGATAAGCAACCAGCAAGACCCGTCCGTTATCCAGGGGCCCGGAAAGACATGCTTCTGGGCTGGAAATGGCCCGGGTTCGGGCGGCGGCGGGGTGGCAAACCGAAATGCGGCGGTACCGAACATCCACCCTCCCGTGGAAGTGACGTCAGAGATGCAACCAAAAGGTGGTAAGGCGCGATGTCCGGTTCACGACCTCAGGTCATAGTCACACGGAAAATGCCCGAGCCCATCGAGGCCCGGATGCGTGAGCTGTTCGACGTGCGCCTGCGCGACGATGACACGCCGATGACTCACGATGAGCTTGTGGACGCAGTGCAGAATGCCGAGGTGCTTGTCCCGACGCTGACGGACCGGATCGACTCCCGCCTGCTCAGCCGGGCCGGTGAGCGCCTGCGCCTTGTCGCCAATTTTGGCAATGGTTACGATCATATTGATGTGCGCACGGCCATATCCCGCGGGATCACCGTGACGAACACGCCCGGTGTTCTCACTGAAGACACCGCCGACATGACCATGGCGCTGATCCTCGCGGTGCCGCGCCGCCTGGCCGCCGGAGCCCGCTATCTTGAATCCCATGCGGACAGTTGGCTGGGCTGGTCGCCGACCTGGATGCTCGGTCACCGGATTTCGGGTAAGCGTCTCGGGATTGTTGGTATGGGACGTATTGGCACGGCCGTGGCGCGGCGGGCCAAGGCATTTGGGCTGGAAATCCACTACCACAATCGCCGGCCTGTCCCGACCTCCATCGAATCGGAACTCGGCGCCACCTACTGGGAAAGTCTCGATCAGATGCTGCGCCGGGTTGACATTGTCAGTGTCAATTGTCCGCACACCCCGGCAACCTTCCATTTGCTCTCGGCCCGGCGCTTGTCGCTGATGAAGCCGTCCGCTTATGTGGTGAATACGGCACGCGGCGAGATCGTGGACGAAAATGCCCTTGTGCGCATGCTGGAGAGTAAACAGCTTGCCGGTGCTGGCCTTGACGTGTTCGAGAATGAGCCTGCGGTGAACCCCCGGCTTCTTCAGCTCGATAATGTGGTTCTGCTGCCCCATATGGGTTCGGCCACCATCGAGAGCCGCATGGAAATGGGTGAAAAGGTCATCATCAACATCAAGACCTTTGCCGACGGTCATAAGCCGCCCGACCGGGTTGTGCCTGCGATGTTGTAATTCTCTGTTTGACGATCAAGGCATGTGAGAGGGGCAGACTTAGATCTGCCCCTTTTTTGCATGCGCCCCATCTCATTCAGGCCAGGCGATGCTGGCGCCCTCAGGCCAGGCATTTTTCTCCAGTTACAGTATCCCATCGGATGCTTTGACGCCTGGTCTGGATCCAGAGGTGGGCACAAACACTTCTGGGCTCCAAACCCAATCAGAATAATCGAATTTGGCCCGAATACACCACCTAGAAGCGGCGGGTTTACCCCACCAGTCGCGCCGTTCTGGCGCGCGCTCCTCCCCAGAATTACAGCCGTGAGAGATCAGGCGCCTCGTCGCCGAACCAAGCTTTTGACAAAAAGTTCTTTGGCGAGTTTGCGGCCGTTCTTGCTGCCTTGTGCGGCGAACGCTTCGCCAAGACCGTAATAGGCCCAGCCGGAGTTCGGGGCATCGAGGGGCGTTTCCAGGAAAAGCTGCTCCGCCTTTTCCGCATCGCCCTTGCGCAGGACCAGTCCCGCTAGCGTTTGCTTGTAGGCCGCCAGCAACCTTCTAGAATACTTGCTTGACCACGCCCTGAGCTCCTTTCACGTTCATCGAAATGGGAGGTTGCTTTGACACTGCAAAAAGCATTTTTGGTGTTGGGGACAGTTCTGTTTCTAGCGGGCTTACTGACCGGTCTGGTAACCGGAATGCTGGCCAACCCACGCATGGGGCTCTCAGCACATATGCAAGGTCTGACGAATGGTATGTTCCTGCTGGCGGTAGGAGCTTCCTGGCGTTTCGTGTCGAGTGGGCCAATAGTCTCGAAAGCAACATTTGGACTCCTTGCTTACGGAACGGTCGTGAACTGGTTGTCCACAACGCTAGCGGCTATCTGGAACACCGGGCAGCTCACCCCGATTCACGGGCCTCAACCTTCGGCTGCGCCTTGGCAAGAAATGACCGTCTCTTTTGGACTCTTATCGCTTACGCTCGCGATGACCCTCGGAACTATATTGCTGCTCGTTGGTTATTTACGGGA
>CAYUYV010000278.1:0-2389 GCA_964449455.1 uncultured Alphaproteobacteria bacterium | reverse complement strand
TTTATTGCGTTTTGAGGGCTTTTGCGGCGCGTGAGCCGGAGGTGAAAGCCATGTGGCCATGACACTTGCACATGTTAGCGGGGCTCGCGCTCAAAACTCAGCATAATGATGTTTCTCGTTTGCCTCGATGGCAAAGCCGATCTGTTGGTCTGAGTTTAAGGCAAAGCGCGGCGCCGGGAGCGACCGCGCCATAGGCGCGGTGCACTTTGCTCCAATCAGATCCTTTCGCCTCGAACGATCTCAATTGACTGCAACTTTTCGTTGATTTGAGCGCTTGCGCGTCCTGTCCACGGTGTGTCGTCATTTCGGCAAACGGCCGGCACCCTCGAATTTCCTACCCCTTTCCAGGGTGTAGGCCGGCATTATTTTTCGCTAAACGCGGGGTTGCCTTCCAAAATCCTGTGTGGATATAGTTCATTAAAAGCATAACATAGTACAATCTGAGGTTGGGGCCTTCAGGCAGATCTTCAGGCAAAAGTGAGTTCGGCTGATCCGGAGTGATGGGGATAGTGACAGAGACTCTGGCGCATGACACCGCGCTCGTTGGAGCCGGCTTAGACACCGACTATGCCGCCGCAGTGCCAGTTGATGGACCGAAAGCCATCAGAGGTATCATAAAGCGTGCATCGATACTGTCCATCGCTGCGCCGACTGGCAATTTAGCATCACGTTTTCTTCTTTTAATCATGATTCTGACCCGATCCCAAGATGGTGGGGCAGCCATGGTGCGTGAGAAGCGCGTGGGCCTTGGCGGCCGGGCATTTTGGTGCCTCAAATTGCGCACAATGCTGGTTAGCGCGCAGCAGTACCTGGATGATCTGCTCACGTCCGACCCCCAGGCGGCCGAGGCGTGGCGCGCCCATGGCAAGGTGTTCAATGACCCGCGCACTACACTCTCGGGAAAGTTTCTGCGCAAATTGAGCCTTGATGAGCTGCCGCAGCAGATCAATGTCATACGGGATGAGATGAGCATTGTCGGTCTACGGCCGATCCAGAACCACGAGTGCGAGCGCTATCAGGGCCTGTTCCGCTCCTCCATTGCGACATGGCCAGACACAACCGGATTGTGGCCAGGGAGCGGTGGTAGCGATCCGTCATGTGACTATCGGCGCGAGCTTGATGCGACCTATGTCCACCGTTGGACGCTTTGGTCGGACTTTGTCATCCTGTTCCGAACAATCCCGGCCGTTTTGGGGTCTAAGGGCGCAGTGTGAGTTGAGGTGCCGGCTGCCGTGTTGCGCACATTACAAGCGCGATAAGAAACACGGCGTTTTTGTTTGGAGAGGGTACTGTGCAGAGCCATTGGAATGACGATTCCGAAATGAGTGTGCTCGTGACCGGCGGCGCGGGGTATATCGGCAGTCACATCGTTTTGGCCCTCATGGATGCCGGTTTCAGGCCTATTGTGCTCGATGATTTTTCGACCGGCAGCCGATCGACGGTTCCTGAAGCCGTTCCCTGTTATCAAGGTGATGTGGGGGACCGTGTATTTGTTCAGAATATCCTGACGAAACATCGCGTTGAAGCGGTCGTTCATATGGCGGCGTCGATCCTGCCCAATGAATCTATCGAAAACCCACTGAAATACTACACGAACAATACCGCGAAGAGTGGCAGTTTGCTCGAAATTGCCGGTATCCAGGGCGTTCGACACATTGTTTTTTCTTCAACGGCCTCGGTTTACAGCGTTACGGAGACGCTTCAGCCTCTGGCCGAAGATGCGCCGCTCAATCCCCTCAGCCCCTATGGCCGGTCAAAGCTCATGGTGGAACAGCTTCTGCCATTCCTGGCACGGAGCTACGGATTTAATGGCTGTGTCCTGCGCTATTTCAACGTGGCTGGCGCCGATCCGGACATGCGTGCGGGACCAATGGCCCGGCACGGCACCCATCTCGTCAAGGTTGCTTGTGAGGCCGCTGTGGGAGCCCGGTCCCATATCGCTGTTTATGGCACGGATTATCCCACGTCGGACGGAACCTGCATTCGGGACTATGTGCATGTGGCTGATTTGGCCGATGCCCATGTCAGCGCTCTGAGGAAGTTGATTGAAGCGCCGTCAGAATCCTGGACCCTTAATTGTGGATATGGGCGCGGTTACTCCGTCTTGGAGGTGCTTGATGCCTTTGATGCGGTGGTCGGTCGTGCCGTTGATCGGCGCGTGACGGACCGGCGGCCAGGGGACTCGCCCTATCTCGTATCAGACAACCGCCGCATCACCCAGGTTCTGGACTGGACCCCGCGCCATTCCGACTTGAAGACCATCCTGACCCACGCTCTGGCATGGGAGCAGTTGCGGCTAAGCCGTGAGAAGGACCTGCAGCCTGGCCGCCACTAATGCAATGCAGCGGCTATGACAAAAGGTGCATCTTTTGTCGGCCCGGTGCCCTAG
>CAYUYV010000277.1:0-2501 GCA_964449455.1 uncultured Alphaproteobacteria bacterium | reverse complement strand
GCATGAACTCCACGCCGATGGTGGAGCAATAGGTCCGCCGCAGCAGGGAAACGATTTCCCGCAAGGTCGCGGTTTCCATGCCCAGCACACGATCAATAAAGATCGGCCGGTCGAAATCGGCCTCCGTGAAGCCATAGCTCTTTGGGTTGAGTTCGGAATGTTCCTTGCCATTGTCGAGGCGAAGGGGATCAAGCTCGGCAGCCAGGTGACCGCGGATCCGATAGGCACGGATCATCATCAGGGCCCGGATGGAATCCAGCGTGCTGTTGCGCACCTCGACGGGGCTCAGGCCCGGATCCTGGGCTTCGATCTTGGCCTTGATCTGGGCCGCAAGGGCGCCATTGCCGTTCTCGGCCTGGTCGAAAGCGGCCAGGAGATCCGCCTGTTCCGGGATCTCCACTTCAAGGGAGCGCCGCGCTTGCCGGATGTCTTCGGAAAGCTGGGCGGCCTGCTCGTCATCGAGTGTGGAGAAAAAGTCGCGCCATTCGGGCGAGACGGCGCCGGGATTGTCCAGAAACTGGGCGTAGAGGTCTTCAATAAAGGCGGCATTCGTGCCGTATAGAAATGACGTCTGATCGAAGATCGTGTTGGTGCTCTGCTTAGCCATGCCGTTCTGGCGCCGAAGCGCCGTATCCTTCGTGTCCTTGGCGGGCGGGTGTTAGGCCGCACGCCGTGATGCCGCGCCTCGGCAAGACCTGCGCGGAGCGTATCCCCGCGCATCCAGGATCCAGGTCCGTAAAGCCCCGCGGCTCCTCTGTGCCGCCAAGATCTGTGCTGCCAAGACATGGGCCGCTGTGCGAACACCACAAGTCTGGCATTCGTCAGCCGCCGGCAACCCATGATCCGCTCTCGGGACGTTGGTTTCTAACCCCACGGAAAGACAAAGAAATCCTGTCGGACCGAGCGACAGTCAGGGGACAGTGATCCACCGGACGCCAACCGTACGTATCATTTGCCCTTGATCTGCAGGCATGTTCGTAGCGCGCCCGCCCCCGCCCTTCAAGGCTTATCGGTGTGCCCCCGAACCATGGCTCACCGCGACGAAATGCACGCCCAAACCTGAACATAGGTTACGACCGGGATCATGCGTTGAGAGCGTGCCATCGGCTTGCCCTTCGGTGGCGGCGGGTTCAATAGTGCTTTGACACACGCGGTGAGGGACGAAAGACGGGGGCGCGGGATGTGGGACGTCTTCATCAGCTATGCGCGCGAGGACCAGACCCGGGCGCGCGAAATCCGGGATGCGCTGATTGCCGCGGGCTACAGCGTCTGGATGGACGAAAACCTGCGCAGCAATGAGGACTTTGCCGAAGAGCTCATGGACGCCATGGACAGCTGCCGGGCCGTGCTGGTGCTCTGGTCACCCAATGCCCTGCGCAGCCGCTGGGTCGTGGGCGAGGCCAAACGGGCCCTGCGCGACGGCAAGCTGATCCAAGCCAAAATCGACCCGGTGGACCTGCTCGACCACCAGCCGCAGCTTTCCAGCTTCTCCCTGTGGAACCTGATTGACTGGGACAAGGGGCTTGAGCGGACGAAATGGCCTGAGGTCCTCGGCGTGATCGGACATGTCTGCGGGCGGGCGCCGGGCGCGGGTGCGGGTACGGGTGCGGTGGAGGGGCATGGTCCGCCGACGGGCCAATCCCGGTCGATTTTCATGCCGTGGCCGGACAGTTTCAGCACCATGGTGGGCCTGTTCGGTCTGCTTGTGCTCGCCTGGTTCCCGATAACGGCCGCCTGGGGCGCGATGCCTCTGACTATTGTCGGGGCTGTGAGCGTTGTCACCCTGCTCGGAGCGTTCCTTTGGTACAAGGATGATCTGTCCCGGGAGAACCGGGAGGGAAACCGCCGCCTTCAGACCATCATGTCCGGGGAGGACAGTTGGGAAGAGCGCTATCTGCGCTGGCTGACGGATGGTTTGCGGGCTTTCTCTCGCCTGATCGGCGAACCGGAGGTCGCAGGCGCGCCGGACGGCGCCCTGCCCCGCGCCTGGACGGGCACGAGCCTGCTGGTCTGTTTGGCGCTGGCGGTCGCCTATCCCATCTTCTTTCTGCTGATCGGCTGGGCCCTGGGCGGCAGCGGCGCCCTGGGCGGGTTCGAAATTCTGCCGGCGGACACCCCCTGGTTTCGCCGTGCGGGCGTGTTCGGTTTTATCGCTATATTGCTCGCTTCAGCCTGGACATATCGCCACCTCGCTTCCCAAGGTCGGGACGTCGTCGGTTACATCCTTTTCCTGGTGGGGCTGTTCGTCTCACTTGTGCCCTTGGCCGCCGCAACCGGGGGCGCTTTCGCTGTCCCTGTCGCTGCCGTCGCTATGGCTGTCGCTTTCGCTGGCGCTGACCGTGCCGGTGACGCTGTCGGTGTCTCCGCTGTCGCTGTCGCTAGCGTTGTCGGTAGCTCTGTCTTCCGTGGCGCCGGCGTCCCTGTCGCTATCGCTGTCGCTGTCGCTGTCGCTGTCGCTTTCGTTGCCTTTTTCGCTGTCACTGTCGTTGCCTTTTTCGCTG
>CAYUYV010000276.1:0-2520 GCA_964449455.1 uncultured Alphaproteobacteria bacterium | reverse complement strand
TCGCTACGGAGCCCGCCGATCATGCGGGCGAATTCCTGACCCGCCACACTAGGTGCAAAACCTGTTACCCATGTCTCCGGTACAAGCTGTTACCTATGTGTCCGGACTGGACAGGATAAAAATGGTGCCCAGAGGCGGAATCGAACCACCGACACACGGATTTTCAGTCCGTTGCTCTACCAACTGAGCGACACGGATATGAGCCGATCAGGTCCAAGGGCGCTTACGCGAGGCCTTGGCCAGAAGACCAAACATGGATTCCGCCCGCGGTGAACAGGGGGTAAAGGAGCAAAGGGGAAGGGGGTAACGCTTCCTATGGAAGCGTCCGGGCCAAACGGACCCCGATGTAGCTGTTCCCGAGGGTGCGGGAGTTCCCGCTGCGATTCGCGGAGCGGAGGTACCGTGGAGCATCGTACCAAGAACCGCCACGAAGAACGGATCGGGAACAGTTACCACCCCCTTCTTCCATCCAAGCCGATCCATCCGTTGGCGCACCATTGTAGTTGTCATGCCAGCAATCTTGGACCCATTCCCAGACATTGCCGTGCACATCGTAAAGGCCGAAGGGGTTCGGGGCATAAGAGCCAACCGGCACGGTTTGCCGGAGATAAGTATCGCCTCTGAAATTCGCCTGCGCGGTCGTGATGGTGTTGCCCGTCGACCAGGGGGTCGTCGTCCCGGCCCGCGCCGCATATTCCCATTCCGCCTCCGTGGGCAGACGATAGGGCGCGCCCTCCCCCTTGGCGTTCATCCACGCCAGGAAGCCGCGCTCGCTGACGTTCTGACCCGTGATGTCGTTCCAGGAGACATTGATCACCGGCCGGCTGCCCCGCCCCCAGCCCTCGTCATCGGTGATGGCCCGGCAATAGCCGTCCCGCGCGCAGGCGTCCCATTGGGCGAAGGTCACCTCGTGTCTGGACAGGGCAAAGGGCGCGATGGTGACCCAGTGCAGTGGGCTTTCGTCCCTGTACCGGCCGGCCTCGTCCCGGGGGGAGCCCATGGTGAAGCGGCCGCCGGGCAGGGCCACCATTTCCGGGCAGTCCGGACAGTCCCGCCCCAGATCTCGCGCTTTGCCGTTCACGATATTTCCCGGTGTCGGGTCGAAGGTTCCCCGTTCCTCCAGCCACCCGTAACCCACCCAGAGCGCGAACACCCCGGCGCCGCCAAGCGCAACCCGACCGAGCCGGCGCCAGACCGGCCGGCCCAATGCCCGCCGCAGACGCCGCGCTTCCTCCGCATGGGCCCCATCGGGCCAGTCGCGCAGAAAGGCATCGAGGGTGCCCGGATCGCGGGAGTCCTTGACGGCCGCCCAGGCCACGGCCTCCTCCCGGCGGCGGCGCTCCGCCTCCTCCGCCGCCTGGGCCTCGGCATCGAGCCGGGCGAGGGCCGCCTCGGCCTCGGCCCGGTGGGCGCCCTGTGAAAACTCATCGAGATAGGCCTCAAGATCGGCCCGCCGGTCCAGCCGCAGCTCCGCCCAGACCTGGGCATCCAGTTTCCGGGTCACCTGGTCCGCCAGCACACCATTCCTGAAACGGGCGAGATGATCCCGCAGGTCGGACACGGACGGGTCGGCCTTGATGAAATCCCAGTTGGCCAGTTCCTCGGCCTTGGCAATGTCCTCCGGCGACAGGCCGGCGATGGCGCGGCGGCGGGCTTCGTCCTGGGCGGCTTCCCGGGCCCGCTGTCGCGCCTCCTCGGCCCGGCGTGCGGCGGCCTTGCGCTCTTCCTCGGCCCGCGCGCTGGCAAGGCGGCGTTTTTCGTCCGCCTCCGCCAGATGTTTCTCGATCTCCTGGATCAGGCCGCGCACATCCTGGCGGAACGTGTCCGGCGACAGGCGCCAGGCATGCCGGCGCAGGAAGGCCGCGAAGGGGTCCGGCGCGCTCGGGTCGGCGGCGCGGGGCAGGTCCTCGGCCCGGGGCAGGTCCTCGGCACGGGGCATGGCCGCGCCCTCCACCAGGACGGGGATGACCACGATGTCCCGCGCCATGGCGGCTTCGATCTCCACCCGGACGGAATCATTGGGGTCCTCAAGCCGGTTGCGGCCTGTGGCCTCGTCGATCTGGCTCAGCCAGGTCGGACCGATGACGGCCAGGAACACATCACAGCGCGCGATCCAGCCCCGGATCTGGTCCAGGAAGTCGACTCCACTGCGCATCTTGTCCACGTCGAAGCTCAGGGCGTCATCGCCAAAGGCATCGAGCAGATGGTCAAACAGACGCCCGGCCGCACTCTGGCTGTCCGCCCGCCGGTAATTGATGAAGATGCGCGCCATAGGCCCCCCGACACGTTTGGCGGGAGATTAACGGCAGGCAACCCCCGCCGCAACACGGCCAGACAAAAGATTCGAGAAACACAAAGCGTTAATCTTGCTGGCGGAGCTGGAGGGAGAAACCTCGAACCGAACGAACCCGCAGGGTTCGCAAGCGCGACCGCGCGTCGGCCGGTCAGGCCGCCCCCGCGGAGCACATGAGCGAAGCGAATTGTGCGTGAGCGAAAAAATGGCGGAGCTGGAGGGAGAAA
>CAYUYV010000275.1:0-2639 GCA_964449455.1 uncultured Alphaproteobacteria bacterium | reverse complement strand
CTCACTCTTTGGTTCGAACTCACTCTTTGGTTCGAAATGGCGACGACCAATGGGGCACACGCGCATCACGCCGCCTCGACAGAGGCGCTTGGCGTGTAGTTCAGGTTTGGCGCCAGCCATTTTTCACACTCTTCGAGGGTCATGCCCTTCCGGTTGGCGTAGTCGGCCACCTGGTCCCGCTCAATCTTGCCGACCCCGAAATATTGGGCATTCGGATGGGCGAAATAGAGCCCGCTGACCGACGCGCCGGGATACATGGCAAAATTCTCCGTAAGCCGAACACCGGTCCGCGCTTCCGCTTCGAGCAGGGTGAAGAGGGTCGTCTTCTCCGTATGGTCCGGACAGGCGGGATACCCCGGCGCGGGACGGATGCCCTGATAGGCTTCGGCGATCAGGGCGGCATTGTCCAGCGTCTCAGCCGCGGCATAGCCCCAGAACTCCTTGCGCACCCGCTCATGAAGGCGTTCGGCGAAGGATTCAGCGAAGCGGTCCGCCAGTGCTTTGACCATGATGGCGCTGTAATCATCGCCGGCTTCCTCGAAGGTATGGGCGATAGCCTCCTCCGCTGATCCGGTGGTCACGACGAAGCCGCCAACATAATCGGTGAGACCTGTTTCCTTCGGGGCCAGGAAGTCGGCCAGGGCGAAATTCGCGCGGTCACCAGAGCGTTCCATTTGCTGGCGCAGGGAATGCATGGTGGCCGCGACCTGTTTGCGGCTTTCGTCCGTGTAGATCTCCCAGTCATCATAGCCCACGCTGTTCGCTGGCCAAAAGCCAATCACGGCCTTGGGTGTGAACCACTTCTCCGTGATGATCCGATCCAGCATGGCCTGGGCGTCTTCGAACAGGGACCGAGCCGCCTCCCCGACCTTGTCGTCTTCAAGGATGCGCGGATAGGCACCATGCAGATCCCAGGACTGGAAAAAGGGTGTCCAGTCAAAATACCGGGCGAGTTCTGCAAGGTCATAATCCTCGAACGTCTTCAGCCCCAGGAAGGACGGGCGCGGCGGCACATAGGCGGACCAGTCAGCGCGGAACCGGTTGGCCCGGGCGGCCGTTAAAGGATGGCGTTTCTTGGCCCGGTCGCTGCTGGCATGGCGTTCGGCCATGGCCTCGTAGTCGCCGCGGATCTTGGCTTTGTAGCCGTCACTTTCTTCCGTTGACAGAAGGGCACTGGCGACACCGACGGCGCGCGAGGCGTCCGTGACATAGACCGTCTGCCCCTTCACATAATGGGGATTGATCTTGACGGCCGTGTGGACCTGGCTCGTCGTGGCGCCGCCGATCAGCAGGGGAATATCGAAACCCTGGCGCTCCATCTCCTTGGCCACGCCCACCATTTCATCAAGGCTCGGCGTGATCAGACCGGACAGCCCGATAATGTCAACGCCATGCTTGCGGGCCTCCTCCAGAATGGTCTGTGTCGGGACCATGACGCCAAGATCGATCACCTCGAAATTGTTGCACTGGAGCACGACGCCCACGATGTTCTTGCCGATGTCATGGACGTCGCCCTTAACGGTCGCCATCAGGACCTTGCCGGCATTCTGCCGCTCCGCGGCACCGCCCTGGGCTTCCCGTTCAGCCTTTTCCGCCTCCAGGTAAGGCAGAAGATAGGACACGGCCTTTTTCATGACCCGGGCGCTCTTGACCACCTGGGGCAGGAACATCTTGCCGGACCCGAAAAGATCGCCAACCACATTCATGCCGTCCATGAGCGGGCCTTCGATCACATGAAGGGGACGCTCCGCCTTCTGACGGGCTTCTTCCGTATCCTCATCCACATAATCCGTGATGCCCTTGACCAAGGCATGCTCCAGGCGCTTCTCGACCGGCCACTCCCGCCAGGTCAGGTCCTCCTCGCGCTTGGCCCCCCCTTCTCCCTTGAACCGCTCGGCAATCTCCAGGAGCCGGTCCGTGGCATCGGGCCGCCGGTTCAAGAGCACATCCTCGACCCGCTCCTTCAGTTCCGGCTCGATATCTTCGTACACGGCGAGCTGGCCGGCGTTAACGATGCCCATATCCATGCCACGCTGAATAGCGTGATAAAGGAAGGCCGAATGCATGGCCTCGCGCACAGGCTCATTGCCGCGAAACGAAAAGGAGATATTCGAAACGCCGCCCGAAATATGGGCGTAGGGCAGATTTTCCCGGATCCGCCCCGTCGCCTCGATAAAGTCCATGGCGTAGTTGTTGTGCTCCTCAATGCCCGTAGCGACGGCAAAGATGTTCGGATCAAAGATGATATCTTCGGGGGGCAGGCCGACCACTTCGGTCAGGATGCGGTAGGAGCGCTCGCAGATCTCATATTTCCGGTCAGCCGTATCCGCCTGGCCCTGTTCATCAAAGGCCATGACCACCACAGCAGCGCCATAGCGTCTGACGAGCTTTGCCTGCTCAATAAAAGGCTCTTCACCCTCTTTCAGGCTGATCGAGTTGACGATCCCCTTGCCCTGGACGCACTTCAGACCTGCCTCAATGATCGACCATTTGGAGCTATCGATCATGATCGGCACACGGCTGATGTCGGGCTCGGCCGCAATCAGATTGAGGAAGCGCACCATGGCCTCTTCAGAGTCCAGCATCCCCTCATCCATGTTGATGTCGATGATCTGGGCGCCGTTTTCCACCTGCTGGCG
>CAYUYV010000274.1:0-2666 GCA_964449455.1 uncultured Alphaproteobacteria bacterium | reverse complement strand
GCCAGGACGCGCTCGGCCAGCGGGATCGCCTCGCCATAGCGGCCTTGCCCATACAGTTCGATCACTTGAGCATTCAGACGCCTTGCTTCTTCAAGCGCCTCCGGATCGCTGCCCTCTGGGGCCGGGGCATCGACTTGCAACAGGGCCGGTGGATCGCCCATCAGGCCGGGCAGGGCTCGCTCCGGCCCGCTTGGCCCAAAGCTCTCGAAGGTGCTGTGGAGCGACCCTGAAAAACGGTCCCAGCCACGCCCATCGCGACCCGCCAGGCCATCAGCGCCGGTTTCGTGTGGAGTGCCTCTGGTCTCCCCTGCGGGCGGGCCGGACGCCTCCAGCTTGGCCTCCTCCTCCCCAAGGCTCGAGGTAGAAAAACACAGACCCAGCACAAACCCCGTCACAAACCGTGTCAGGTATTTCATAAGACTTCCCCCCAGAACGGCAACGCGCTCACCCAAAGCATATCTGTTGATCAGCGCTCCAATAGTTCGTTGACGATAGCAAGCGCCTGCCGCCAGCTTCGGGCATCCCTGAAATTTCGATCGATAGTCTCAAGCTTCTCAATAAACGCCTCAATTTGCTCGACCACGCTGTCACGCCCGTATAGACGGATGGCACTGATGGCACGACGGAACTCCCTCTCACGGCATCCGGGCCTTCCTCTGTCAACGGACCAATATTCTATAGTCTCCTCAAGCGCGCGGCTCACAAGCGGGCAGCGTTGGCCCGTCTCCAGACTAAGCCAGACAATGGCGCGCATGTCGTTGATCGCACCCGTCGTGAAGTCGAAATGTCCGAGAGGGCCTTGCGAGACAGGGCTTGTATCGATGGTTTCGACCCGGGACGCAATTTCCGGCAGAGGCGGCGATTGACCGGCACGCGGATAATCGTCTGCAAGCCAGCGGGATATGCCAAGAGCCCGGTCGCTCCTCGAGCTATAAAGGGTCATGCGCTGCGCAATGTTCGCCTCTTGCACCTCGGTGATACGGCCCGCAAAAACCTCCGCATCGATATCCGGAGCCGCCCAAATGATCTCGCTAAACAGTCTTTGATCCCGCGTCGACCGATCATCAGCGATGTCCTCAAGCGCGGCCAGCAACAGGCGATTGCCCATGGAATGGGCCATGATATGGATCTGATCAGCCCCCGATCGATCCGCGATTTGCATCAGGAATGTTTTCAGGTGGGGGATCGAAGGCGCGACATTGTTTTGGCTGTTTTGGTAGCCGAGCATCCCTCCCGATGGCCAGGAGTAGAAGATGCCGCCATGGCGCATATCGAGATCCACGGCAAGTTGCGCTGTTTGACGCGCCGCATTTGCCAGTGTCGTGCCATGGCCATGGATGAAGATGAAGGCTTCGGTTGTGTCCGTCTTCTTTTCGTCAGCACCGTACGCGAGCGATTTACGCAGCCGCACCGTGAAGTCATCAACACCATCATCTTTTTCAATCCGTTTCAGGACGATGTGGACACCATCGCGCGCGCCGCGCAGATCCCAGATGGCCGGGCGAGGAATCGATCCCAAGGCCCGCTCCTTCGGCACCGTCACAACGACAGATCCATAGCTCAGATTGCTGCGTTTGCGATTATAGGCATTTTCGGGGTTAACCGCTCCTGTCGCCTCCCGGTTTGTCCCGAAAAATACACGGACCGTGTGATATTCATCTGTCTGGGGAAGATCTGACGGCCGGCCGAGCGACAACAATGCACGGGACTCCGCATCCGCGATTGCGGCGAGCCGGTCAAGGGTGACCTGATCATCAGGATCGACCGTTTGATTAAAGCGTTGCTGAATGTCGATAATATCGGCAAGCAGATAGCGCCGCTGCGGACTGTCTTCGCCATAGAGTGCAAGCTCGACGCCGCGGGCCTCATCCAGGGCTGCAAGGGCCGCTTGAGGATTGCAACCGACCCGCCCGACAGCGTTTTCCGGCCCACACCGTTGCAGACGGACCTGAGCAAGCGCCTGCAGGCGATCGGCAAGACCCAGACGGATCGCACTCGCCTCGTCCGCGCCGGCCCCATCGAGCGCGGCCTTGTCCGCCTCGATCAGACGGGTCAGAAGCGTGATCGCCTCATCCACCTGATCATTTGCAGCGAGGGCCAACGCCAGGCTTGTGCGGAACGACCGGATCTCAAGGCGCGACAGCGGCGCATCTGAAAGATCCGCCTCGGACAGAAGCGCCGCGGTGCGTGCGGCGTCCTCGATATTTCCGGCAGCCTGTGCTGCCTCGAATGCAGTGATCTGGGTGATCGTTTCATCCGGAGCGGCCAGGGCCGGACCAGATGGGAGGCCCAAACTCACACTCATGCCGAAACAAAGCAGTCGAAGACATCTGCCGATCATGGTGCTCTCTCCGCTAACATGGTGCGCTCTCCGCTAAAATGTTTGTCTCAATCCAAGCGTCCACTGGTCTATGCCCCGTCTCCGACGATTACGAAGGGTGCCCAGAGGGCGGGGTGTGCGAACTCCGGTCGGTTGGTGGTCTGGACACGGAGGGTTGTCATGGCCTGGCGCAGGGCGTCTGCCGGCGCGGTGCCTTTGGCCATGGCGTCGATCATGGCCGGCACCAGGATCGCGGTCGCCTCGGCTTCTGCCGGCCAGTGCGAGACCAAGAGCCGGCGCGCCTTGGCATAGATGAAGGCCTTGGCCAGACCCGACAGGGTCTTGG
>CAYUYV010000273.1:0-2728 GCA_964449455.1 uncultured Alphaproteobacteria bacterium | reverse complement strand
CGCAGTCGCTGTGCCGCAGTCGCTGTGCCGCAGTCGCTGTGCCGCAGTCGCTGTGGCGCTTTGCCCAATGGGGTGCGCACCGCGAATGCGCGCCGCCGCCCATGTCCCGCATCAAAAACAATCTCCAGAAAATCCCGATCGTGAGGATGCTCCGGGACCCTGGTCTTCAATGCCTTCCGCGCTCGGAAAAAGGGGGAGCTTTTCCAGAGACTGCCCGAATTCGGGCGAGAGTCAGAGCCAGACTTCCAGATTGTCTTTGCGCCCAATATCACGGGTGAGTGCGGCGCTGAGCAATGGTGTCATGGCACAGGCATCCAGAATGGCATTGACCGCCTGCTGATCGTCGGCACCGAGCGCTGCATAGTCATCCTGGGCGCGCTTCAACAGATAGAAGCGATAGGGTTGCGCAATTGCACTGATCGTCACGCCGCGGACATCAAACTGGGCAAAGCCCACCGCCCGGGCGCATTCCGTGCCCGGCGTAAGATTGTCCTGCCCGGCAATCCAAGCATTGATCGTCTCGGCTGCCGCAAGCGTTTCGGGCACAAAGTCTTCCGCCATCATGGCCAGCAAACCGATCAGCGTGTCCGGGATCTCGTCATTGCCCAGATAGGTCTCGTCCTGGCGCTCGAATTCGAGAAGGTCGCTTTCGCGCCGGTTCATCCGCTCCACCCAGCGAAAGACATGCATGCCTTTCACCTGCATCAGTGAAAGAGGTTTCGGATCCCGGCCCAGATGAGCAAAGAGAGGGGCGATGAGGCCGAAATCGCCAATACACGGACGTCCGCCCAAAAGATAAGGGTACGCCGTAAAATGACGGTCAAAAGCGGCGAGTTGCTCCGCATAGAGCTGTTCAACGAGGTCGCGGGTCTGCGGGTTGACGCCGAAGCCAATGGTCGCCTGGCGCATCTGGTCGGCGATCTTGCGCGCCAGGTCCGCGCCGAAAGCCCCTGGCGAGGTGATCATCTGGAAATGATATGTGAGGAATTCGAGATTCTCCGCCTCAAAGTTCCAGCGGTAATGCATAGCGGGGCGCAACAACCCCTCCGCACCAATCACATCGAACAGGCGGCTGAAGAAGCGTTGTTTCGGCGTGGCGGGCGAGAAGCTGTGGCCGGTCTCATTTTCGAAATGGTCAATGATGGCCGCGCCGTCCCGGATCACACGGCCGTCCGCAAACTCCAGCGTCGGCATTCCGCGCCGCCCGCCGGCCAGCGGCGCAACGGTCTTCAGATAGTGCTCCGTGTTCGGTGCCCGCTCGATATAGGGGATGTCTGCCTTGATGAGATAACTGCGGGCGCGTCCCGTATACAGAGAATGTGGAACGCCATAGAGCGTCACGGGCTGGAAGGTCATTCGCTCATCCCTCTCTTCAGGCAGCATCTTTGAGCCGAGGCTGCGTCTCTCCCGATTGTGTGCCTGTGAAGAAAGGCACAGCCAACTTGCACTCTGGCATGAGAGCCGATAGCCGCCAACCGCGCACCATCTCTATCCTGAGGATATTGAAATCACTTAATCTTCAGCACCAGCTTGCCCTTGTTACGGCCATCGAAAAGCATGCGGAGCGCTTCCGGGAAATTGTCGATCCCTTCGACGATATGTTCATCCAGCCGTAATGTCCCTTCGTGGATCCAGCCCATCATCTGCATAATCGCCTCGGGAAATCTGGCGCGATAATCAAAGATCACAAAGCCTTCCATGCGCGCACGCTTCACCAGAAGTTGCATATAGTTGCTCGGACCGGCCATGGATGTGCCGCTGGCATTGTTGTACTGACTAATCGCCCCACAAAGAACAATCCGCCCATGCATGGCCAGATGAGACAGGGCCTTTTCCAGGATGGTTCCACCGACATTGTCGAAATAGACGTCGACGCCATTCGGACATGTGGATTTCAGTGCGGTGAGGACATCCTCGCTTTTGTAGTCGATACACGCGTCAAAGCCATAATTCTCGACCACGGCATCGCACTTTTCTTTGCCACCCGCGATGCCAACGACACGGCAGCCTATGATCTTTGCGATTTGTCCAACGACGCTGCCAACGGCGCCGCCGGCACCGGAGACCAAAACGGTTTCACCCTCTTTTGCCTGGCCCACTTCCAGCAATCCGAAATACGCGGTCATGCCGGGCATGCCGAGACCACCGAGAAATTTGGGCAGCGGTGCCAATTCCGGCATGACTTTTGTGAAACCTTCAGCAGTGCCCACATAATGCGTTTGCACGCCGGGGGCGCCCAGGACGGCATCACCAACGGCAAATTTGTCCGATTTCGTTGCGATGACCGTACCGACCCCGCCGGCGCGCATCACCTCGCCGATGCCGACAGGCGGGATATAGGAGGGCGTATCGTCCATCCAGCCGCGCATGGCTGGGTCCAACGAGACATACGCAACCTCGACAGCAATTTCGCCATCTTCAAGGGCGCGCGGCGCATCATGGGTTCGTTCCCACACGTCATCCTGGGGCACACCGTCAGGTCTCTTTTTCAATCTGATTTGTGTTGCCGACGTCATGCCGAATGCCCCTGTTCATCAAGCCGTGTGCCACGTATCATTCTAATGATGTTAATTAATCCACGCCCGATGGGCCAGCCAATTCGCACATTTTTGAAAGGTGGGGCGAAATTTGCCCCTGCTTGGATGGCCTGAGATGGCGGGGTATGGCGAGCGCGCTCGCACGCTCCCCTGCGATGCTGGGCCGGCGATTCTGGGCCGGCGATTCTGGG
>CAYUYV010000272.1:1651-2782 GCA_964449455.1 uncultured Alphaproteobacteria bacterium | reverse complement strand
CTAGTCACGGCGGGGCCCTGGTCACGGCAGGGCCCTGGTCACGACATGACCCTGAGCAGTACAGTCTTCCAAGACAAAATTTGGGGGACACGCCATGAGCTTTGATATCACCGAACACGTCGTAAAGACGGAACGTCACACATCGTTTTATCTCGCCTGCGGCGATTCCGGTGGCACGCCGATCATTTTCTGCCATGGCTGGCCAGAGCTTTCGATTTCCTGGCGCCACCAATTGCCAGTGATGGCCGAGCTGGGACTTCGCGCCATCGCGCCGGATATGCGCGGTTACGGCCGATCCAGCACCCATGCAAGGCCGACCGATTATGCGGTCTGCGAGGCAGAAGGTGATATGATCGAGCTCCTCGACCATCTTGGGGCGGAAAAAGCGATCTGGGTCGGCCATGATTGGGGCACACCGGTCGTTTGGTCCATAGCGCAGAACCATCCAGAGCGCTGTCACGGGGTCGCCGGCCTTTGTGTGCCCTATTTGCCCAAGGGCTTTATCCTGCCGGAACTTGTCGCCCTGGTTGACCGTGATCTTTATCCGGAGGATGAGTTTCCCTCCGGTCAATGGGACTATTGGCTGTTCCACCGCAAAGAGCCCGAGCTTTGCCGTCAATCCTTCGAGGCCAATATCGGCAACACATTTCGCGCGCTCTTTCGAACCGGAACGCCAGCCGCTGCCAGCCAGCCGGTTTTGACCTCGGCAGTGCAAAAGACCGGAGGCTGGTTCGGCCCGAATGGCGCGGCGGCGCCCGACGTTCCTCTGGATAGGGCTGTTTTATCCGAAGCTGACGCCTGCCAATACATCGCCGCGTTTGAGCGGAACGGTTTTGAGGGTCCTAACAGTTGGTACAGGAATGATGAGCGCAATGCCGCTCATGCCGCCGCAGCCAAGGCCCCCATTCTTGAGATGCCCGTGCTCTTCGTTCATGCGGCCTATGACGGGGTCTGCTTCACGGCAACCGGGCATCTCGCCGATCCCATGCGCGCCCATTGCCCCCGGTTGACCGAAGAAACCATCAAAAGCGGCCACTGGATCGCCCAGGAAAAGCCCGTGGAAGTGAATGCAGCCCTGGTCAAATGGCTTGCAAAAGACCTCGGTACACTTTGGCCGTAACGGAATGCCCC
>CAYUYV010000272.1:0-1551 GCA_964449455.1 uncultured Alphaproteobacteria bacterium | reverse complement strand
AACCTTGGCCGCCCCCAACCTGCCCACCAATGAATTGGGAAACGGGGGGTTGGGGGACACGCTCATGCTTCCCGGTCGATAGCGTCCTGTACGGCGCGGTAGAATGCTTCGCGTGCCTCATATTCGCCGCCCCTTCGGCCGAGGGCGGATGTCCAACTGCTATTGGTGGTGATGATCAGCCGGCGCGCGGGATCCACAAAAATGCTCTGGCCGAATATGCCGCGGGCGGAATAGGCCCCATCATCATAGGTCCACCACTGGAACCCATAGCCGTAACCCGGCCGATTGATGTCGGCTTGTTTCGTGGTGGCCCGCGCGATCCAACCCTCCGGCAAGATGCTTTCCCCGCCAATCACGCCGCCATCCAGAATGAATTGGCCGAGGCGGGCGAAATCCCGGGCAGCGGCCTGGACACAGCACCCGCTGATTTCCGCTCCGTCGGCGCCCAAGAGCCAAGTCGCATCCTGCTGCATGCCATAGGGCGCCCAGATCTTCTCGGAGGCATATTCCGCCAGCGGACGCCCCGTCGCCCGACTGACCAGAATGCCAATCAGATTCGTTTCGCCGGTGGAGTAGTTCCAAACCTCTCCTGGAGGGTGCGCGCGAGAGAGTCCTGCCATATAGCTGACGATCTGGGGTTCATCGTCCGTGGGGACATGGTTGTTGAACTGAGCCACATCGGAGTTCGGATCCTCATAATCCTCATTCCAGTCGACCCCGGAGGTCATGGTCAGCAACTGGGCGATAGAAACATCGTCATAGGGCGAGCCCTTCAGGCCTGGAATATAGTCCGTCACCTTGGCATCAAGGCTTTTCAGAAATCCATCCTTCAGCGCCGCGCCAACCAGGGTAGAGGTCAATGATTTGGCTACGGAAAAACTGGTCCAGCGTTCTGAGGCATCAAATCCAAGGCCATATTTTTCAAGCCGGATCTTGCCGTCATGGAGCACGATGAGCGCCGCATGCCGGTTCCTGGCGATATAGTCATCCACGTCCATGTCAAGGGACAGGGGTGCGCCCTGGCCCAAGGACCGGGGCGTGCTGCCGGCCTTGATGGTTCGCGTTTGCGCCAGGAACGGCACCTGGTCGATCAGCCGGAAGCCACTGTCCCGCTGCCCCTGAGTCCAGAACAGCACATCCCTGTCCGGCGGGCCGTCCGACAAGAACGAGCGCCAATCCGGACCAATCAGCCACCAGAAGACGCCGGCCAGTACAATCAGCACCGCAAGAATACTCAACAGTCCCCGGATCAACAGGCCCATTACAATACCCCATTTTCCTCGATTTGAGCGCACAAGCCTCAGCGGCCATTAAGGGTTTGCACCTTCGTAGCGTTAAGGGCGCTGGGCGAGCCAGTCGCGGATGGTGGCGTTGACGAGATCCTTGGCCTCATGCTGCACGAAATGCCCGGCGCCCGGGATCATCAGAAGCGTCGTGTCCTGATCGACCCAGTCCCAGGTTCCGCTGTGGCCCGCCGCATTGAGGGCCCGGTCCTCCAGGCCGTGAATAACCAGCACAGGAGCGGTGATCTGGGGCATGTCAGACGGCGCA
>CAYUYV010000271.1:0-2785 GCA_964449455.1 uncultured Alphaproteobacteria bacterium | reverse complement strand
GACAAAGTGGGCGTTCACCGCGCTTGTTTGAACGGCCGGTTTCAAAGGGAGCCCGCAACGGCACCCCAGAGTCGCTAATCTCTCCTTGAACCCGCCGGGCTGCGGGCGATTGACTCACGACCCCTCCTCAGCTAGTTGATGAGCGATCGTTCGTTCGTTAGCGTTATTGCGTGTACGTCGGCGCACTGCCATGTGGGAAAGAGTCACAAATGGACATTCGACGCCTCTTCGATGCGCTTGCACAGGCAGCCAAGGCCGGCGAAAACAGCGATAGTTCTGGGTCAAAGCGGCTGAGTGCCGTGGTCGTCGGAGCAGGTCTGGCTGGATTGATTGCGGCGCTTCGACTCTTGGAGCGCGGTGTGGACGTGACGCTTTTGGACAGCGAGCCGAGAGTTGGCGGCAGGATCCACTCCGTGCCCTTGGGCGGAACCTATGCGAATCTGGGCGCGCAATATGTCTTCATGACCGACAACGACTACATGAACCACTATGTCAGCCGGGCGGACCGCTTCATCCCGGAAGCTCCGGGGCTCTTTGATCGCGACGCGGGCGTTCTAGGCGCCGTTTGGGATGGCCAGTTCGTCTCGGGCCAGGGCAATGACCTCTTTCTGAACCTCCCCATCGAACTCGTCGCGCTCGAGCAATTTGAACAGGCGCGGTCCGAAATGGCACAGCTGAGAAGCGGGATCATGGAGGGCCGTGACTACGTTTTTGACAAGCAGCCGGCCTCTGACTCGTGGTCCGACTTGGACAATCGAAGCGCGTCGGACTTCCTCGCGAAATATCACCCGGATGTGGCAAATCTTTTCAACCTATTCCTTGTTCCCGAGGGAGGTGTCGGCGTGTCCGGCACCTCTGCCCTTTTGTTGACCGGTTGGTACGGAGGCAGTGAGAAAGCCACCTACCTTGTCGAAGGCGGCAACCAAAAGCTGACCGAGGCAATGGCCGATGACGTCATAGCCGCGGGCGGCGTTCTTCGGCTTTCCACCGAAATCACGGAAATAGCCAATACCGACACTGGGGTGCGGGTCGTCAGTGGGGATGGGCGGGCGTTCGTGGCTGACCACGCTATCGTCACAACCCCCGCAACCGTTGCGCGCAAGATCGTGGCAGGTCTGAGCCCTGCAAAACAGGCTGCGCTCGAGGCCGTGACCTACGGGGCAAGCATGCAGGTCGCATTGCATCTGACAGATTTCACGACCGGCACGAAGCTGGGATCCGGCATATTCCATAACGCGGGTGTGAATGCCTATCTCGACCAGATGCGCAATCCGAGAGAAAACCAGACAGTGATCAGCCTGAATGTCGCCGGTGAAGACGCCCACCAGCTCGACGACTCAGGCATCATCCGACGTGTGTCGGACACACTGCGCCTCATTTACCCCGGGTTCGATCCAGACCGCTCGATCATAGATTACGCGATCAAGAAATGGCCCGACGGGATTGTGACCTTCCCACCCGGCTTTCTGACACAGAACGTTGACGCGTTGCGGGCCTCGTCCGGCAGGGTCCATTTTGCAGGTGACTACACGCACAGCCCCGCGCTCGACGGGGCAGCCTGGTCTGGGGTTCGGGCCGCAGATGCTGTTCTGGCTTGATCTGCCCGACGGCTGACTTGACCCCATTTAGCTTCTCTGCAGGAGACCAATGATGAACCGTCGCAAGATGTTGGGTGGCACCTCCGCCACGCTTTTGGCCGGTTTCACCGCATGGCCGGGGCAGGCGCAAGCACAGGATAGGCCAAATCTGCTTGGCTACCGGCGCACAAATTGGAGCCGGGATCCATTCTCGTTCGGGTCCTATTCCTACGTGGCCAGGGGCTCACGGCGCAGCGATCACCGGCGCATGTCGACGCCAATCGCTGGCAAACTCTATTTTGCCGGCGAAGCGGCCAATCCCGAGCGCAACAGCTCTGTGCATGCCGCACTGGAGTCCGGACGCTGGATCGCTGAGGCAGTCTTGAACCAAGGGCATCAGCGCATCGGCATTATCGGAGCCGGCATCTCGGGTCTGTCAGCCGCGCATATCCTCGACTCTGCCGGCCGTGAGGTCCAGGTCATCGAAGGACGGGATCGCATTGGCGGACGGCTCCACACCGATACGTCGCGGGGCTTCACAGCCGATCTCGGGGCAAGCTGGCTCCACGGATCCGATGGCAACCCATTGACGGAAGTGACCGACCAGCTTGGCATGCGCAAGGTGGTCTTCGACAATTCCAGCTATGTTGTGCGGGATCGCGGTCGGGTCGTTCCGGACAGCGATTTGCCCGATTGGATCGAGGAGGTCTCGGCGTACGATAACAGAGCCGGTGCCAGCCGCAGGTCTATGAACGAATGGGCCTATGTCTTTGTCGATGATTACGGCGGGGACGAGATCCTTTTCCCGGACGGGTATTCACAAATTCTCGACGCGTTTCAGGGCGGATACGATGTGCGGTTGAATGATGCCGTGACTGCCCTCGAATATGCCGATCAGGGCGTTCGCGTGACCTCTCAAAGCGGGCAGGAAGCGTTTGACGCGGTTATGGTGACAGTTCCTCTGGGCGTTTTGAAGGCGGGCGCGATAGCATTCACGCCGGCCTTGCCGGAGGAGACGCAGCGTGCGATCGACCGTCTCGGCTTTGGCACACTGGACAAGATGTATCTGCAGTTCGACAGGGTCTTCTGGGACGAGGACGCGCACAACATCCTGACACCATTCACGGATTTCGAACCGGGCTTCTACAACAACTGGGTGAACCTCCATGCGGCCTTCGACAAGCCGGTCCTCTTGGGTTTCAATGGCG
>CAYUYV010000270.1:0-2792 GCA_964449455.1 uncultured Alphaproteobacteria bacterium | reverse complement strand
AGACGGACGTGCCGGGACTTCTCATGCGGACTTCTGATCCACGACACTAGGGCGCGGTTTTTCAAATCTCGGCTCGAATCCGATGTCCATCAGATGACCAACGGGATCTCAAAAAACAGGGCATCCGGACTATTCCGGATGCCCCGCCCATTTCATATCAAGAAGGGACGCCCCGACTCGTTGACTGTTCATCTCCCGGTCGAGGATCCGTGCCAAGAATTCTCGCCGGAACCATCATTGTCAGCAGTCGCCGTCTACGCCTTGTTTGCCTTGACAGGTGCCCATCGCAATCTCCTTTGGCTGGTGCGGTGGTAAGGCAGGCAGGTCGCATGCAGACGGTTTCCGTGAAGAGGTGATCGGCCTCCGAACGGCAGTGGACATGTCTCATGTGCGTTAATGGCCTTGCGCGGTCTCACGCTGCTGCGCGATGTCCGGCTCCGTACCCGCCTGTTGATCCCGGGACTTTTCGAACCCGGCTTCTTGTCAAGATGGCAAGACGTTAGCTTTTTTCCGTCAGGCGTACAAGGGCAGAGTGTTTTTGCCGTGATTTGCACGTTTCTTCAAACATCTCCCGCGGACCTTTGAGGTCCCCAATCACGCGCCCCATTGCAGGGTCAGTTTGAGATTGGCCTCTCCAGACCCTTTGGCGATGAGGATATTCGCATCGCCGGTCAATTTGATCCCAAAGTCCACGGTCACCTTGTCTGGCTTGTTGGGCAGGCCCTCAAAAGCCGATGCGAGCTGGCCGGCCACCGCTTTCGCCGCCGTGGACACGTGTTCGAACGGCAAAGCCCCGTCCACCAGCCTCTTGGCCAGGGACTCAGCAGGGCTGACTGACCGGAAACCATCGCCGCCTGCCGTGGACACACGCGGCTCTTCGGCCTCGATCAGGATCGTGATGGTTTCGTCTGCGGCTTTGGTCGCGATGCCCTCCCCCGCAGGTGCGGATTTCGCCACCGGCACACGGACGGGAATCTCGGGCATCGCAACGGCTCCCTTCGCACAGGACAAGGCCGGATCCGGGACCGGCCTTGGATTCAACATTCAGTGCTGGTTCTCGGGCATGCGCACGACAAGGCCGTCCAGCTCATCCGAAACCGTGATCTGGCAGGACAGGCGGCTTTCGGCGCGCACGTCTTCGGCAAAGTCCAACATGCTTTCTTCCATGTCCGCCCGGGCGCCCACTTTTTCCATCCAGGCCGGGTCCACATAGACATGGCAGGTGGCGCAGGCGCAGGCCCCGCCGCAATCGGCATCGATCCCTGGAACCGAATTCTTCACTGCGCCTTCCATCACGGTCATGCCGTTATCCACGTTGATTTCGTGGACGGTTCCGTTGAACTCGATATAGGTGATCTTCGCCATTGGTCGCTTCTTCCAAACTGTTTCGACCCGCCTGTGGGGCCCACACGAGAGACCAGAGCGCCCCGCCTTACGCGACGTCCCGGCCCAGATCCTTCATAGATATCGATAGATCGCCGAGCCGTTCCGGGGCAACCCGGGCGCCAGCAGCAATCAGCTTTTTGCCGATCATGAACTCCGGCACGGCGTTCACCGCATCCACGGCAATCACAGTACCATCCCGTAAATAGAAGGCAGCAAAGGCCTTGGAGGCCGGATCGCCGCGCAGCACCATTTGATCATAGCCTTCCGAAAGGCCAGCGATCTGCAATTTCAGATCATATTGGTCGGACCAGAACCAGGGCACCTGTGTGTAGGGCGTAAACCGTCCGCAAATCGCCGCCGCCGCCGCCTTGGCCTGGTCGATGGCGTTCTGGACGGACTCAAGCCGGATACGCCGCCCCACCAGATCATTGGGGTGATTGGTGCAATCGCCGACGGCGAATATATCTGGGTCTTCCGTCTGGCCGTGTTCATCCACAATGATGCCGTTGTCGCACGCCAGCCCCGCCTCCGAGGCCAGCTCCACATTTGGCATGATGCCGATGCCGACAATGGCAAAATCACTGGGAATGCGGCTGCCGTCGGTGCATTGAACCGCCGTCAGGGCACCGTCCGCGCCCTCAAAACCGCTGACGCGCATGCCCGTGCGGATATCCACACCGGCCGCCCGGTGCACGCCTTCGAAAAAGTCCGAAAGCTCCGGCGCCGTGACCCGGGCCAAAACCCGCTGTTCCATCTCCAGAACTGTGACGGCAACCCCCGCCTTGACCGCCACCGCAGCCACCTCCAGCCCGATATAGCCGCCGCCGACAATCACAAGCCTTGATCCGGTGGCGAAATACTCCCGGATCGCAATCACATCATCGATGCCACGCAGATAGTGGACGCCCGAAAGGTCCTCCCCCGGCACGGGCAGGCGCCGCACCCGCGAGCCCGTCGCCAGCACCAGCCGGCCATAGGGCACCACCTCGCCGTCTTCCAGGGTCAGGGTCTTGGCGGACCGATCAATGGCCGTCGCCCGGCGCCCCAGCTTCAACGCAACACCCTGATCAGCGAAATAGGCTTCCGGCTTGATATAGACCCGTTCCAGGCCAAGCTCACCCGACAGAAACTTTTTCGATAACGGCGGACGCTGATAGGGCACATAGGCCTCATCGCCAATGAGGACGATCCGGCCCGCAAACCCCTCCTGGCGCAGGCTGGTCACCGTCTGTCCCGCGGCCTGACCCGCACCGACAATGACAACGGCTTCCCCTGTCCGATCTTCCATCCGTCCCGTTCCTCCCTTAGGGATGTGGCACCGTACTCGCTCGTGTGGCGGGTCAGGAATTCGCCCGAATGATCGGCAGGCTCGGTCGCGAATGCCTGACCCAAGAGCCACACTAGCA
>CAYUYV010000269.1:0-2872 GCA_964449455.1 uncultured Alphaproteobacteria bacterium | reverse complement strand
CTTGGGTCAGGCATTCGCGACGGAGCCTGCCGATCATTCGGGCGAATGCCTGACCGGCCACACGAGCCGATCATCCGCCAACAGATCAATCCGAGCAAAGACCAGTGGTTCAGGGCGATCATTGGCCCTGCCCCGTTAGGGGCCATCACTGGACCGAGCGCCTTACAGCAACCTTCCCGGATATGTGGCTTTGCATTCTGGGCCTTTTTCAAGGATCCATGGTCCTGGGGATCACTGTGTCGACCCAATGAATGCCTGTCCCTATTGGTCGAGATTTGTGACGTTTTTGCAATGACTTAGGCATTCAGGTCTCCCCATTTTGACCACAGAGTTCCGGCTTCCCTTGTTTCGGCCCAGAGCACTGCGGCTTTTGTCAATGTAAGCGCACGCTGAACGTCTTCAGACGTCTTGGATTTCCATTGAGACAGAAAGCGAAGCTTCGCTAGATCTTTGTGTGTGAAAAACGTATGTTCCGCCCATGAGGACTTGGATTGCGAAATTGGTCATGTTGGTGATGGTGTGTGCGGTGCCCGCACAATGCCCCCACGCCATGGCCGCACGTAACGCAGATGCAGCGAAGCCCCCGTGCCACGCGGCAACGGCCGACGCGCAGGCGCACACTGGTCATGGCTCGCCTCATTCCGCCGTCATGGGCGGCCATGACGCAGCGGCGCATGACGAAAGCGCGGCTCACAAAGCGCCTCATTCAAAACCGCAGGGTGGGTCTGCCGACGAGTGCGATGGCGGCCCGGATTGCGCAAGCTGTGTGTCGGTCTCAGCGGTATTCGACCCCATTGCTTTGGTGTCGCGACCCTTTGTGCCGGCGGTCAAGCACCCGGCCTTGCTGACCAAACCGCAAGACATCACCGCTACTTTCGATCCTCCACCCCCACGCGTGTGACACATAGGCGGAGTCTGTCCGACGACCCCTCACTGTATGTCAACAAACGCGAGAGGTATCGCGATGTCACGACTGTCTGTCGCGATTGCAATCCTGTGCCTTGTGGCTGTGGGACGTGCCGTTGCGCGGCCGGTATCCTATGAAGGCGCCTGGACGGTGATCCAGGAAACGGATCGTCAGAGCACAGCGCTTTGGACGCATCTTACCCTCAACACAAAATTGTCCCTCGGCTATCGCGGCGAATGGGACCGACGCATGGATGCCGTATTCCAGGGCGGCCAGGCCACCTATCTGATCAAGCGGTGGTTCGGCGAAAACTATCAGGCCAACCTCTACGGCATGGCTGGTGGCGGCCTTGCCTATGGCGTGAATGGAAATACAGCCGGCACGCGGCCAGCTGCCTTTGGCGGCCTCCTGGCCGATTGGGAAACGCGGCGCTGGTTCCTGTCCTATCGCCTGCGCGGCGTTGCAGGCACCAGCGTTGATTCGACCTTCATTCAGGCTGCGCGCTTTGGCGTCGCGCCTTATATCGGCGACATGGGCGAGCTTCACACCTGGCTCATGGTCGAAATCGACAACCGTGCGGATCTGCCTGATCCGATCGGCATTACCCCCCTCGTGCGGTTCTTCAAGGGGACCGCGCTGCTCGAACTCGGCTGGAGTGTCACGGACGACCAGCCATTGGCCAACTTCATGTACCGCTTCTGAAACCGAAAGGAGACCACTATGTTCCGCACCATGACTCTTGCTCTGTCTCTCGCCATCGCCGTTCCCGCTATTGCAATGGACAAGGACCATCACAGCAGCCACCACGGCGAAAACCATCAGCATGGGCATGATGGCGCCGCGGCCAACACCGATCGCAGCGATGAAATCCGTCAGGCCCTGGCCGCCGGCGGCAGCCTTGTGGAAGTGAGCGTGCTCGGCATGGTCTGCGATTTCTGCGCTACGGCCCTCAACAAGACCATGGGTCGGCGCGAGGAAGTGGCTGCAGTCAATGTTGATCTGGATACGAAGCGTATGGATGTCGTCCTGAAGCAGGGCGAGACCATGGACAACGAAACGCTGACCAAGCTCGTCGAAAGCGCCGGCTACAAGGTCAAGACGATCCGGCTCGCAGGTGCCGACAGCCAAGCGGCCCCCCAATGAGCCTTGCGAGGCGGGAACTTCTGGGGCCGACCGTGGCGCTGTTCGCCAGTGTCGGCACCCTACTGTGCTGTGCGCTCCCGGCGCTGCTCATTGTGATCGGCGCCGGCGCCGTGATGGGCAGTCTTGCGGCCAATATGCCTGGACTGGTCTGGCTCTCGGCCCATAAGACCTGGGTCTTTGCTCTGGCGGGCGTTCTTCTGGCCGGCGCGGTCCTTGTCAAATGGCTGAACCGGAATGCGCCCTGCCCCATCGATCCGGATCAGGCGCGTGCCTGTATGCGGCTGCGACGCTGGGGCACCGTCACACTTGGCGTGGCGGTCACGGCCTATCTGACCGGCGGGTTCTTCGCCTTCTTTGCGGCCGAGCTGTTGCTCTAGCCCATTGGTCCGGGTCATGATGGCTGATCATGTCATCATGACCCAGGACCGCCCCCATGTTGAGCCCGCTGACGCTCAGCGCCATTTTCACACCATCCGAATGCGCCCGGATCATCGCCGCTGCTGAAGCCCACAGCTTCGCCGACGCACGGCTTGTGGGCGGGGCCCGGCATGACGGAATTCGCCGTGCCCGGATCGCCTGGCTTGACACGGGCGGCGAGGCGGACTGGATCTTCGACCGCCTGGTCGACACGGTCATTGAGGCCAACCGGCGCCATTTCTCCTTCGACCTCGCCGACTTCGCCGAGCGTATGCAGGTGGCGTCCTACACCGCCGAGACGGGCGGCCGGTTCGACTGGCATGTGGATCAGGGGGAGGGTCCCCTGGCCGCTAGTGTGGCGGGTCAGGAATTCGCCCGCATGATCGGCGGGCTCCGTAGCGAATG
>CAYUYV010000268.1:0-2904 GCA_964449455.1 uncultured Alphaproteobacteria bacterium | reverse complement strand
GGCACGGATCACGCCGAACCCACTATCGAACGCTGTACCGTCAGATTGGAGAGTACACGCTGCTGTGCATCCCCGCGGAGAACGCGGGAGGATGCACAGATTGTCCGCATCGGACCTTTAGATCACATTGGCCGTTGCTTTCACAAAATCCGCAATGATCCGAACCACTTGTTCCGGCGCGTTTTCCTGGACGAAGTGACCGCCGCCTTTGATGGTGGTGTGGGGTTGACCTTGAGCACCGGGCACCCGGTCCACAAAGAGCTGGTCATTGCCCCGGGTCACCGGATCATCATCGGCAAAACAACACAGGAAGGGCTTTTGGAAAGTCGAATAGAATTCCCAGGCCTGTCGCTGAGCCTCAAGGGATGGATCGGTGGGAAGCGTGGGCACCTGGCTCGGCATGGCCCTCGGGCCCATTTTGTAGCTGGGATCCGGGAAAGGCGCCTCATAGGCCTTGGCGAGGGGGGAGGCCACAAGCCCGCCAAAACCGATGCGGTGCGCAAGAAAAGTCGTCATCTGGGCAGATCGGCTGCGCGGTTCGAGGGACATGGACATCATGAAGCCGACGGGAAGATCTTCCGTCTCCCAACAGAATTTCTGCCAATAGGCGAATTTTTTGGCTGCCGTGTCGGCGCCCATGCTGCCTAAGGCGCGAGCCATCTCGGGCAGAGTCGGGGTCTTGGCATTGGCGCGGAAGGCTGCGATCTCTTTCACGATTTCATCGGGCACATCCGGGTTATAGGGAAGGCCCGTATTCGAAATAACCACACGGTCAAAGCGGTCCGGCTGGTCCGCCACCATACGCAGGCCAATGAGGCCGCCCCAATCCTGGCCGAAAAAGGTCAGGTCCCTGAAGTCATTGGCGGCCAGCCACGCGCCCATCCAATCCACCTGACGCTGGTAGCTATAGTCCTCCCGGGCAGCCGGCTTGTCCGATTTGCCATAGCCGGGCAGATCGGGCGCGATAACGCGCAGCCCTTCCGCTGTCAGCAGAGGAATCATCTTCCGGTAAAGATAGCTCCAAACAGGCTGGCCATGCATGCACAACACAGCCGGCCCATCCCGTGGCCCTTCGTCCAAATGGTGAATGCGCAGATCGCTTCCATCTTCGGTCTGGATCGTCGTGTAGTTTGGTTCAAAGGGGTAGTCGGCCAGGCCAACAAATCGCGCGTCCGGCGTCCGCAGGATCTTCATGGCACCCTCCTTCAGTCAAAACGCGATCATCCGGACCTACAGCGAAGGACGGATGATCGCAAAGCATGGCACTCGTGTGAGGCCTTGAGCCTACTCAGATCCGCCCGGATTCGCCAGACGACGCAGGTTGTCTTCATGTTGGGCGCGGTCCAGCCGATACTGGGAGATACAGGCAATCATCAGCAGCCAGATGACAAGGATCGCGGGAGAGTAAGTTGCGCCGAGACGCCATAGCGCGTCCTCGGACACGGCACCGGGAACAGCGCCGATAGGAAACGCCGCCACGGACAGCACAAAGGCCGCCGCCGTGACGCCCAGCCCTTGAACGGATTTGCGGATAAAGGTTATGGCGGCAAAAAAGACGCCTTCGGAGCGACGGGATGTGCGCAATTCGCTCTGCTCGACAAGATCGGCCACCATGGCCGAAGCCAAAATCTGGAAACAGATGATCAGCCCCACATCCACCGTCGTCGCCACAAAGATGATCCAGAACAAGAGCGGCGTCCCGTTTTCCGGCATCAGATCGAACAGGCGCAAGACAATGGGCAAAGGCGCGCCCACAACAGCGATCAGTCCAATGATGATGGCCCCCCGCTTCTTGCCCATGCCCCGCGTGACCCGCGGCGCCAGGACAAGGCCGATGATCGCGGAAAGAAAGACGCTCATCGTGAGAGCCCCCACCTGAAGGGCACCGAACTCCCAGAAATAGGTCAAAAAATAGAAAGACAGGGCGGCCGCCAATCCCGTGGCGATCGCCGCGAAAATGGAGCCGCTGAACAGCGCTGCAAAAGACCGGTCCGCCAGTGTCTCGAATATTTCCGTAAACACGAGCTTGAGGCTCATGGGCCGTTTCGGCGGCGGGGCCTTCAGATGACGGATCCGGCCATGGGTGCCGACAGAGGCGATCATGATCGACGTGAAGATCAAGCCCCCCGCCACGGCGCCATAGACACCATAGCTGTCCATATTGAACCGTCCGTCCGGGATCGCAGCAGTCGCATAGGCGGGAAAGACGATGAAGAACATGAGCACGGTCATCGTATTGCCACCAAACCAACCGAAGAAGTAGCGATAGCCGATCAGGCTGCTGCGCTCGTCATAATCCGTGGTCAGCTCCGGTGCGAGGGCGAAACTCGGCGTCTCGAAAAATGTCATGGATGTCCGTATCAGGACGGCCATGCCCAGCAGATACCAGAACAAGCCCATTTGAGACCAATCGGTCGGCGGCACCCACAACAGAAAAAATGTGAGCGAGACCGGGATCGCCGCTGCATACATGAACGGATGGCGCCGCCCTAAGCGCGAATGGAGATTGTCGGACCAGTAGCCGACCACCGGATCACTCACCGCGTCAAAAACAAGCGCAATGGCGAGAGCCAGGCCCACGAGCCGGGCATCCAATCCAACGATCTGGTTGTAGTAAATGAGGAGAAAGTAATCGAAGCCGCCATTTTTGATCCCGCTCGACACCGCACCCAGGCCATAGGCGATTTTGGTGCCCCATGAGGGGTGAGCCGGGTCGATTGGTGTGGACTGAGGCGTGTTTCCGCCATCGGGCACAAGCCCGCCGTCTGACCGCTCCATGGGCATTCCTTCCCTGTCATTCGACCGCTTAACGGTCTTTTCCGTTGTTTTGGCGGGCCTGGCTGGGGCCCGCTCGCCAAGCATGACAAAGGCAGGCCATGCGGAAAAGCCATGGCCTGCCCCTAG
>CAYUYV010000267.1:0-2923 GCA_964449455.1 uncultured Alphaproteobacteria bacterium | reverse complement strand
CCGCCATTGGAAATGCCGATGGCAAAAACCTTTTCTGGATCAATCCTGCGTCTGGCCGTGATTTTTTGAATCAGGCGAGACAAATAGCCCGCATCATCCCGGTACAGAGCGTCGGTGCCGGATATCGGAACATCTCTACCGTCATTCCAGGCCCCGTCCGGCGCGCTGGGATAAAGAGCGATAACCCCATATTCCCTGGCGGCCCTGTCAAAATTTGTATAGCGGCGCACACCTTTCGCATCGGACTTGCCGCCATGCAAAACCACCACAAGTCCCTGAGGATCGTTTTTGGCAGCTTTCGGTACGAATAGTTTATAACTACGATCTTCAAAACGCTGTGCTTTTGCCGGCTCGGGAATAAAGCCGAAGGATAGCGCAGTCATTGCGATCAAACAAAACTATGTATTTTGTTCATCATAACTCTGATCATTAAAGTACCCTCGTGAGACAGCAAGTTACCCTATTCTTAATTTTATTTTTGTCTTTTTCGACAATTGGCTGTGTATCCGGTGCGGATCGCTATCGCGAGCGGCGTTTCTTGGGCTATCCGCTGTGACCCGTCCGCAGCCAGTCCGCTTCACCTCGGCCCGAGCTGCTGAAACAGGTAGATAATCAGCAACAGTCCCAGCAGGGCGCCGGCGGCGGCGGCGGCGATGCGCCCGGCCAAGTTACGGCGCGCGAAAAGCCCGGTGCAAAATGCGATCGCGTTTCCGAATAGAAAGACGGTGCCGGCCAATTCGTTATCGAATGGCTTTTCTGTCGATAGAGCCAGCGAAACAACCGTCGCCACCAGCATGACAATTAGTGCCAGCGGCCCCATGACGTGGCTGCCAGCATCGGGTGGCGACGCTTGCTGCGTCTGAGTTTCGGCGACATGCTCGACGGAGCGCGCGAAGGCGGCCGGCGGGTCAAGCTGGGCGATCGCCGCGGCAAAGGCGTCGTCGCCGGACAAGGTACGCTCGCGCCCCATTTCTTCAATCTGTTCAATCAGCCCTTCGACAACCGCATCTGCCGCGTCGCCCCTGCCGACGGCCTCAAGCTCGGCGCGCACGGCCTTCAAATAGCGCTGAACTGATTGGCTGGATGCTATATCAGTCCCCGTCATTTTCTTGGTCCTCCTCGAGGGTGAGCAGCAGCGTATCGATCCCTGTCTTCATCGAAGACCAATATCCCCGCATCAGTGCTAGTCGTTCACGCCCATCCGCCGACAGAACATAATAGCGCCGCGGCGGTCCCTCGGTGGAGGCGGCCTTGTAGCTGCTTAACAGGCCTTCTTTGGTCATCCGGTTAAGGGCCAGATAAAGCGTGCCTTCGGTCATCGTTAGGACGCTCATTTCGTTCAAACGCTTGAGGATTGCATAGCCATAGGCGTCCGACTTGGCGACGATGGCCAGGATACAGAATTCAACGAACCCCTTGCGCATTTGCGTCGCCCAACCGTCAGACATCGGACACAGTCACCCGCGCGGTCATCGACAATCGTACTTGCACTACCTTGCTATCCATGGTACAGAACTCTTCAATGCAAGGTAGACAATACGCGATGGCCAGTCGCCCTGTCAACCGATGCTCGTTTACTGTTTTTCGCGAGGTTTTCACAATGCAGGCAAATCCTGTCTTCTGGTGCTTGTTCGGCCTGGTGTCGCTGCTGGTCGCCGGCTGCGGCAGCGCCGCGCTACAGGCGGGAGATAGACCGCGCCTCGGTGTTTCCTTGGAGATGACGGCGCCCGTGCCGCTGGGTCCGTCGCCGACCGCAGACTTACTGATAAAGCGGTGCGATAAGCCCAGCGACTGTCCTGAAATCACGATTGCCGGACGGTCCGTGGATCATGCTTGCCTGCCCGTTTCAGGACGGCCGGTCTTTGCGGTTTGCCCGGTGCGCGGACTGCACGATGCCAGCCTGACCCAGGACCCGGCCACTGGCGATCTCTACCTCGCCTTTAGCTACGCCACGCTTCGTTTTGATGGTCGCCCTGCTGAGGACTCGGTAATCAGTGTTCACGATACAGGACTGGCGCGCAGTCAAGATGGTGGCCGCAACTGGCAGGATTTGGGTACGGTGGTCTCTGCGCGGCCTTTCGATCATCCCGCGCATGGGCGCGGCATCGCCACGAATGAAGTTCCGAGTTTGGCCGCACGCAGCGACGGCAGTTGGGCGCTCCTGTGGCAGCGCCACTTTAATATTGGCGAGCAGCAATATCTCGATGCTGTCTTAAACGCGGCTGAGGCGGCGACGCCGCGCGAGTTGGTTGGCCTTGCCGGCCGATCGTTGATCTCTGGTTGGGTGAATCCATCCGTCTGGCCCGCCCGCACGCAATTGTCCCGCATCGACCCGGCGCTTGCTCAATGTGCGGTCTTTACCGAGCCCGCATTATTGGCCGTTGATGACGATCTTTATCTTGCCGCGGAGTGCATCCAGTGGAACGTCGCTGAGGATCGGCGTGTCTTCGAGGGCGGCGGCATTCATTTGTTCCGTTTTCCGGGCGGGCGGCTCAATTCGCCACCGCTCTATGTCGGGGCGCTGGTCGATTTCCAAGATGCCCGTTTTTTTGCCGAGGGAGCGCCGCGTGCCATCCTGACCCAGCCGGCGCTTGCCCGCTCGCGGATATCAGGGCGGCTCATACTGCTTGTTTCGGTGATCGATGAAGATCAGGCGCCGCAGCAAAATGGCTGCTTGGCGCTTGACGTCGCCGATATCACCACCGCGCGCCTCGCCCGCGATAAGAGGGGGCGGCCCCGAGTTCTGGCGCGGATCGACGCCCCAGTGTCCGGACCCCGCGATTTTCTCGGCCCCGGTCAATGCACCTATGACCCCAACAGCATGACCGGCGTGATCATGACCCTGATGCAAAAGGATCAGAGCTACGATCCCCTGGATCTACGGCTCAGCCTTCATGCAACCGGGGTGCATCCCTAAGCGCGT
>CAYUYV010000266.1:0-2968 GCA_964449455.1 uncultured Alphaproteobacteria bacterium | reverse complement strand
GCCGATCATGCGGGCGAATTCCTGACCCGCCACACTAGGAGCCACCGAGGGGAAGGTCGGTCTGCGGATCAAGACGAAACACGCCAGCGTCTCCGGTGACAATCAGCGCGCCATCTCCGCTGGGCAGGGCCGCGGTCAGGTCCTTCCGGTCGGCACGTTGTATGGCCCTGAACGTCAAACCACCGTCGCGGCTTACGGCGAGTGTCCCGCTCAGCCCGACCAACACGACGGTGCCATCGGGCAAAACAGTGCCGCCGGTCAAGGATTGGCGGGTCCCGCTCTCCGCGGACACCCAGGTCAGCCCCTCATCAATGGAGCGCCGCACGCCACCCCGCACGCCAAAAACGAGGATCGTCCCGCTTCGACTGGCCACCCCACCCCAAAAAGACCCGTCATATCCCGTCCCCAGACGCTCGAACCGGTCCGTTTCAGGCCTGCGTTCAAGCGCCGGCCCAGGACCCCGAAAGACCTGACCGAACTCGGCTGAAATCAATCGGGTTCCATCCGCAAGGGTCATAATGGCATTGAAATGCCCATCTCTGGGCACCGTCCCATTGGCGGGCGGTGCAATGCCTTCAGAGGCCGTCAGCATACGGCGATTCCAAGAAGCGCCGCCATCCGTGGTCTGCAGCGCCAGCGCAAACCCGCCAACGGCAAGTCCCCGGGTCCGGTCACGGAAATGGAGCGCCAGAACCGGCGCCTCGGCCTTCGGATTGCTGTATTGACGGGTCCAGGTCTCGCCGCCATCCACGGTTTTGAGAATGACGGCGTCATGGCCGCCCGCCCAACCGGTCCGCCCATCAACAAAGGTGACGCAGGTGAGGAGAACACGGCTCGGAACCCGGGCGGCCTGGCGCCAGGTACGGCCGAAATCATCCGACAGCACCACATGACCCCGATCACCCACGGCAACGAGCCGCTCGCCAGCCCGCGCAAGAGCGGTCAGAAGACGTCGTGGAGCCAGCTGGGACGGGCGGGCAAGACCCGTCTCATCGCTGACGGCAAAGCCCTCCGGTTCGGCGCCGTGCATTGGCCCGGGCATCAGGATCAACCAGAGACCGGCCGCGACCGCCAGCGCCACTCCCTGGGGAATCCGGGCTGAACGTATCGTGGCGCGCCCAAACGGGGTCCGCCCTACCCTTTCCGCTGCCATGGCTGCGTCCTTTGTGGTGGTTTCACCGCCCTTGGGGATTTTCGCAACCTTATATCATGACGCCAGCGGGAGTCGGCGCCGCGGGCCCGATCAGCGGATACCAAGCCGGGGCAGACGGCCCGGTTGATGGCGCTCCGCATCAAGATCATCAGCTGAATAATCGACCGGAGGCTGCTCGTTCCTCATGGACAGGGCAAGATACTCCCCGTTTTTGAGATCATAGACCAGCTCGGCGCCGGAGCCGCACAAAGGGACATGGTAATAATTCAGCGTGTGAAGCTCCTGGATCCGCCACAATTCCCCGCGCGCATCATAAAGCTCCGCCGCCGCAAGTTGGGCTGAGTCCTCATCAAGATAGAACACCCGCCGGCGATACCTGTGATGGGCGCCCGCGCGCAGGGTCGCCTCGACCACCCAGACCCGGTGCAGTTCATAGCGAACATGATCCTGATTGAGATGGCCTGGCTGGAGCAGATCGACGATCGGCACCAGGGCGGCATCATATGTGTTGTAGGCGATATATTTTTCCTGCTTGCCGATGAGACGCCAATCATAGAGGTCCGGCGCACCGTTATATCCGTCAAAGCTATCGGCCGTGGACAGAGCATTGCCCATGGAGCCTGGCGTGTCATAGGCAATGTTGGGCGCGCGGCGCACCCGGCCCGTACCGGACAGGTATTGCCAGACGGCCCGATCCCTTGTGCCCGGGTCAATCGTCTCATGCACCAGAAGGATTGTGCCGGCGGCGCGGGCAGGCGCGATCGTGTTCGAGATGTAGGACAGCGAGATGGAGCCCAATGCGTCCGTATGGGACAGCGCCGGGTTGGACCAGCCTATGATGGCCTCGTCCTGGACAATCTGGAGCGTGTACGCACCGTCACGGGCCACGGGCGCGGCGGCGACTTGGCGGGTCAGTTTGAAACCCCGATAGCGCAGGGTGTGGTTCCAGACCAGCTCAAGCCCCTGACCCGGAATGGCAAAGGGCAGCCCCAATGTGCCACCCGTCACGCCCGTACCGCTCGATGTGAGCGCCGTCATTCCGGCATTGCGCCTATTGGCCTCATAGACCGCTTGCGGATAGGCGCAGCTTCGGCGTGACGGATAGACCGGCATCCTGTAACCCGGATGAGCCTTTAATAGCGCCTTGTAGCCATCGGTCAGTTTGTCAGCATGCAACGCCATATTCGTGGCCGTGATGGTGAAAAGCGCCCGGTCCTCCGGAAACGGATTGGGGTGGAGCTGCGTCTGCGGATCGAAACTCACATGATCGGGAATGCCAGTGAGGCCACCGGTCCAAGGCGGAATGGTGCCATTTGGGTTGCCGGCCATCTCACTGCCCATGGGCGTCAGGTCCTGACCGATACGATCAGCCACCTCGGCCGGCACGGCGGCCTCGCACACAGTTTGGGCCGCGCACAGAATGAGGCTTGCGCACAGGCCGGCCCGGACTCGCAGGGGAAGGCGAGATCCTGACACCAAAAGGCATTGGGATAAGGCTCTGGTGAGACGGCGCTCAATCTGCGGCCCCATGGGGAGGCTCCTTCCCTGTCGCCACAAGGAACGGATGAACACCAACAAAATCACCCCGCCGGGCATGACACGGGAGACGGGGGATCGGCGGATAAGAGCATCGGGACCGGTGAGCGTTCAAGGGACACCGTTAAAGGCCAGTCAATCCCAATCATTACACAGAGGATTGCGAAACGGGACAAAGAGAAAGAAGGGGGGGGCGCGGGCGGAAGATGGGGGGGGGAGCGTGCGGGGGGGGGGGGGGGCCGGGGGGGGGGGAGGGGGGGGAAGGAAGGGCCAGGGGGG
>CAYUYV010000265.1:0-3031 GCA_964449455.1 uncultured Alphaproteobacteria bacterium | reverse complement strand
CCCTTTGATGGTCCCCGTCCGGATGGGCCCATCAAGGTCGCTGTCGCCAGGGAGACTCATGGGTTGCCCGTTCACCCGGATATCCTCGCAGACATTGACCGGGCTGCCGGTTACTTGGCGGATGCGGGATATGCCATTGAGGATGTTCCCGTGCCCACAATTCTGGACGCGGCCCGGGCCTGGATGAATGTTGCCCTGTTTGAGGTCAAGACGTTCCTGGACCCTATCGCCCGGTCCTCTGGCAGTGAACAGATCAAATCCGCCTTCGACTTCCTGTACCGAATGTCTGACATGATTGACCACACGGACTATGTGGCAAGCGTGGCCAGCCGCACAGGACTCATCCGCCCCTGGAGTGAATTCCTGGCCAGTTATCCCCTGGTCTTGAGTCCATTTTCCCTTCTTCCGACGCCGGATCAGGGTTTTGACCACACTTACGAAGGCGCAAAGGCCTTTTTCGATGGCCTGATCTACAGCTATGGCATCAATTATCTGGGCCTGCCGGCGGGTTGTGTGCCCATTGGTCTGGTCGAAGGCCGCCCCAGCGGCGTTCAGATCATCGGGCGGCGGTTCCGGGAGGATCTCATCCTGGATGCCCTTGAAGTGATCGAAAACCGGGTTGGAATCCTCACCCATAAATTGTGGGATGGAACGGTGTCCGACTTCGATTGACTGGCGCTATTTGAGCTGCTGACCTACTGGATCGAACTCTGGCGCGGGGCGGTTCACTCCCGCCGGCAATTCATGACGGTTGAGGCAAAATTGGACGATGACGTACTGATCTGGACCATCTCGCCCGCACAATGATCCGTAGACATATAAATGGTCGAATCCGCAGATTAGCGTTGCAAGATGAAGCGCCCGTTGGACGGCAAAGACAGTTAATCATGAGGCTGATGGTATAATCATGGAAAATGATTACGATTTGTGCAGTCCCTCTCCCCTGCCACATCCTTGCCTGAATGAACCGCTCTGAACCATTTCAAGGCTGCGAACGGCTCCATGTGACCCATGGCGGAACGCGTTGATGTGGCAAAGGTCGTGCGCAGAACGACATCACGCATCGAGTAAAGGGGGTGAGGTGAAAACCATCGTAACACGTATTCATCTGTGGCTTGGGCTGTTTCTGGGGGCCCAGATTGTTTTGTGGATCGCGAGTGGCGTGGTGATGAGCTGGTTTCATCTCACGGTGGTCCGCGGTGAGCACAATATGACCGAGCAGATACGGATGTCCCTTGGAAAGGGTGACGCGTACCTGCCCGTTTCCGATGTCCTGTCCCGTCTTGATCAGCCTGCAACAAGCGTCACGCTGACGACATTCCTGGGCCGGGCCGTCTATCGCGCCGAGTTGAATAATAACACCACGCAGCTTCTGGATGGTCGGACTGGCAAGGTTTTGTCGCCAATATCGCAAGAACAGGCGCGTGCTGTCGCGGCACGGGATTTTGCGGGCGATGGCAAAATCGTAAAGGCCGAATTCCTGACCAGCCTTGAAGGTCTTATCGAGTATCGACGCGCACCGCCCGTCTGGCGCCTCACATTCGACGATACCCTCAACACACGGATTTATGTCCGACCGGATACTGGAGAAATTTCCGCACGGAGAAATAGGATCTGGAGGATATTTGACTTCTTCTGGATGCTCCACATCATGGACTATGATGAGAGGGATGACTTCAACAACCCGCTCTTGAAGATCTTCGCAGCAACCTCTCTTCTCTTTGTGCTGAGTGGGTTGTGCCTTGTTCTCTACCGGCTTGGCGGGAGTCGCTATGCGAACGACATTCGCCTCCTGGCCAAAAGTCTGACAAACGCCAAATAGCGCCGGAAGACGTGTCGCCAAACTTGGGCGCAGGGGCTCAGGGGCACAGGGGCGCAGGCGCGGGCTCCAATGCCTTGTTCAGAGCGGGGCCGGTCGGTTACGATGGGGCATGGTTGAGCTGGTCAGTGTGCTGATTTAGAGCCTACGAGCGGTTTTTTGAGATGGCTTGCCGAATGAAGCCCCGGACCCTGCTGCGTTCCATCAGTAAGCAGAACATATTGCCAGTGACTCCGCAGCGGCCCATGACGATTGGCGCGTGCTGCTGGCCATTGATGGGGTCTTTAAGCCTTTTCGAACCGGGTTCTTGGGCACAGTGAGCCCGGTGCATCTTTTCTGGGGCAGTTTTGATCTTGCCGTGACACGGTTTTCCGGCCGCCCCGCGCCGCTTCATCCCGGCGGCGTGCCAGCCCGTCCCGATCCGGTGACCCAGGAAGCCTCCTCCCATGAGGTCAGTTCACCGGGTTCTTGGCCGGCGGTGGGGGCATCGACGATCCCGCCTTTTCTAAGCCTGTTCCATACGGAAAAAAGGTCTCATTCTTCTGGTGACGTCATTCTTTGTGACGTCGTTCTTGGTGATGTCGCGCCGTGGCACCTTGGACTCGCGTATCGCCGGACCGTCCTTCGAACCCGGACTGGCAAAGCAACCATATGTCATCCGGGTTCGCAGGGGCGGAACTGCGTCGGTTTACGGATGATCGCAATCAAGCTTTGGACAGCATGCCCGCGATTTCGTCCTTCAGGGACAGGCGCTGTTTCTTGAGATCCTCAAGATGCTCGTCGCTGGTCGGTTCCACTTCGCTCTCGATGCGGTGAATTTCCCGGTTCACCTCGTGATAGGTGTCGGCGAGCTTGGCGAAATGGGCATTTTCCGTCTTCAGTGTGTGGATCGCGTCGTGCTGGTCGGGAAATTCTTCGGCGAGTTCGTGGGGTGTATGGCTCATGATTGTTCTCTCCCAAAAGATCTAGGCAGAAGGTTTGATTGGTGCCGGTCCACGAACGCGCACGCCTTGATCGATCTCAATGCGCAAGGGGGAGATGGGTCTGCAGTGGCGGCACAAGGGGCGCATTCATACGAATATGTGGGCGGTTTTTCAGTTTGGATGCGCGACCAGTGGAGGACCGCTCGTGGAGCGGTTCTGACGCTCAAGGCCCAGCTTGCTAGTGTCGTGGATCAGAAGTCCGCATGAGAAGTCCCGGCACGTCCGTCTG
>CAYUYV010000264.1:0-3051 GCA_964449455.1 uncultured Alphaproteobacteria bacterium | reverse complement strand
CTAGGGACGTCGTCAGTATATTGTCATAGTCATTGTAGAATGCGGCAAGATCAACGGACACGGAGGAACCCAAATTCCCGCGGAACCCGGCCTCATAGGCAATCAGCGTTTCGGATTCTTTGCCTCGATTGGCGACTTGGTTGAACTGGATGGGAAGGGGGCCAGGATTCAAGTCCGTCATGGGCGGTTGAACAAAGAGCGATAGGGCCAGGTCACGTTCGAAACGCGCCGGTGTGCGCACGGCCCTGGAGACCGCCGCCCAAGCCGCCAAGCCGTTGTCACCCGTCCAGATCAACCGTACACTGGGCTGATATTCAAAACCCGTCAGTTCATTATATTCGACCTTTGATCCGAGCGAAAGCCGCCAGCGTTCCGGGGACAGGGTGATGTCATCTTGCACATAGCCACCGAACCAAATGAGTGTCCGTTCACCGGGGTCGGCAATCACCCTTGGACTTGAGTCAATATCATCGTTCTCTACCCGGATATTCGCACCCAGGACAATATCATGGCGCGCAAGAGGCACAAACCTCGCTGAGGCGTCAATATCAAACAGATTTCTGATGATGTTAGCACTGTCATACTCTTCACGCTCAACATGGTCCCAATAGGCCTGGAGCGTGAACGCCTCTTCATCCGACCAGCTATGGGTCCAGCGGCCCAGGATATTGGCGCCCTCAAAGCCACCGTCGAATGTCTGCAGGGATAGGAAAGGCGGGGTCAATTCACCCAGTTCGACTGTCGACTTGATATCACCATACTGATAGTCTCCCTGCAGCGTGAATGCGTTCTGAGAGTTTGGCTCCCAATCGGTGCGGAACCCAAATTGGACCATTCTAGCCGGATCATGGGCCTCTTCGTCGTTACTGTTGCGGAGCGCCGTCCTGTTTTGCCCAAGGGCATACAGCCGAAGGCTTGCGTCATCTCCGATCTGCCAGCCATATCGGGCATAGGCCCGCCGGGAATCGTCCGTATTGGCCTCAACCGTTGCGCGCCCGGCGAGTGAGTCGACCGCGTGCTTGGTGATGACATTGATGACGCCGTTGACGGCATTCGCCCCCCAGATCGTGGCGCCCGGGCCCCGGACCACCTCAACGCGCTCGATTTCTTCGACCGGCACGAGCTGCATGTCCCAAAACACGCCGGAAAATTGCGACAGGTAGACGGCCCGCCCGTCAATCAGCACAAGAAGTTTATTGGAGTTGCGGCCGTTAAAGCCCCGCGCCGTGATCGCATAACTGTTGCCGTCGATCTTTGCCACTTCGATGCCCGGAACCATTCTCAACAGCTCCGGCAAATTGGTTGCAGCAGAGCGCCGGATGTCTTCTTGGGAAATGACGAACACAGCGGCCGCGGTCTCGGAGACCGTCTGGCGCTTCTTGGCAACGGAGGTCACCTCGGTGGCCAACAGCTCTTCCAGGCTGAGTTGAACGAGATCATTGGCGCGAGCCGTGCTGGCCGCACCTACCGAGAGCAACCATACAATGGCGCCGGCCCAAATGCATCTCTTCGCCCGCATCGCTCGCTTCCACGAAAGTGATGAGCCGAGCGAACCATGACTTCATAAATTCGTGGTTAAACGAACATGCAGGGCAGCCATCCGAATACTGCACGTTTACAAAGTGTAAAGGCCGGGAAAATACGGGCCCTGTCTTGGAACTTCGTAAATCAACCTTGTGCAGAGCAGATGGATACCTCGACGAGACACCCCAATCCGGATCAGCCCTCTACAAACCCCTTCAGAGCATTGACCACATTGGCACCAAGGGCCTCCACGGCGTAACCGCCTTCCATGATGATCGCCGTGGGCAGGCCAAGACGGGCCAGCCGGGCGCCAAGCGGGGCGAAATCCTCCGTCTTGAGACGGAAGCGGGAAATGGGGTCACCCTCGAACGTATCAAAACCGAAGGAGACGACGAGAACATCCGGGCTGAAAGCGGTCACCCGTTCGCAGGCGGCTTCCAGGGCTGGGGCGTAGGACGACCAGTCCGTGCCGAAAGGCAGCGGGAAATTGGCCGTAAAGCCCTCCCCCGCCCCCACGCCGATCTCATCCGCATGGCCCAGGAAATAGGGAAACTCCCAGCGCGGATCCGCATGGACATTGACCACCAGCACATCGGCCCTGTCATAGAAAATGGCCTGGGTGCCATTGCCGTGGTGATAATCCACATCGAGCACCGCCACACGGGCCGCCCCCGCATCCCGAAAGGCCTGAGCCGCTATGGCCGCGTGGTTCAAATAGCAATAGCCCCCATAGACATCGCGGGAGGCATGGTGCCCCGGTGGACGGGACAGGGAGAAGACAGCCCTCTCCCCGCCGCAGACCAGCGCAGCCGCAGTTTGGGCGCAGGCCGCCGCCTCGATTACAGCGTCCCACGTGCCGGGCCCGATCGGCGTGCCCGCATCCATGGCGTAAAAGGAAATGATCCCGTCAATATGCTCCGGCCGAACCGCCCTCAGCGAACGCACCGGCCAAATAAGCGGCAGGGCATCCGGGGCGTTGCCCCGCCCATCGCCATGCTCGGTCAGCCAGTCGGCCCAGCAGCGCTCCATAAAGGCCAGGAAATCGGCGCTGTGCACCCGCTCCAGAGTGGCCTGATCCGCGGGCCGGGGCCCAATCCAGTCGGCAAAGCCCGCGCCCTCAAGGGCTGCTTTCACGGTGAGGGCCCGCTCGGGCCGTTCATTGCAGGGCTGGATCTCCCCGTCATTCAGCTCGCCCCGTCCATGGTGGCGCGTGTGGGCCGGGGAATAGACAATTTTCATGAAAGGCCTCCATCCTCTTCATGGGCCGGCATGCGCCGGGCCACGGACAGCGGCCATGCGGCGCCAAGAGCGCCTGAAGACCCTTGGCGGGGAACAGACCGGGTGCTATCTCGTCCACCATGGCCAAAATGTCGAATATCCGCAATTTTTCCATTGTCGCCCATATTGACCACGGCAAGTCCACCCTTGCCGACCGGCTCATTCAGATGTGTGGGGGGCTGACAGAGCGCGAAATGAAGGCGCAGGTGCTCGACTCGATGGATATCGAGCGGGAACGGGGCATCACGA
>CAYUYV010000263.1:0-3111 GCA_964449455.1 uncultured Alphaproteobacteria bacterium | reverse complement strand
GCTCGATCAATTTGCGGTCGATAATTTCCTTGCGAATACCCGTTGCGATAAACTCGTAGTAATTCAAGAGATAAACAAGACTTTCAAACAAGGGCACGTCATTAGGTACAAAGCTCGATGGTGACTGTCGATCAAAGCACCTCATGTCTTCTTCGACTTCAGCCAGTCGGCTCAAAGACATTTGGACACCAGTTGGGATTTGAGCGAGTAGATTTTCCCGGTGCCAATTCAGCAGATTGTCACTACGCATATTCAGAATGAGATTGAGCGTGAAGTTTTCCTTGCGCCCTTCTCCTGCATTTGTTGCTGCTGTCTCCACCGCATGCCGATTGGTCTCAACGCTCGTCACCATGGTAGCAAAAAAATAGAAAGCAGCGAAAAGACCGAGCACCGCAGCACCAATGAGCTCCGGATCAGCAACCTTTAGACTGAACATGAAAAGATAAAGATCACAAAGTATAATCACAAAGCAAGCAACGATCGGATAAAGATACATCTCCCGATTTGACGGCTTTAAATACCGGTAAATGGCCGAGAATAGCGCAAAAGCGAAGAGCAGATAGGCCAAGTAGAAAGGGACTCTGTCAAAATCAATCAGCTTATCGAAAAGTGCATCCCGAACGACAATGGCACATTTGCTGGCTCCTGCGGGCGTTTCAGTACGAGCCTCAAGAAGGTCTTTGCACTCCCCAAGTCCGACCAATGGGAGCAAGCCAAACACCAGCAGGAAGAAGAAGACCACAACGAGTGAAGCGCCCCAAATGGATCGACGAGTCAGGAGCGGAAATGCAAAAGTACCCTGGAGTGCTCGTCCCACCACAGTCGCGATAATTCCCATGATAATCATCCCCAGGCAGAATACTGCCTCAAGGCTTATCAAGTAACGGGATCTGTCTCAATGAGGAGAGGTGTAGGAACGAAGAGATCTTAAGGATAAACGCGGGGAAAAGGGTGGGACCACCAATAATCCGAGTATATCCAAGTCGGCTTAACGGAAACGCCCGCCGAGCGCGTGACCAGAGAACCACTCGTCCTTGTCCTGATCTTCGGATCAGGCCTCGCCCTCGGTACCCCCGGCAGCAATACAAGCAGTGGAGGGAAAAACGCGCGCGCGGAACGAAGCAAGAAAGATCATTGGAACACGAGCCTGTAAAATATGTGTGTTGTTGCTGCCCCCGCCTTCTTGACGCGCGAGGAGAATGCGGACTTTAGCCCAGCAGTCACCGGATGCAAGGCCGACAGCAACGGATTCGATAAGACTTAGGTGATTCTGGGGTCGAGTGGGGAACAATTGTGTTTATGCGATGAGATCAATGGAGGGATATGGCCGACGTCCTGCCCGTCCTTTTCCGAAGTAGCTCAAGCGGGTGACGGGCTGAACATTTCCATCCCCCTGATCCTGCAGGCGGATTGGGTCGTCATTGCCCCCTCAGGATTCTTGTTAGTGATGGATCATGCCCATCACTAAGGCGGCACGCAACTCATAGCCTGATGATGGGCCATGGGCCCATCCCATGCGTCACGGCTTACGCCGCTGTTGCGGCGGCGAATTCCAGGATCACTTCGTCCACGGCGAGGCTGTCGCCGGGCTTGGCGTTGATCTTGTGGATGATGGCATCACGTTCTGCGCGCAGAACATTTTCCATCTTCATGGCTTCGACGACAGCCAAAGCCTCGCCCGCCTTCACCTCCTGGCCTTCGCTCACCTCGATGGACACGACAAGGCCCGGCATGGGGCAGAGCAGGAATTTGGAGGTATCGGGAGGCAGCTTTTCGGGCATCAATTCATGGAGCTGCGCCTCCCGGGGGCGCTCGATCACGCTCATGACCGCCGCACCGCTGTGGGACAGCTCCCAACGGTCGATGCGCGGGCGCACCTGGACAGCCAGGGGCCGCATGCCACCAATGGGGCCCGTCAAGCGGCCCCGCAGGATCGGTTGCCCCGGCACCCAATCACTGTGCAGCAACAGTTCCGAGCCCTCAGGAATGACCGAGCCTGCTCCCACGACGACCCGAACACTGCCGTCGGCAGCTCCGGTATCAATGGCAATCCGGTGGCCGGCCATGGTGATCACCCACGCTCCGTCGACGGAAGGCGCGGAACCGCCCAGGCGACCGGATATGGCCCGCTCCCGCGCCACGAAACGCGCATTGATGAGCGCTGACGCCGCCACGAAAGCCTCAAACGCCGCGGCATGGAGCTCACCGCCCTCGAACCCGTCCGGATATTCCTCGGCAATAAAGCCCGTGGTCAGACGGCCTTCGCGGAACCGGGGATGCTGCATTACGGCGGCGATGAACGGCACATTGTGCCCGATGCCGTCGATGAAGAACTCGTCGATGGCCATGGACATGTGGTCGATGGCGGTCAGACGGTCCGGCCCATGGGTGCACAGCTTGGCAATCATGGGATCGTAGAACATGGAGATCTCGTCGCCTTCCTCAACGCCCGTGTCATTGCGGATGGTCAGGCCCGCATGGGTGCCTTCTTCGGGCGGAATGTAGCGCACGAGCCGGCCGATCGAGGGCAGGAAATTGCGGAACGGATCTTCCGCATAAATGCGGCTTTCCATGGCCCAGCCAGAGATCTGCACATCCTCCTGACGGATGACGAGCCGCTCGCCTGCGGCAACGCGGATCATCTGTTCCACAAGGTCGATGCCGGTGATCAGCTCCGTAACCGGATGTTCCACCTGCAGACGCGTGTTCATTTCCAGAAAATAGAAGTTCCGCTGCCCGTCCACGATGAACTCAACGGTGCCGGCGGAGTCGTAATTCACGGCCTTGGACAGGGCCACGGCCTGGGCACCCATCCGCTCCCGCGTCGCTTCGTCAAGAAAGGGGCTCGGGGCCTCCTCTATGACCTTCTGATTGCGGCGCTGAATGGAGCATTCCCGCTCATTCAGATGGATGACATTGCCATGCTTGTCGCCCAGGACCTGGATCTCGATATGGCGCGGCTGGGTGACGAACTTCTCAATGAAGACCCGGTCATCGCCAAAGGAGGAGCGCGCCTCGTTCATGGAGGAGGTGAAGCCCTCGGCCACTTCATCGGCGCTATAGGCGATCCGCATTCCCTTACCGCCACCGCCGGCGGAGGCCTTGATCATC
>CAYUYV010000262.1:0-3114 GCA_964449455.1 uncultured Alphaproteobacteria bacterium | reverse complement strand
CACGCTCAACCTGTCTCAACTATTTTGAAGACGGACAATCCAGCACAGCACCGTGATTGCAACCACTTAAGGTCGAGAGACCAGACTTCGGTGTTTATGGGCTCGTTTTCATAAGCGTCCTGTCGCCTTTCTACGTACGAGTATAAAGCCACCAAACGTGGCGAATGCGAACGCAAGTGACAGATAGCATTGCGGAATGCCCCCCTCATTTTGCGGACAAACATCACCTTGGATGATCTCCAGTCCCGTGCCTGCTGCCGCGAGACCTCCCACGGGGGCAAATCCCGCAAGGAACAGACGCCACGCAACACTTCGCGGTGTCCAGGCGGCAGCGAGTATCAGCGCATAGCCTGCGAACACGATGTAACACGCCGGCACCGGCCCGAGCATTGGGCAGATGTCGCCGGCGGTCAGCTGCTCAATGCTCAAAAACAAGCCACCCAATAGGCCTGGCAAAGCAAGGACGCTGAGCAAAACTCGCCAGATCATGCATTTATCTCCTTCCGTCCCACCATGATCAGTGTCAGGAGCGAGAGGGCAAACAAGATCGCATGTGTTGTGTTCATCGCCGTTGGCAGAGTCCAACTGCCTAGATCCGGCATGGCGAAATAGAAGCCGAAAATCGCACCCAGTAGCAGGGCCGGACTGAACAGCGCCATCCAGCGCGGGTAGCGGCTTTGCCCTGTGGCGACCAGAGCGATCCAGGCAATTGAAAAGACGACCATCGCAAGGCGCAGTGCATTCACGAAGGGTTCGTTATGGGCCGCGAAGACCTCCAGAAGCGCCGTATTCGTGCTGCCGTCCTGGATTGCCTTGACCGTCTGGGCAAGGAAGAATCGCTGACCGATCCAAACTGTTGCAACAATGAACGCATAAGCCATCAGCAGATAGAGCGCGAACCCGAGCCGCGGGCGCTCGGGCGTCAGATTGCGCGTCAAATGCCAGTAACCGAGCAAATAGAGCGGCGCAGCATAAACCGATATGAAATGTCCCAGCGATTGGCGCGGCGTGTCGATCAGGGCGAAATAGCCATAAGCTGGGTCAGTATAATCCGCTCCCGGCGCAAGCTGCAAAAGCCCTTCGCCGAGGCCAACAATGAGCGCACCGGCGAGCCCGGCGACGCCCATGAGCATATGGCGATCGGTCATTGTTGGTTCTCGCGCCAGTCGATCACGGTGCCAGCGGTCACATTCTCTCGGCTCAGGATTGTACCATCCATAAAGACGATAGAGACTCGGTCGGCTTGGGCTGCGCTGCCGAGACCAATCATAATTTTCTGGGTTTGATCCGAGCACAGACCCTGGCCTGCCGTCGTTTGGCGCACGATGGTCTCGCCGTTAGTCTCGACGGTGATCCGGGCATTGAGTGTCGCAACCGCGTCATCTAGGCGGATGGTGATCGCGTTGCGATCCGGCGTTGTGTTGAGGAACGCTTTGGACGGACCCTGAAGATTGGCCCAGACCAAATCGGGCAGGTTGTCGCCATTAAAATCACCGACCAGCGGGCTGATGGCAAAAAGGCGATTCTCAGCACCGACGCGCTTCTCAACCGGGCGGAAAGTCTCGCCGCCATAGTTCTGCATAATCTTGCCTGCATAGCGGTGGATGATCGCGGGCTGGCCGAATTTGGCGTAGTTCTGAGCGATCAAAAGATCCTGCCAACCATCCAAGTTCATGTCAGCGGCGACAGTGCCCCAGCCGAAACCGATCCTGCCCGCGCCTTTCGCTGAGGCGACATCCTCGAAGCGCAGGCCACCTTTGTTTTCGAACAACATATAGAGTGGGTTGAACGGTTCTTCGGCGGGCAGATCGCCTCGCAGGAGCTGCGTCGGCAGAGTGTGGCCGACATTCGAAAAGTAAAAATCAATCTGACCGTCGCCATTGAGATCGCCCGCCGCGATGCCCATGGGATAGGAGCTAACGGATGGGTTCTCGATGGGCCGGAACGGCGGCGCGCCGGCATTTTCATACATCTCCACTACGCCAGTATCTTGGGCGATGACGAGGTCGCTGTCGGCATCGTTGTCGAGATCAGCGAACACGGCGGTGAAGGTATTGTGTTGTCGCCAGACGCCATAGTCCTCAGACACATCCGCCCACGTGCCATCGCCGTTGTTCAGAAACAAATGGCTGTAACCACCATAGGGCCGGGCGAAGATAGTCTGACCTTCGACAAGGTCGTTGCGGATATAGCCTGATACATAGAGGTCGACGAGGCCGTCGCCATTGATGTCCCCAGGCGCAATGGAGAGGGCTGTTGAGGTCGGATTAATCTCCAGTGGCATGCGCACGCCGGTCAGCCGTCCGCTATCGTTTGTGTAAAGCCAGATACCGCTTTCGCGGGCGAGCAGAAGATCGGTGGCGCCGTCATTATTCACATCGATGGAAACGCCACCCATGGTAGCGTCGGAATCGGCCTTTACGAAATCATGCTCGGCACTGATATCGACGAACGTGTCCTGGTCTGGATCGTAGCGGAAGAAGCCATCCGCTTGTCCGCGACCGCCGCCCAGAAACACCTCGTCCTGGAAGTCGCCGTCAACGTCAATGACGATACCGGCCATGAACGGCAGCGAGCCCGTCTTGTCGGTAACGTCGCTGGCATTGGCGTAGGGTAGATCGACCGCGCGCATGGTCAAATCCGTTTGTCCTTGGGGAATCCACTCCAATTGGAAAAGCCGAAACCCCAGCCAGCCTGAACTGAGCAAAACAATCAGTATCGTGCCGAGACCAACAGCCCCGCAACCAAACCAGAACCATTTTCGAATGAAAGCGCCCATTTCCATCAATCCCAACCAATCAGCCGAAACCTGGCGCGATGCTAGCCTGCATTTCTTTGATGGTAAACTGCAGAGCTGGACCAAGCCAAACGGTTGAAGTGGTTGAAATCACGGATCAGGAGCCAGACAACTCTATGCCCGCCGAGGTAAAGTTTGAGAACCCAGCACAGCACCCGTGATTGCAACCACTTAAGCCCTGCGCTAATTGAAGTGATCACCGATGCGGAACTTGTCTAGACGCTGTGAATTCATTCTCGGTTATCTGAGCGGGTCATTCAAGTAAGAGTCCGTCCGGAAAATCATGAGTGTCTTGCCAATCGTCGAATGAGTATGAG
>CAYUYV010000261.1:0-3227 GCA_964449455.1 uncultured Alphaproteobacteria bacterium | reverse complement strand
GTCCAGGCCGTTTCGACCTCCAGCTCGTGGCGCCGAACCCCGACATTATCGGCCGGGAGAAGATTCTGCGCGTGCATATGCGCAAGGTTCAGATCGCCCGCGGCGTCGATGCCAAGGTGATTGCCCGGGGCACGCCCGGCTTTTCCGGCGCCGATCTCGCCAATCTGGTGAACGAGGCTGCGTTGCTTGCGGCTCGCCGGAACAAAAAAGTCGTCACCATGTCCGAATTCGAGGACGCCAAGGACAAGGTGATGATGGGCGCTGAGCGTCGCTCCATGGTGATGACCGAAGAACAAAAGACCCTCACGGCCTATCACGAAGGCGGCCACGCCATTGTGGCCATGAATGTTCCGGCGACGGATCCTGTGCACAAGGCAACCATCATTCCGCGCGGGCGCGCCCTCGGCATGGTTATGCAGTTGCCGGAGGAAGACAAAGTCAGCATGAGCTTGGAGCAGATGCGCTCCCGCCTCGCGATCATGATGGCTGGCCGTATCGCCGAAGAGCTGATCTTCGGTTCCGAGAAGGTGACCTCCGGTGCCCAGTCAGACATCGACCAGGCAACACGGCTCGCGCGCGCCATGGTCACGCGCTGGGGATATTCGGAACTCGTCGGCACCGTGGCCTATGGTGAGAATCAAGAAGAGGTCTTCCTTGGCCATTCGGTTTCGCGTCAGCAGAACATGTCCGAAGAGACCGCCCGCCTGATCGATCAAGAGGTCAAGCGCTTCATCCAGGAAGGCTACGACAACGCCAAGCGGATCCTCACGGAGCGGATCGAGGATCTGCACGCCCTGGCGAACGGCCTTCTCGAATATGAGACCCTGTCGGGCGAGGAGATCCGTGGGCTGCTGCGCGGCGAGAAGCCCGTGCGCGAGGATCCAGAGGATGATTCCTCCATCACCGCAGGGCCGACTTCGGCTGTGCCGGCGGCGGGCCGGCGCCGGGGTTCCGGGGATCGCGGTGCGGCGGGTCCTGCGGAACCGGAGCCAAACGAAACCTGATGCCGCCGTTTCTGGCGCTCTCTTGAGTGGTGCGTGTGTTTGGGCGGCAGGCCATGGTCTGCCGCCCTTTGCATGAGGACGGTGAGGGCATGGGTCAGGTGAGGGCATGGGTCAGGTGAGGGCATGAGGCAGGTGAGAGAAGGGCCCCAATGACCACAGGTGACCTTGCTGCAGCCGGATCGCCGGCTGCCTCTGAGGACCGGACTTACTGGCTGCCCGGGGATTTCGACCATGACCCGGACACATCCTTGCCGCGCGTCGGCGGGACAGGACCCGGTTTTCGCCGTGTGACCCGCCTCGGCCGGACGGGGCCGCCCGTCGACATGTGCCTCGACCCCGGCGCACCAGCCCCTGACCACATGCCCCTCGAGGCATTCATCCGTCCCCGGGGCGCCATTCCGGGCCTCTCATCCGACGCTCCGGCGATCATGGGCATCCTCAATATCACGCCGGATTCTTTTTCCGATGGCGGACGGTTCGCCAGCGTATCCCAGGTCGTCGAAGCGGGCGCCCGCATGGCCGAGGCCGGGGCCGCCATCCTGGATGTGGGGGGCGAGAGCACGCGGCCCGGCGCCGAGCCCGTAAGGGAAGACGAGGAACTGTCCCGCGTGCTGCCGGTGATCGAGGGGCTGAAGAAAGCCGCTGTGCCTGTGCCCATCTCCATCGACACTCGAAAGGCGGCGGTGATGCGCGCGGCAATCGCTGCCGGTGCGTCCATCATCAATGACGTCTCCGCCCTGACCCACGATCCGTCGGCCCTGGCCGCGGCCGCTGCCCTGGCCTGCCCGGTGGTCCTGATGCATGCCAGGGGCGAGCCGAAAACCATGCAGGCGGCGCCAAGCTATGGCGATGTGCTTCTGGATGTGTACGATGCATTGCAACACCGTATCAGGGCCTGCGAGGTGGCGGGGATCCCGCGCGACCGCCTGGTGGTCGATCCGGGGATCGGGTTCGGCAAGACCCTCGCCCATAATCTTGCGCTGTTGCGGGGTGTGGCGCTGTTCCATGGTCTGGGATGTCCTGTCCTGCTGGGGGCGTCGCGCAAGTCCTTTATCGGGCGTCTTGACCCTGAGGGTGGCGCTGAACCGGCGGACCGGCTGGGCGGGTCCCTCGCGGTTGCTGTCCAGGGGGCGGATGCGGGTGTACAGATTATCCGTGTCCATGATGTGGCTGAGACGGTGCAGGCGGTGAGGGTCTGGAGGGCCGTTCGCGGCTAGCCAACGGACACGCTTGAACCCAGGACAGGGCCCCTCAGGCGAAAGAGAGGCAGGAACCATGGAGATCAAGGGACGGGTTTTGATCGTGGCCGGTTCGGACTCAGGGGGTGGTGCCGGCATCCAGGCGGATCTGAAAACCGTGGCCGCCTGCGGCGCCTTCGGCACAACGGCGATAACAGCCGTCACTGTACAGAACACCCAGGGCGTCTTCGCCGTCCATGATGTGCCGACCGACATCATCGAGGACCAGATGCGGGTGGTGCTGGAGGATATCGGCACGGATGTCATCAAGACCGGCATGCTTCATACCTCGGCTGTCATCCGCCGGATGCTGATCATGCTCGACCGCCTCGCCCCCCACGCGCCTCTGGTGGTTGATCCCGTCATGGTGGCCAAGGGCGGCGCGCGGCTTTTAAACCGCACTGCGGAGGAGGTGGTGCGCGACACCCTTCTGCCGCGCGCGTTCCTCATCACACCGAATATTCCCGAAGCCGAGGTCCTTCTGGGACGGGAAATCGCGGATCGCGGGGCCATGGATCAGGCCGCGCAGGACTTGCTGGCTTTGGGCCCCAAAAATGTGCTGCTGAAAGGTGGCCATTTGGAAGGTGATGAGGTGGTGACGGATATTCTGGCCACGGCCCGGGAGACGCTGGCCTTCACCAGTGAACGCATCGAGACACCGAACACCCATGGTACGGGCTGTACCCTGGCGTCGGCTGTCGCAGGCCTGCTTGCTCGGGGGTATGATCTGGAAATGGCCGTGCCCCGGGCGCGCAATTATGTCCATGCGGCAATCGTGAACGCGCCGAGCATCGGTCACGGCCACGGACCCCTCAACCATATGCATGGCTGTCCGGCGCCGGAGGATTGGCCCGCCCCATCGCCCATGAAGGCCGTGTCGGGCTGAGTTTCATTGGTCCGCATCATTGGGAGCAGAGCAAAACAATCCTGGGCCCTATGCTCCGTATTCGCCGCTCCGGATTGCTTGGTCGCATCGCCCCTGGAG
>CAYUYV010000260.1:0-3252 GCA_964449455.1 uncultured Alphaproteobacteria bacterium | reverse complement strand
CTAGGGAGAGGTTTCATGATCTCGCAGGTCCGTCTGGTCGCCGCACTCACCCTCGCGGCAGCATGGGGTGTTGCCGGCCAAGCCGCCGCGCAGGATGACGGTGGCTATAGCGAAGAGCGTATTGTCGTCACCGGCAGCCGCATTCCCGATGTGCCCGCCGTGACCCTGGACCGGCGGGCCGATTTCCTGCTGCTTGAAGTGCGGTTGCTGAACGACTCCCTGGAGCGGCGGCGGCGGTTGCAGGAACTCTCCCAGACTTTGGACAATCTGCTCGTGGCGGCCGAAGCCGATCCCCTGATCAGCGTGAGTGTGATTGATGAGGAGGGCTATGTCCTGCCGGTGGACCGGGAGACTCCGCGGCTGTCGATTACCGATGACCGTTCGCGCCGTGACACCAGCGTGATGGCCTTGCGATTGCGGGCCCCGATTGCTTCGGATACGGAAAAGGGCCACGACCTTGCCGCGCGTATTCGGTCCTTTGTGGATGGGATTGAAACGGTCGGCCGGACGCTTGTTGATGTCGATGGCGACATTGATCTTTCGATCGTTCAACCCCAGCAATATCGCCGGCCCATAATTGATCTTATCGCGGATGACATCGCCTATGTCACAGGCCGGCTTGGCAAAGGCAGCCGTGCGCAGGTCTATGGCCTGAACCGTGAGGTCAAGTGGGTTCGCGCGGGCCCGTTGGAGGTGTCCCTCTACATCTCGTACGACTACGTCATTATTCCGGATACGCTGGAGTCGACAACCATCGTCCAGTACGAATAGTCGGGCAAGAGATCATGGGACCGGGGCTGATCGCGCATCGCGAATGACGAGAAGGCAGCGGCCCCGGGCCCCGGATGGAACCCAGCTTGTGTCGGCGCGGTCGTCGAAATGGCGTCCGAGGGGGATGAGGTCAATCAGCCGGGTGGGCTCCGCCTCTCGGCCCGCAAGGCGAACCGTACCGCCGATCCCCTCGTTGATCGCCCGCCCCACGGCACCTTCGAGATTGCGTTTCTCCCTCGCTGTGCCCCAGTCAAGTTGTCTGCCTAAAATCCGGAGCGCGTTGCTGGCCCTCTGGCCGAGGACGCTCTCGGCCATCTCATTGGCCCAAATGATCTGGAGTGTCTGGTCAACGATCAACGCACCGACGGGAAGGTGATAGAGGGCTTCGTCGAACTGCAACAGGGTGCCCCCCTGCGACGCAAGGGTTTCCCGGATCCGGACGGCGCGGCTGATATGGCCCACAATTGAGGTCATTCTGGCCATATCGGTGCGCGTAAAGACGCTCTGGCTGGTCTGCCTTGAAATGCTGATGCCCAGAAACCAGGCTGGCGTCGGGCTGACATTCACTCCCAGAATATCCAAGAGCTGCATGGGCTCGAAAATATGGTGACGAAATTCCGGGTCGAAGTCAGAGATCGGACAAAGTGCGTGGCCCGTGATGACCGTGCCATTGGGGAGTTGTTTGGTCTTGTTCACCCAGAGGTCTCTTTGCCAGAGGTGATTGCGATACACTTCCTGCACGGAGTCATTATGTTCCACTTGTTGGATCGAAGTCGTTCCTGCACCAATGATATGGAGCGAGGCATCACTGCCATCGAACATCTGGCGCAAACCCTGAAGAACCCGATGCCAGCTCATTTCATCAAGAGCGGCATCATAAAGGTTGGATAGAAACTGATCCTGATTCAACATGGTGGTGTCCCCCAACATCCCCTCACGAGCTCGCGCCCCTTGCAAAGGCTCGCTTTCAGTTGCCCCGATACGGGGCGTCCACCACTCAAGGACTGGTGTTGTTTCCTCTGGTCACACGACGGTCAGGACCCGTCTTTTCGCGCGCGACCAGGAGGCAGCGGCGATGGGCGGCGACCGGCAGAAAGCTTGAGGTGGCGTGGTCCTCGAAATATTGCCCCAACGGAATGACATCAATGAGGAGTGGGTTTTCAAGAGGGTTGATGTGCAGCGTGAGGCTGCTGCCATGGCTCGTTTGCGTGGCTTGTCCCACGGCTGCCGCGAGGGCGGACTGTTCGTCTGGCGTGCCCCAGGTCAGCCGTGCCCTGCCAGACCCACCCCGACTGTCTTGTCTTCTGATCAGGGCCTCTGCGCAGCGATTTGCCCAGACGATCACCAGAGCCGCGTCGACCATCACCAGCGGAAAAGGGAGCTGGTAAAGCGCTTCGTCAATGTGCCACACAGCGGCTGTCTGGGCTGCCAGGGTCTCCCGTATACGGACGGCGCGGGTGATGTGTCCCGCGACGGTGGCCATATGCGCCATGTCCGACCGGTTGAAATAGTCCGAGCCTGTTTTTCTGTAGACGGAGATATAGGCATCCCATCCGGGCGCCAGGCTCGCCTTGACGCATATGAGGTCATGGATCTGTGAGGGCGTGATGATACAGCCCCGATAGTCTGCCTCCATCTCGGTGACCGGGCACAAAGTCGCCCCCGTCGCCACGGCACCGGGCTTGAGGTCACGTCCCTTGGCCAACCAAGGGTCCTTACTCCAGAAATGGTCATTGTAAAGGTGAGTGACGCCGGGGTCGAACTCCGACTGGTGAATCTGGCCGGCGCTGGGGCCGGTCAGATGGAGCGCTGATGTAAATCCGTCGAAGACATCCTCAAGCCGCTTCATGACGTTTCCCCAGCGGGTTTCATCCAAAGCGGCATCGTAGAGATCCGTGATGAGCAGCCTGGGATCCTTCACGGCGGCATTCCCCCTGAAACACTCGCGCCTCGTGGCATCACTTCCATGGTTTTGGCGCGGGGTAAGCCCGCAGACATCGACCGACTCTCGGATCCTTCAAGGGGCCGCACCCCATTCCAGAGGGGCCGCCAGGTTCTTTGATTGCCGGTTCTTCAATTACCGACTGAGTGCCTCGGACCTGCCAAATGGCTGTCCTGATCCGGAGGCGGGCGCTCCTCTGCCGCCCGGGACCAGCGATCTCAAGGCGGACATATCGGAGCGACAACCGGACCATCCGGCCCTCGTGTGGCGGGTCAGGAATGCGCCCGAATGATCGGCAGGCTCCGTAGCGAATGCCTGATCCAAGAGCCACATTAGGAATATGGTGTTTCTAGTGTCGTTTTTGGATCAGAAGTCCGCAGACGGACGTGCCGGGACGTCTCATGCGGACTTCTGATCCACGACACTAGCGTGTTCCATCCAAAGGGGGTCATGGAGATCCGAAATGAGAGGCTCTGATGCCCTCAACGCCCATAACGCACCCAAAACAAACCCAGTGCCAAAGCAGCCCCGATACCAAA
>CAYUYV010000259.1:0-3289 GCA_964449455.1 uncultured Alphaproteobacteria bacterium | reverse complement strand
GGAGGAAACACCCATGGTCGTGCTCACCGACTACAACCGGTTCGATGCGATGGGGCTGGCGGAGCTGGTGCGCACGCGACAGGTGACGCCAACCGAGCTCCTGGATGCGGCGCTGACGCGCATGGAAGCAGTGGATCCCCACATCAATTCCGTCGTCATACGGCATGTGGACGAGGCCTGCGGATCGCTCGCCCGGGGGCTGCCGGCCGGCCCCTTCACCGGCGTGCCGTTTCTGCTCAAAAATCTTGGTGTGGGCCTTGCGGGAACCGTCACGGACAATGGCTGCGCCTTTTTCGCCGATGCCGTGGCGCGAACCGATACCACCCTCACCGCCCGCTATCGCAAGGCGGGCTTTGTGATGTTCGGCAAGACCAACACACCTGAATTTGGCCTCACGGTTTCGACCGAACCGCGCCTTCACGGCGCAACCCGCAATCCCTGGAAGCAGGAGCATTCCGCCGGCGGATCAAGTGGCGGCGCTGCGGCGGCCGTGGCAGCCGGCATCGTGCCCGCCGCCCATGCCAGTGACGGGGGCGGATCAATCCGCCTGCCCGCCGCCGCCTGCGGCCTGTTCGGCTTCAAGCCAACCCGGGGGCGCACGCCCTTCGGTCCCGACAAGGGCGAGGGCTGGGATGGCATGTCCCACATGCATGTGGTCACCCGCAGCGTCCGGGACAGTGCCGCGATCCTTGATGCGACAGCTGGCCCCGAGGCGGGCGATCCCTATGCCGCGCCACCGGGCGGTCCGTTCCTGACCAGCACCCGGCGCGACCCGGCTCCATTGCGCATTGCTCTGGTGTTGGACGAGCCGGACGGTGTCAAGATTGCGCCCGAAATGCGCGCCGGGGTCGAGAGGGTGGCTGAACTGCTGCAGGATCTGGGGCATATGGTGGAGCCGGTCTCCCTGCCGATCGATTACCCGACGCTGCGGCGGGCTCAGGCCACGATCATATTTGCGTCCGTGGCCGCCACCATTGCCGAGCGGGCCGCCCAGTTGGGCCGCGATCCGGGACCGGACGATCTTGAGCCGGGCACCCATGGCATTATCCAGGCCGGCGCGGCCTTCAGCGCGAAGGACTATGCCGCCTCGACACTCACCATGCACCGTATTGGCCGCGCCATGGGCCAGCTGCACGAGACTTATGATGTGATCCTGCAGCCGACAACGGCGACGCTGCCGCCGAAACTGGGCCGGCTGACATTGATGCGCACGGATACGGAGGCCTATGCGGCCGAACTGTTCGCTTATGCACCCTATCTGGCGCTTTACAACATGACCGGAGCGCCCTCCATGTCCATCCCGCTTGTCTGGACACCCGAAGGCATGCCCGTCGGCACCATGTTCAGCGCTGCTTTCGGCGCGGATGATCTGTTGTTTGCCCTCGCTGCCCAATTAGAACGGGCGATGCCCTGGGGCCATCGCTTCCCGGCCCCGATCTGACCGCCGGGGTCCCCAACCGGGGGTCACCAACCGGGGGTCCCCAACCGGGATCTACAGCACGGAGGGACCGGCGCTCGGCCGGACCCGGGCGAGGATGGGCTGTAGACGGTCCAAAATCATGGAACGGACATTCAAGACGTTGAACGCCAGGACGATGACGGCATAGACCGTTCCGCCCACACACGCTTTCACGATCAATCCGAGCATGGAAGGCGGCAGGGTGATCAGGCTAACGGCACCAGCCATCGCGCCATTGGCCATGAACAGGATGACAAGACCCCGCCAGGGCAAGGGCAGAGGGAAACTCAGCCGCGACAGGAACGACCCCAGGACCACACCGACAATCGAGGCAATCAACGTGCCATAGGCCGCGCCCAAGGCACCAAACTGTTGGATCAGAATGTAATTTGCCGCCAGATTGGTCAGCACCACGACGAACCCGCTGATAGCATGCCAGCCGGTCTTCATGCCCAGATGGAATGAATGGTCAATATAGTGGTGCTGAATGCCCAGGAAAAACTGGGCAACGGCGATCACGGGCAGCACCACCGTGGCCATCTCCCGAAACTCATAGCCGATGGCGACTTCCACAAAATCCGGGGTCACCATGACAAGGCCCACCAGGGCCGGGCTCGAAATGGCCACGAGCAGCAGGCAATTGGTCTTGAACTGCTCACGCGCGGCATCCGCGCCCCGCTTTTCGAAGGCCTCGATCACAAGGGGCAGCGCCGCGGAACCAACCGGCTGGATCAAGGATGTCATGACCCGTTGCGCGAGCTCAAAACCGACCACATACAATCCGAGCACGGCCACACTTTCCATGGCCGCCACCATGAAACGGTCCGTCGCGTAGGAAACTGCGCCCATGGAGAAGCTGAGGGCAAGGGGCAAACCGAAGCGCAGGAAATCGCTCACCAGCGACGGGCTCCACTGGACGGATACTTCCCGCCAGTCCCGGTGATAGGCGATCGCACCCGGGATCAGGGCACCGATCATCGCGCCGACGAGAAGACCTTCCGTGCCGAAACCGATCCAGGCCAGGCTGGCGCCCAGGACCGTGGCAAAAAGCGTCCTCATGACGCCATAGACGAGCCGCCTTGTGGCTTCGAGCCGCGCCACCATGATCTGGCACACAAGCTCAAACCAACTCAGCGTCGTATAATAGGCAAATCCGAGAAGCAAAAGCCGCCGGTGTTCCGGATCTTTGATCACGAACCAGCCGATGGTCACGGCAATCGAGGCCAGCGCCAGAACCATGCTGAACATAGCCAAGGTATTGCCGAGCAGCTCTTTTTGATTGTCATGACGTTGCATGAAGCGGGCAACTGACATGTTGAACCACAACATGGTCAGTCCATGCGCCAGCATCACGGTTGCGGTGACAAGGAAATAGGCACCCACATCTTCGGGTGTCAGAAGCCGGGTGACGAAGGCGATCAGGGCGAGGGCTGCGAGCCCTGGGACGACGCGGGCAAAGCCATAGATGACGGTATGTCGGAATATCATGGACCCAACCTTTTCAACCCGCCCGACCAGTCAGAAAACGGCCATCGCCGGACGAGGTCCTTGATCAGGATCAAACCGTCCGAACGGTTCCGTCACGGCTTTATGCTCGCTAGACGATGCCCCATGGGGAAGACGCAATCCCAAAAACGTCCCCCAAAAACGTCCCTGGGCCCCAAGTCATTACACTAGGTCAGTGTGAGAGGTCTGTCACCGGTGTATGGGCGCCCATGCGGCGGGGGTGCTTCCTTGGGCGTGTTCCCAAACTGCCGGCACAGCTTGGTCAAGGGGGCTTTTTTTGGGGCGGGGCACAAAACGGCTGCCGCTTTGACTTTCAACTGACAT
>CAYUYV010000258.1:0-3395 GCA_964449455.1 uncultured Alphaproteobacteria bacterium | reverse complement strand
CGTTTGATTGTTCGGGGTGGTATATGGGCGGCGCCCGGTTCCTTAAAGGCCTCAATAGCTGTTTCGGCCATGGCTTGGCAAAGGTGCAAAAAGGGGGGGGGCAAGGGCATGGCACAGCGCTTGCCGCTGCCTGTTTTACACCAGCCCCCGACGGGCGGCGGGCCGACGACAAGCCGCCACCCGGCCCCGTTTGCCGGTCAATCGGTCAAATCCTGCCAACCGCCCGCATCGCCGCCCACATAGCCGCGCTGGGTCATGATCCGCTGCGCCAGCTTCAGCAGGAAGCGGTGGCGCCGCAGGATGATCCGCGAGCAATCATGGGTCCAGGCCTCCAGATCGGTCTTGAGATAAGACCCCAGCTCGGCCGTGATGAAATGCTTGCTGGCCACCGCCATCCGATAGGTTTGAAACGCCAGGGCGAACCCGGCCGCCAGAAGAGCGGCCACCGGCACGCTCAGCACACCGGGCAGGATCGGCACCCACTCCGCCGTCAACGCCACATAAACCTGATCCAGAAAAACGCCGATGGCTCCGAACACCCCGGTGCCGTCAAAGGCCCCCTGCCCCATGACGACCCCGATCTGCAAGGATATGAAGGCCAAGAACGTCAACACCGGCGCCGCGGCGACATAAAGCCGGGGCGCGAAAAAGGTATCCGTCAGCGGTCCGCGCATGCCGATGCCGAAGATGAACGGATGGGCGCCAATCCGCATCCAATTGTTGAAGGCCCTCATGCGTAGACGGAGCAAATGAAGCAATGCTTCCTGCGATGCTTCTTCGTCCATGTCGTTGACGGCGCCGCCATAGCCGCGATGATCCTGCATCAGACGATTGGCCACGTCGTCATCGATATACATCACGAGGCGCACATGCACCCACCGCAGGGCGATCATCAAAAAATGATAGCGCCAAGCGGCAAAACCGAGGAATACCAGGAGCGGCACGCCAAGGATCAGAAAAAGCCTCAGCCATGTGGGCAGCGCGAGGCCGCAATAGTGAATGGCCTCCACAAACGGCATGATCGCCGCACTCCAGACAACCGCGCCGGCCGTGATGTAATGAGCCAGGATGATGCGTTTTGCAAAGGGCGAGGTGAATTTGGCAAGGGAGCTGTCAACACCCGTACGCTCTTCCATGATCCACTGGAATTCGCGTTCCGGATCATAAGCGCGTAAGGGATCGTACCGCTCATCGGGTGCCGGGCCCCCGCGTCCGCGCGCAGGACCGGCCGCATCGGATTCAGTCAATCCGTCATCGGAATCATCGTCATGGCCGTTGGCATCCGACGGCGCCGCCGAGTCCTCGGGGCTGCCGTCATCCGGACTGGCCATGCCATTCGTCGTCTCTTCCGACGAATCGTCCTCAGTCATGACCGCCTCTCGCCCATCGAGCCCAAGGCTGCCCAGCCGCTATGGCCGGCATTAGCCTACTGCGCGTCTTGCGCATAGCGCGCCGCGTGCGGTCTTCCGCCTGCGACGGACCTCAACGCGAAATTGCAAAGTCTGCGTGCACCACCAAACACGTTCCATCTTAGACGAAAACCGTGGGGGAAGAAATCATCCCGGTGCATGCGCTCAAGAGGCGGCGGCACCGCTCGCGACGATAGATCCTTCAAAATGCACAACCCTCCTTGCCGTGGCCGATGGATGATGGCCAAGACCACATCTTTGACGGGCGCGCTTTATCTTGCCGAACACCAAATACGAGCGCGCCAATCGGCGGAAACACTGCGGATATGCTTGGTTTTTCGCCCGTCACCGCAAACAAAAGGATGGTGCACCGTAAAGTGCATTTGCGGCCGCGATCAAAGCCTGCGCCAAACCGGGCCGTTTTGTCTTAGCGCGGCGCCGTGTTGTTTTGGTCACAGGTGGCGGCCCATTGTCGCGTGGAGTCCGGATCGGCCAGATCCTTCAAAGTGAGGCCCTCCACGGAGGCGGCAATTGCCGAGTCGATGCGCTCGGCGATCGCGCCGGAACCAGCCCCGAGCGGCACCGTTTCCAGCAAGGCCGCTTGTCCCGCAACACCGCGGCGTACGGCGCTCAGAAGATCCGCAACGGACGTCGTGTCCCATGGGCGGGCGGGTAGGAGCCGCGCCGGATAATCCCCTGTGCGGCGCAGAAATCCATCTTTCTCCAGAATCGCACAAACACGCTGGATGGCCGGCGCCGGCGCGCGCAGGCGGCGAGCCAGGCTGTCCATCGAATGGGGGACGTCATTGTCATAGAAGGCCCGGCCAACGGCTTGAGCGATGAGCAAAGCAAGATGCTCGCGCACCCGGTTGCTCAGATCCGTGGCATGTCCGGCCCGTGTGGCATAGGCCGGATGCTGATCATAGAACGCTACGCTCGCGCCGATGAGGAGAATGAGCCAGTTCAGATAGAGCCAGATCATGAAAATGAGTGGCGTGGCGAAGCCGGCATAGATATTCACGTATCCGGACGATGACGCGACAAAGGTCGTAAACAGATCGCCGAGCAGGGTCCAAAGGACGGCCGCGACCAAACCGCCGATGGCGGCCGAGCGCAGGCCGACCCGTGTGTTGGGGACGAAAGCGTAAATAAAGGCCAGCGCCCCAATCATCAACAGACTGGGGATCAAAGCCGTCAGTAGCGTGACGATCCAGGTGAATGGCGGGATCGTCACCACCTGCCCGACCGCATCGGAATTGAGGATCCCCGTTACGGCCCCCAGAGAAAGGACGAGCAAGGATGGTCCGACCACAATGACACTCAGATAATCGCGAAATCGTTGTGCCCAGCTGCGTTGCTCGGTCACCCGCCAAACCTGATTGAAGGCGGCCTCGATTTTCTGCATCAAGGACAGAACGGTGTAGAACAACAGAGCTATGCCCAGGGCCCCCAGAACGCCGACCTGGGTGTTGTCGACAAAGGAAATGATCTGTGTCGTGATCTCAGCCGCTTTCTCGCCCAGGGGCTCCAGCATGTTGAGCAGGATCGGTTCGATCTGATTGTGAACGCCGAATCCTTTGAGAACGGAAAAACTGATCGCCAAGAGCGGCACAAGGGACAAGAGGGTGGTGTAGACCAGCCCCATGGCGCGAAGGCTTAATTGCCCCTCGCCGATATCGATGGCGACGCCGCGCAGGATGCGAGCGATGTGAATAACCACGTTGCGCAGGCGCGTGAGGTCAGCCGGATCATTCGGCATCGCCAGATAGTCGGTGACGCGCGATTGCCAGGCCTGAAGCGTTGTTGCCGCCTGGTCCGTGGTCGATCGGGTCGGTTTGCGCGCCATGATCTTGTCCCTTCATCGCTCTGGGGCGGTCGGCCTAAACCATAGGCCCGCCTTTTGATTGATCAAGGGGTGTGGTGTGTGTGGTGGGATTGGTGTGGTGTGTTTGGAGGATTTGCGGATGGGGGGCGGTCTTGATTTGG
>CAYUYV010000257.1:0-3416 GCA_964449455.1 uncultured Alphaproteobacteria bacterium | reverse complement strand
ACACCGCAATGGTGCGTGCCGGAGGAGACTTGACCCATGACCCAAGCCGGCGAGACCCGTCCCAATGCCGACCACACCGCCAATGCCGCGGTGGAGGACGAGGCCGCCCACATCCTTGTGGTCGATGACGACACCCGCATCCGCACCCTCTTGCGCCGCTATCTGGTGAGTCAGGGCTACCGGGTTTCCGTGGCGGAAGGTGCAGCCCAGGCCCGCACGCTCCTTGAAGGGCTGGTCTTCGACCTGATCGTGCTCGACATCATGATGCCGGGCGAGGATGGCCTCAGCCTGACAGGCCATGTGCGCGGCCGGTCCGATGTGCCGGTTCTGTTGCTGACGGCGCGGGGGGAAGCGGCGGACCGGATCGCGGGCCTTGAGCGCGGCGCCGATGATTACCTTGCCAAACCTTTTGAGCCGCGGGAGCTGGTGCTGCGCATTGAAGCCATTATCCGGCGCACCCGTTCCGCCGATGGGGCGAGCCCGGAGCTTCATTTCGGCCGCTGCCGGTACAATCCAGACCGGGGCGAGCTGACCCGGGACAATGAGATCGTGCGGCTGACCACGGCCGAGGCCGTGCTGATGGACCTGTTCGCGCGCCATCCGGGCCAGACCTTTTCCCGTACGGAACTGTGCGAGCGGACCAATGCGGGCATGGAACGCTCCGTGGACGTTCAGATCAACCGCTTGCGCCGTAAGATCGAGGATGATCCGCGCCAGCCCCTTCACCTCCAAACCGTGCGCGGCGTCGGCTATGTGCTTCTGCCCGAGGAGGCGCCATGAACAATGCGGCGACCCGGACGGGGACACCGGACAGCACAACCACGCAAGGACGTCAGACCCGCGCAGTGCGCCAGCGCAGGCTGCAGCGACGCCTGTGGATCCTGTGGCGGCGCATTGTCTCTGGCCGCTTCGATCTTGGCGCGGTGATCAAGCCCATCATGCCGCGCAGCCTGTTCGGCCGCTCCCTGATCATCATCGTGGCGCCGGTCGTGCTGCTCCAGGCCATTGTCACCTATATCTTTTTCGAGCGGCATTGGGATGTGGTCACCCGGCGCCTCACGGAAAGCGTGGCCGGCGACATCGCCATGGTCGTCGAGACCTATGCGGCCTTGGAGGAGCCAGCCCGATTTGAGGATCTGGCCGATCAGGTGGACCGCACCATGAATATCAGTGTCCGGTTCTCGCTGGGGGACTCCTTTCCCAATAACACCCCATCCGGCTTCTATTCCATCCTGGACCGGTCCCTGCGCCGGGAACTGCGCAAACGGCTGGAGTTTCCCGTTTGGTTCAATACAGCGCGTTACCCGCACCATGTGGACATTCGCGTGGCCGTGGATGGCGGGGTCTTGCGCTTTATTGTCCTGCGCAACCGGGTGATGGCGACGAACGGGCCCATTTTCGTGGTCTGGATGCTCGGTTCCTCCGTTGTCCTGCTGGGCGTGGCCATCGCTTTCCTGCGCAACCAGGTACGCCCCATTACAAGGCTTGCTGAAGCTGCGGAGAGTTTCGGGAAGGGCCGGGAGACGGAGAGCTTCAAACCCTCCGGTGCACGGGAAGTGCGGCAGGCCGCCCTAGCCTTCCTCGACATGCGCGACCGGATCAACCGCCATATCAATCAGCGTACAGAGATGCTGGCCGGCGTCAGCCATGATTTGCGCACGCCCATAACGCGGCTGAAACTGGAGCTGGCACTCCTCGGCGATGGGCCGGAGATTGAGGACATGCGCCGGGATTTGACGGAAATGGAGCGCATGCTCGATGAGTATCTCGCCTTTGCCAAGGGCGAAGGGGGGGAAAGCGCGGAAGAGACCAATCTGACGGATCTGCTGGAAGACATTGCCGACAAGGCCCGGCGCAGGGAAGTGCATTTGACCCTCTCCACCCGGGGAACCCTGACCATGCCCGTGCGCCGCCAGGCCCTGTCCCGGGCCATCACCAATCTCATTGACAATGCAGCCAAGCACGGCACCAAGGTGGAGCTGACGGGCCGCCGGGACGCCATGACCATCCGCATCATGGTGGATGATGACGGGCCAGGCATTCCCGAAGCCCGCTGGGAGGAGGCCTTCCGCCCCTTTCATCGGCTCGATGAAGGCAGAAACTTGGATTCGGGCGGTGTCGGCCTTGGTCTTGCCGTTTCAAGGGATATTGTGCGAGCCCATGGTGGCGAGGTGTCCCTTGACCACTCGCCTCTTGGGGGATTGCGGGCCCTGATCCGACTGCCCCTTTAAGGCGCTCGCCGCGTCCGACGCACCTTTGTGCGCCCCTTGCCCCTGGAGGATTGGTTTTATGTCTTTGCTCAACACGCCGCTTCGCCGCCGCCTGGCCTTTGCGGGCGCCGCCCTGATGGCCTTCACGGCCATGGGCACTGCCCCAGCTCTCGCCATATCCTGGTTCGACCGGCTCAAAAACATGTTCACCAGTGAACAGGCGGCAGGGCTGACCGAAAACCAAGCCACCGATGGCCTGAAAGAAGCCCTGCGCGTCGGTGCGCAGCGGGTGATCGGCCAAGTGGGTGCCCCGGGCGGCTATCTCGATGATAGCGCGATCCATATCCCCCTGCCCGGCTGGATGGACCGCACAAAACGGGTCCTTGACACGGCCGGCGCCGGCTTCCTGCTGGACGAGGTGGAGACACGCCTGAACCGGGCCGCCGAAGCCGCCGCACCCAAGGCCATTCCCATTTTTGCCGATGCCATCAAGGCCATGACCGTGCAGGACGCGATTTCCATTGTGCAGGGCTCTGAGGATTCGGCCACGCAATATTTCAAGCGCACCATGACGCCTCAGCTCACGGCTGCCTTCCGTCCAGTGATCAAGGCCGAGATGGAACAGGCCGGCGCGATTCAAAGCTTCAATGCCGCTGCTGATCGCTTCAACCAGGTGCCGCTGGTGAAAGACCTGGGCGATGGTGCCGTTGATCAGCTCATTGACCATGGTCTGGAGAAGGCCCTTTCGGGCGTGTTCTTCTATCTGGCCAAGGAAGAAGCTGCCATCCGCGCCAATCCCGCCGCACGCACCACGGATATTCTTCGCCGCGTGTTCCAGTGAGGCTTGACTGAGACAGTGGATGGCGGGACCAAGCGGTCCTGCCGTCGCTCGCTGACGGCGGCGGCCCTGTTTCCGTAAGACCTGGTGCGTCTGTGAGGTGTTTAAGCCCCTCAATCCGGCCCTGGTGATGAAGGCCTCGTTCGGCTCTTCATCCCGGCGCAGAGCGGCCTCCAAAACACCGGCCCTGACTGGTCCAAAGTCATCCAGGTCCGGAGCGTCCACACGGGCGCTGCGCCGCACCGGGAGCACGACGAATAAAAACAGGCCCATGCATGGACGCATGGGCTGTGGTCACGTTTGATTTTTTGTGAGTTTGGTTGCGGGGGTAGGATTTGAACCTACGACCTTCAGGTTATGAGCCTGAC
>CAYUYV010000256.1:0-3454 GCA_964449455.1 uncultured Alphaproteobacteria bacterium | reverse complement strand
ATGGGACCCGCATCGTGCGGGACAATGGCACGGGGCAGTTGGTCAAACGCTGGGACCATTGGATTATCATGGCGCCCACGGATGATGGGGCGACGGATTACCGCGATCGGGTGGCGATCGAGGCGGGGCTCCTGACCCCCTTCATCTGGCTGTTCGCGCAAGGTTTTTATCGCTGGCGCCAGCGAAGGTGGCGCCGGATCGCCCAAGGGGACGGTCCGGCGGCCTGAACGTTGGTAGACTGCGGCGGTTACTTGGCGTAAGCGGATGCCGGGCCCGCATCACCGAGACGAATATCGTCCGCCCGCCGATCGATTTCAATTTTGCCCAGCTTCACGGTGAGGTGCAGTGTGGCGCCCCAATCCGTGACACAGGCCGTGGTGCCGATTGCATCATTGCGGTAGTAACGGCAGTCGTGGCCGGCAAAGGATCCGGTCTCACCCGTCGGCGTTCCGCCCACGGCGGCCATGATCACCGAACCGGTCTGCGCCGGATCCGTTCCGCGCAGGGCCTGCTTGATCCGCGCGTCCGCTGGCGCTCTGCCGGTCTTGGTCTTGCCGTTCTGGTCATTGATCGTGGTCAGCCGTCCATCCTCGAAGATTTTGCGCTCCTTTTTCGGGATGGGCAGGGCGCCGAGCTGAACGGTCGTGTCATAGACCTCCACACGGGTCAGACCCCAATTGCGGGCATGTTCCGTGACGGTGCCGTGCTCCGTGCCGGTCTGGGTGCTGACAATGGTGAAGGCTTCCCGGCCGTAGAACCGGGCCTCGGGGACCGGCCCTGTGGAGGCCGGCGCGGACGACGCCGGCGTGGGCGCGGAGGGCGTTGCTGCGGCACCGCCGGGCTGGGGACGAGGCGCGGCGGCCTTGAAGAAGCGCCACATTTCTTCCGCGTGGTTGAAGTCCTTGCACTGCCAACTGCCGAACATAACGTGGCTGCCGCCGGTGACCCGGACCAACACAGTTTTGGCATCCGTAGACGGATCGTTCCAAACACGCATCTCGTTGCCGCAGCTGCGCGGGCCGTTCGGGTTGCCCAGAGCCGTTGTCTCGTTCGGTCTGGCGGGCAAGCCGTTCTCCCGGGTTAACAAGCCCGCGATCTCCTCCACGGGCAGCAGATCGTCGCTGGCGCGATCGCCCTTGCGCCCCTCGTAAGGCATGAAGGGGTCCTTGTCCCCGATCATCATCACCCAGGTCATGGGGGTTTTCAGGTCGAACCCGTCGGCGATGTTGCGGAACATGCTGGTGATGACCGTGCCGGCCCCGGCAAATGTGTAGCGCGAGCGCGGCACATACCACTGGGTCATGAACCCGCCGCGCGAGGCGCCGGTCACGAACAGACGGCTTGTGTCCACCGGATAATCGCCGATGACTTGCGCCAGGGCGGCATCTAGGAAACCGATATCGTCATGGTTCGGACGGACCCGGGGATTGGCCGTCGGCGCACCGCCCACGGCCCAGGAGCCACTGATCGCGGTGGGATAGACGGCAATGAAGGCGCCGGAATCGATGAATGCCTTGAAGCCATAGCTGTCGCGCAGGTCACCGCCGCTCTTCGCGCCGCCGCCATGGAGCACGAGCACGAGGGGCAGGGCTTGGCCCGTAGGCATACGGTCCGGCGTATGGATGAAGTATTCTCGGGTCTTGCCCTCCCAGCGGAGCGTCTTGCGCACCTGTTGGTCCGCCAATGCGGGGGACAGGAGGCCAAGAAAGGTGAAAAAAGCAAACAAAGCCAAGGCGCTTTGCCTTGATACCTGTAGGATGTGATCCATCATGACTTTCCCTCTCTAGTGGAGACTTATGTCTCTCAAGATAGGTATGTTTGGGGCGGTTTGGGGGCGCGGGGCCACCGGGCCCGGGGATATTTGTATCCTCGGCATCGGGCCAACTGGGGGAGCAACAATTTCTCGTCTTTTGAGGTTTGGCCTGTCCGATGCCCTTTGTATCCGGAGCGTCTTTCGCGCTGCCCTTACCAGCCTGGTCTTGGGATGCAGTCCAAACCGGACAGGTTGGCAAAAATTGGCGCCCTTTATGTCCCGGATACAGCCTTCGACAAAAGCGTCGGTATCGTCCTTCCAAACGGGGCCTTGTTTCGGGCCAGACGGGGCCTTGTATCGGGATTGAGTCACGGGGCTGCTCTTGGCGCTCCAGGAGCCATCTCTGTTTGCAGCGGTGTCCCACCAGGGGGGCGGCGTGATCGGGTTCACATGGCTGCCCACGGTCCACAATCCCATGTCCATCCGTGTTGTGGTCGACGAGAGCCGCCGGGGACAGATGATTTTCAATCGTGACGATGGTGCTGGCGGTTACGATCCGGGCCAGTTGAGTGCTTCACGAAACACAGCATTGACCGGCGAGCAGACTAAGGGTCCACGGGCACGAGATGAGCAAATTCATCTTTGTAGGGCGCGTTTGAACCCGCCATCGCGGGTCAACCGCGCATGGGGGCCCGTCGTGGCGGTTTTGGAGCGGTAGATTGCAATCCGATCCACCGGCCGATCCACCGGCCGATCCACCGGCCGATCCACCGGCCCGATCCACCGGCCCGATCCACCGGAGCGTCAGGGCGACGAGACCGTGCCGGGTCAATTCTCGTCCATTTTCAGGGCGGCGATGAAGGCCTCTTGCGGGATCTCGACGCGGCCGAACTGGCGCATCTTTTTCTTACCCTCTTTCTGCTTGTCCAGAAGCTTGCGCTTGCGCGTGGCGTCACCGCCATAGCACTTCGCGGTCACATCCTTGCGCATGGCCTTGATGGTCTCGCGCGCGATGATCCGCCCACCGATGGCGGCCTGGACCGGGATCTGGAACAGGTGCCGCGGGATGAGGTCCTTCAGCTTCTCGCACATGGCCCGGCCGCGCGCCTCGGCGCGGCTGCGATGCACAATCATGGCAAGCGCATCCACGGGCTCCGCGTTCACCAGAAGCGACATCTTGACGAGGTCCCCGGCCTCATAGCCGGTGATGTCATAGTCGAAGCTGGCATAGCCGCGCGTCACGGATTTCAGCCGGTCGTAAAAATCAAAGACGACTTCATTGAGCGGCAGGCTGTAAATGACCATGGCCCGGCTGCCCACATAGGTGAGTTCCTGCTGAATGCCGCGCCGGTCCTCGCACAGCTTCAACACCGCACCCAGATAATCGTCCGGGACCAGAATGGTGCCCTTGATCCAGGGTTCCTCAATCCGGTCAATATGCACCACATCCGGCATGTCGGCGGGATTGTGCATTTCCTGCATGGTGCCGTCAGTCATATAGAGGTGATAGACCACTGACGGCGCCGTGGTGATAAGATCAATATTGAACTCGCGCTCAATTCGCTCCCGGACAATTTCCAGATGCAGCAGGCCGAGAAAGCCGCAGCGGAAGCCGAAGCCGAGCGCCGCGGAAGTCTCCATCTCAAATTCGAAACTGGCATCGTTGAGGCGCAGCTTGCCCATGGCCTCGCGCAGGTCTTC
>CAYUYV010000255.1:0-3636 GCA_964449455.1 uncultured Alphaproteobacteria bacterium | reverse complement strand
CGCCATAGTGGCGTAACTCAAATAAACCAGCCTCCGGCAAACCCGGGGCGGTTCAATCCGTTTACATGTATGTGTTTAGTCAGCAGCAAGCGGACACTTTGAAGAAAGCATCGTTTCGGGAGTTTTGATGCGGTATTGACCGCTCGGTCTGGACGGGGCCGTGGTTTTGGGGGGCGCTGCGTGCGGTTTTTGGGCCCTCTATTGGGCCGTTCAGCCCGTTCAGGCGGTCTGCGCCTCCAGGAAGACGAGGCGTTTCATGTTGTAGGCGAGGTTGGCGAGGCCGATTTTGGTTTTGGCTCTGCCGATCCCCACGGTGCGCACGAAGAGGCCCATGCGGGCCTTCTGTTCGGCAAAGACGTGCTCGACGGCTGAGCGGATCTTGGATCGGGCCCGGTTGGCCCGTTGATGGGGCCCTGGCATGGGACGTCCGCGTGGCTTTTTGAAGTGGATCAAGGAGATCCGGCCCGCCTTGGTGATGGCCGCTTCGTTCTTCTTGGAGCGATAGGCCGTGTCCGCCCAAATCTTCGATCCGAACGCGTCCGGGTTGAGCAGCTCCGGCAGCCGTGCCCCGTCATGGGCGCTCGCCGGAGTGACGCTCCAGCGCCGGATCAGCCGATAGCGCTGGTCCACATTGATGTGGCTTTTGTAGCCGAAGGCCGGGATCACAAGCCCAGCTCTTGTCTTATCGCAGGCCTCGTCCTCGGGCCGTTTCTTTACCCGACCTCGTTTCAAGGTCCATCTGGCGTCTTTGTCTTTATGCGCCGCTTTCTTGCGCGGCCAGGGCGGGGTGCCACCGCCTTTGATGGTGTCCTTCTCTTCGCGGGTCATCCGCTGTTTCGGTGCCTCGATCACCGAGGCGTCCAGCATCTGACCGCCCATGGCCAGATAGCCTTTCTCCCGAAGGCACTGATCGAAACGGGTGAAGAGGGCCTCCAGGGCACTGGCTTCGACCAGCGCCTCCCGGAACCGCCAGACGGAGGAATAGTCCGGGACCGGTGCCGCCAGATCGAGCCCCAGGAAGCGCATGAACGACAAGCGATCCTTGATCTGAAACTCGGCCTGCTCGTCGGAAAGTCCGTATAGCGCCTGGAGAATCATGATTTTGAACATCATCACAGGGTCGAGTGGCGGACGCCCCGGCCGTCCCTCGCGCCGCTCCGAGCGCCCAAGCGCCGCATTCAGATCCGCCCGGAACACCTCAAAATCCACCACCCCAGCAATCCGCTCCAACGGATCGCCATGGGTGCTCAGATCCACCAACCGCTCATCGAAATCGAAAAACCCCGCCTGCGCCGCCATCGGAAGCCTCCCAACTCATGCCTGAGCCGATACTCCCATGATTTGCCGGTTACAACGCAGGTTTTTCAAACCGTCCAAGCGGAATATTTACAGCGCGTGACGGGCTGTGACATTGCGTTCGAAGACATAGGGCTCAAGGACACTGTGAATAAGGGCGGGCGGCCGAAGGGGCGGAAGGGCGGACAATAAATCAGCTTTGCGCTTTGGATTTGCCTGTTCGCCTTGAGCTGGCAATCCGCTTAAGGGCGGCGATGATGACCTCTTCGTCCATATCGTCCGGGTCATAGGGCTCGCCGTACCAGTCGAGCAATTCCTTGGCCCGCTTGCTCCGGGGCTTCGCCAAGGCATCGAGAAAGTCGTAATAGCCAGGCATGCCTCCAATATCCTCGGGCGGACAACGGCGCTCACCGCCAAGGAATATCGGATAGCGCGTGTTGGGTTGTCCGTGAGCAATGTCTTCGACGGTGATGCCGTGCCACCAGTCGTCGCCAAAATCATAGACATAGGCGAATGTTCGAACACCTTGATCGAGAATGGCGGCGAGCTTAGTCCGGCTGGCATTCTTGATTTTTTCGTCCCACATGTCGTCCAATGGTGACGGCGGGGCATAGCGCTCATCATTGATATCAAACCGCCAAAGATGGCAGTTATGCCAGCCCATCGCGCCTTGAATAGTTTCATGCAACCGCGCCAATGTGAGATTGGTAGGCACGGCCACACGCCGCCATATCAGCGGCTCGATTTCCTCAAGCTCAATACGCAAAATTGCAATCTGTTCAGCTTCTGCCATCTCTGCTCAACACCTGTCATTTTCCGGCATTTTCGCTCGATTCCGCAGCTGCCGATAGGAATTTCAACACCCTTGCTCAAGCCAGATTCATAACAAAACTCGCCTTATGCTTGTATACTGGTTTGTGTACGCATTAATTCATATGTTTGGATATTCGATCGCCGGGTGAGGGAGGCATCCTGTTGTACCTGGACGCGGCCCTTTATAGTTTGCCAGTGGCAATGCCAGCCCTGAAACGGATCCAAGAAACACAATCTCATCAGATGCTTATAAGCCGACCTCTGCCTTCGGCAGGCAGAGTATTGCATTCACTGCCGCTTGCTGGCGATGCGTTTATGGATGCGCTCTGTCAGCCATGGGAGGGGTAAAGTGCAGACGCATTTGATGCCTAAGAGGCTTTTTGGAAATTAGCGGGTTGGGCTATTCATCTGGTGGCGAACATGATTCAAGCTTGTCATGTGGACGAAGCAGAGCCGAGCCCGGATGGCCGAAATATCCCGGAAAACCAAGCGTTACCCATCGGATTTGACGGATGAGGAGTGGGAGCGGATTGCGCCGCTGATGCCCGCGGCCTCGCAGCGGGGGCGCAAGCGGCGGACCGATTTTCGGGAAGTGATCAATGCCTTGCGCTATCTGGCGCGCTCGGGCTGCGGCTGGGAGATGCTTCCCATTCATTTCGGCCCCTGGCAGACGATCTACTGGTGGTTCCGCCGCCTGATGCGCCGCTTTCTGTTCCGGACCATCCATGATCTGTGCCTGATGCTCGACCGGGAAGCGGCGGGGCGCGAGGCCAGCCCTTCCGGTGGCGTGATGGACAGCCAGAGCGTCAAGGCGCCTTCAGCCAAAACAAGAGGGTACGACGCGGGAAAGAAGGTTACGGGCCGCAAGCGCCATATTGCCGTGGATACGGACGGACGGCTGCTGATGGTCAATCTGACAACGGCCGATATCTCCGACAGCGCTGGAGGACAGATGATCCTCGAGGGTATCCGCAAGCGTTGGCCTTGGATCAAACATCTGTTTGCTGACGGAGCCTATGACCGCGTTCAGCTGATGGACAAGGCCGCTTTCATGGATTTTGTCGTCGAGGTGATCAAGCGCTCCGACGCCGCCAGGGGCTTTGAGGTTCTTCCCCGACGCTGGGTCGTTGAACGTACCTTCGGCTGGATGACCCGATGGCGCCGCCTCGTCCGAGACTATGAGCAGCGCATTGATGTCTCTGAAGCGATGATCCACCTTGCAATGGGCGCCCTTCTACTGCGAAGACTCGCCCACCCGTGAATTTCCAAAAGGACTCTTATCGAAAGCCGCAAACGCAAGGCAACGAATTTCTCTTAATTATAGGTTTGCCACCAATCGAGCGGCTTCTGTTGCCTTTTTGTATGACAGCCCCAGGCGGGCAACCAGCTATTAACGTTAACGAAACCCTGCAAAATGCCTGCGTATATCATCGTATACGCACTAGCGGCCTTGCAGCACAATCATAACTATTTGATTTTATTGTGATAATTGGTAGCGGAGGAGGGACTTGAACCCCCGACACGCGG
>CAYUYV010000254.1:0-3676 GCA_964449455.1 uncultured Alphaproteobacteria bacterium | reverse complement strand
AGATCGAAGCGACCCGCGAAGCCGAAGCCGCCACCACCGGCACAACGGCGGCTGCTGAGTAAGGTCCAGCCCCGACCCATGGATGTGCGACTGCAGAAGGTGCTGGACCGCTATGAGGCAGTGCAGGCCGAACTCTCCGCAGAAATGACGGATGCGGACCGCTTTGCGACCCTGTCCCGGGAATTTGCCGACCTGGCGGATGTCGTCGGGACCATCAAGGCCCTGGAGACAGCAGAGCAGGAGCGAGCGGATCTGGTTCAGCTCCTCGATGATCCGGAAACGGACCAGGAGATGTCCAGTCTGGCCCGTGACGAGCTTGCTGGTCTGGAGGCACGCCTGCCCGACCTGCGCCGGGATGTGCAGATCAAACTTCTGCCCAAGGACGTGGCGGATGACCGGGGTGTGATCCTGGAGCTGCGCGCCGGGACGGGCGGTGAGGAGGCAGCCCTTTTTGCCGGCGACCTGTTCCGGATGTATCAGCGCTATAGCGATGGCCACGGCTGGAAAGTGGATCTGATGGAGGCGCGGGAGTCCGATCTGGGGGGCTTCCGTGAGATCGTGGCCAGTGTTTCGGGCCAGGGTGTGTTTGCCCGGCTCAAATATGAATCCGGTGTCCACCGGGTCCAGCGCGTGCCGGAGACGGAGGCGGGCGGGCGCATCCACACATCGGCGGCGACGGTGGCCGTTCTTCCTGAGGCGGACGATGTGGATATTGCGATTGAGGACAAGGACCTGCGCATCGATACGTTTCGCTCCAGCGGAGCCGGCGGTCAGCATGTGAATACGACCGACAGTGCCGTGCGCATCACCCATCTGCCGACGGGGATTGTGGTGTCCCAACAGGACGAGAAATCCCAGCACAAGAACAAGGCGAAGGCCATGGCGATCCTCCGTGCCCGTCTCTATGATTCCGAGCGTCAACGCCAGGATGCCGAGCGTGCTGCCGAGCGCAAAGGGCAGGTCGGTTCGGGCGACCGCTCCGAACGCATCCGCACCTATAATTTCCCCCAAGGGCGGGTTTCGGATCACCGGATCAATCTGACCCTCTACAAGCTCGACAAGGTAATCACGGGCGAATGCCTGGACGAGATCATTGACCCACTGATCGCCCATGAGCGTGCCGCAAAACTCGCCGCCCTCGACGGAGACGGGGCGTGACCCTGGCGCAAATACGCAGCCAGGGCCCACGTCTTGGCCAGGTGCGGCGCAATGCGGCCCAGCATCTCGCACAAGCCGGGTCCGCAACGGCGGCTCTTGATGCAAGGCTGCTCCTTCAGTCCATCCTGGGCCTTGATGGCGCCATGCTCTTGGCCCGTGACTCAGATGCGATAGACCCGGATGATTTGGTAGAGTTCGAGGCCCTCGTTGTGCGCCGGGCAGCAGGCGAGCCGGTGGCCCATCTTTTGGGCGCGCGGGAGTTTTGGGGCCTTGAGTATCGGGTCACACCGGATGTGCTCATCCCGCGGGCCGACACGGAGACGATTCTTGAGGCCGCTTTGGCCCATGGTCCCGGCCGCGGCGAGGCGGGGTGTGTCGTTGATCTGGGGACGGGCACGGGATGTCTGCTGATTGGTTTCCTGGCGGAGCGTCCTCTGGTGCGCGGCATTGGTGTCGATCGTTCCCCGGACGCCCTTATGCTCGCCCGTGAGAATGCGCGGGCCCATGGGGTGGCAGACCGTGCGCTTTTTGTCCAAGGAGATTGGACTGCTCCTGTGGGAGGGCATGTGGACCTCGTCCTGTCCAACCCACCATATATTCCGTCGGCGGATATTATGACCTTGTCGCCCGAGGTGCGGACCTTTGAGCCTCACTTGGCCCTTGACGGCGGCGCCGATGGGCTCGCCTGTCTGACGAGGATCCTTGACGGCCTGTTAACCGTTCTGAGGCCCCATGGGTGCGCCATTCTTGAGTTCGGTTTTGACCAGCGCGCGGCCGTGTCGGGCCTGATTGCCGCACGGTCCGGTCTGTCCGCTGAGGTGTTTTTGAAGGATCTGTCGGGGCATGATCGGGGCGTGGTCGTCCGCGCCGTGGGATGAGCCTGCATGAGGGATTGGACTTGGCCCACAAGTGGACATGATTGGCCTATGAGCTGATCCGTGAAGATCAGGGTTGGACAAAAAAAGACTTGGAACGCAACGGGGATAGGGCTAGAGTTATGGATGTAAGCGATGGGGTATTTAATCCTCATTGTGCGTCATGGTCGCCTTAACCATGCACCTTCATGAAAGTTTTATACTTGTGAGGGACCCGACGGGCGGGAAGCAGGGAATGCCCTTTCCTCGCCGAGGGTGTTGAAGACATTCTGCTATGTCATGGATTTGCCAGGATTTGCATGCTGGGTTTCAAGGGGTGCCGCACACCTTGTCAGGTCAGTGATTGAGGCATGTGAGCGGCTGTCCTGAGTGTTGGGTCTTTGGAACACGACGTTTTTTCGACATGACAATGACAGTGTCTTTCATAGATCTGTCATTAACCGGATGGTAGGTACGCTTATTATTCCTGGAGAAGCGGATTTATCAGCCACCTGATGGCACCATGCTTTGACCACTTTCCGTGTCATGATGGATTGGTCAACCCAAGGCATCCCAATTGTTTTTGGCTTTGGTCGGTCGGTGCGGGGGAATTGCCATTTGACGACATGCGAATTTCGTGCACAGTCATAGGGGGTGATCTGATTTTGGCTGTTGTGTTGTCATGATGTGTCCGGGCCGATGGTCGTGTTCGGATGATCGGCCGGGTTGCTTCCGGCCGACGACAAGAAGCAGCCGGTTCCGCGTTTGGTGATAGACGGTGAGGCATTCGTGAAGCGAATGGAACATCCAGTCCCCGCGGGACAACCCGTCTTCCGATGAAGTTCAGTAAGGCCGGAAGAACTGACACCGGTACAATCCAGCCGTGCCGTTCAAGGGATTTGATCGGCCATTAGGGGTGCTTTTTTCCGTTTGCGGTTTTTCGGATCAGGAGGTCAGCCATGACCGGCTACCATGTCCGTGGAACCAGACTGTTTAATCCGTAAACTGAGCAGAGGAGCCATGAGGCAAGCTCAAAACGCTAAACGTGCGCGCGGCCGCAGCCGCAAAGTCGTGAATCAGCTGTCCCGGACGATGGACAGCAGCGGGCCGGATGTGAAGATCCGCGGAACGCCGTCCCATATCTATGAGAAATATCAGACGCTCGCTCGGGACGCGAATTCCTGCGGTGACCGCATCATGGCGGAAAACTATCTGCAGCACGCTGAACACTACCTGCGCCTGATCAATGCGCTCCAGGCCCCCTCGGGACGCGAGGCCCAGCCCGGCGCAGCCAATGGCCGGTCTTACGAGGCCACCGACGAGGAGGCCGCGGCCGTTGCGCCGGCGCCCCAGCCCGCTCAGGAGCAGCCCGCCCAGCCCGCACAAGCGGCGCCTGCGGCTGCCCCCACACGGGGCCGGGGCCGGCGGCGGGCCAGCCCAGCAACGGCCCAATCGGCAACCCCGCCACCCGCTGCGGAAGCTGAGTCTCCCGAGCTGCCCCTGATCGATCAGGACGCGGGCGCCCAGACCGCGCGGGCATAAAAGAACGGCGTCCGCGCAGAAGGGCTGTGTGGACACAATCGGCCCCACGGCGATCCGGGTTCGGGCCGGGCGCTCGGCCGAAATGCCGATCTCGAGGCGGATCATGTTCAAGGCAGATCATG
>CAYUYV010000253.1:0-3707 GCA_964449455.1 uncultured Alphaproteobacteria bacterium | reverse complement strand
GCTGAGGATTCTGGCACCCAGCGCAGGCCATCCACCAGGACAAGCACGCGGTTGGGGCCCAGATTGCGCAGATCGACTTGGGCCGAGCCAGCACCAATACCGCCGCCGTCGGCGCCGCCACCAAAGTTCCCCGGACTGTTAAAGCGGGTATTGATGCCGCCGCCGGACGAAGGCAACCGTTGCAGGAAGTCACCGACGGATGTGAGACCCGAGCGCGTGAAATCCTCCGCCGTCAAATCGAGCACAGACGCATCCTGATCGAGCACACTCTTTCGGATGCGCGAGCCCGTCACGACGACCCGTTCTTCGTCACTCTCCGCCTCATCTTCTTCGACCGTCGCCTCGTCCTCTTGGGCACGTGCCTGGGTCGGCTGAAGCGAGGCAAGGGGCAATGCGAGTGCAAGGGCGGCCACGGACAAATGCCAGTGCGGTATCGTCCCCTTCATCCCATGCATCAGGGTTCCGGTCAGTGTCATGGCACAACCCTCCCATCTTGCGAAATTTTCACAAATTTCGCACGCCAAATATGAAATGAAATTTCTCATCCAGCCATGACACAGCATTTTTCTGCCATCAATCAAAAAAGTGAAGAAATCTTGTGCGCTGCGTCAAAAAGGGCAGAAACCGGACGAGTCGGCCACGGAACCATCCCTCCGATCGCGGATGGACATGGGGGCTTGCCCCGTCGGCCGGACTCACAAGTGCCCGACATTTCTGCTAAGGATGCACATGGTTATACTCTTCGGCCATCGGTATTCGAATGCCGGTACAAAGCGGGAGGATGTGCCGTGGCAGACCAAATACACAGCGATCGGCATGGGGGTGGCTGCCTTTATGGTGCGATCGGCTCCATGATGTCAGGGCCCCTGCGGCCAGGCCATGCCTGCCATTGCGCCATCTGCCGCAAAGCGCTCAGCGGTGCCGGATCTGCCGTGATTTGGGTCCAGCCTGACTGTTTTTCCTCAGGCACCGGTGAGGATGGGCTGCGGGTTTACCGGGCGAAGAACGCCTTTGCACTCGGCTTTTGTGGGCAATACGGATCAACGCCTTGCGGTGTTTGGGAAAAGCCGGGAATTTGCCCCACCCTCGGCACCCTTGATGGTGATCCGCAAATGCGCGTCGGCGGCCAATCCATGAGCGCTGGGGGATGACCACAAACACGGGACGAGGCTTGTACCGGTGGCCTTTTCACCGGAAAGGCTGGCATCGGCATCTGCCCAATGGGCTAACGATCATCCGCATTTTGATGGCCCTCACCATGGGTGCACTGATGGTTCTGGGCGCTTCACCGCCCTGGATACCCGTCCTCTCACTATGCGCAGGAGCGGCAGCCACGGACGGCCTTGATGGCTGGCTCGCCCGAAAGCTGGACGCACGGACACGGCTCGGGGCCACACTCGATCCGATTGCGGACAAAATCCTTGTGGCCACCGGCCTTGGCGGGCTCGCGCTCCATGCTGTGCTGAGCGGCTGGGACCTGATCGCCGCCGGCATTATCCTGGCCCGGGAAGTGCTTGTGCCGACTTTACGTCTGTTCGCCGCCCATCGCGGGCACGCCCTGCCGGTTACGGGGCTTGCGAAAGGCAAGACAGTCGCCCAGATGGCCGCGCTCCTGTCGCTGCTCGCGGCCGCCGCCTGGCCTGAGACGGTCCCTGCCCTGCCGGGGCGCATCTTGCTTTGGCTCGCGGCCGGCCTCACTTTCTGGACGGGCATCATCTACGCGGTGCGCGCCGTGGCCGGCCCGAAGGATGGCCGCGCGCTGCCAAAGCATTGAACAGAAAGGCAAAGACCCCATGAAGCTCGTCTATTTCGCCTGGGTTCGCGAGGGGATCGGGGCGGCCGAGGAGGCCTGGACACCGCCGGATACGGTCACAAATGTCGCAACGCTTCTGCCCTGGCTGCGCGCCCAAGGACCGGGCCATGAACGGGTGCTGAGCGATCCGAAGCGCCTGCGCTTTGCCGTCAACCAGGAGCATGCCACCCTGGAGACAGCCCTTAGCCCCGATGATGAGGTGGCGATTTTCCCTCCCGTGACAGGGGGTTGACATGATTATCCGTGTGCAGGCTGAAGATTTCGATCCGGATGCGCTTGTTGGGTGCTGCGGCAAGGGCGATTCATCCGTGGGCGGCGTGGTGAGCTTCACGGGCCGTGTGCGCGCCGATGATGGGACGCGTTTTGAGGACCCTGTCACGGCCCTGACTCTGGAACATTATCCGGGCATGACGGAACGCGCCCTCAAAAATGTTGCCGAGACAGCCACGGAGCGCTTCGCCCTGAAAGACACGGTCATCATCCACCGGGTCGGGCGCCTTATTGTTGGCGACCGGATCGTGCTTGTTGTTGCCGCGGCCAGCCACCGGCGGGCTGCCTTTGAAGGCGCCGATTTTATGATGGACTATTTGAAAACCGAGGCCCCGTTCTGGAAGCGGGAGGAACGGGCCTCCGGCCTTGGAGCCTGGGTCGATGCGCGCGACAGCGACACGGCCGCCCGAGCCCGATGGGACCGGACGACCGCATAACGCTGACACATGGAACAGCGTGTCAGCCCATTACGGCCTTCGGCCATTCACCCTTCACGGCCTTTGGCATAGTGCTGAGCGCGATGCGCCGATGCACCAGATCGTCATAGTCCTGAACGAGCTGACGGGTCACGGCGCCCACCTCAAAGCGATAGGGCCCGATTTCGCCCACGGGGGTGACTTCCGCCGCCGTTCCGCACAGGAAGCATTGCTCGAACTCTTCAAGCTCGGAGGGGAAGATTGCCCGTTCCACGATTTCAAAACCGCGCTGGCGAGCAAGGCCGATCACGGAACGCCGCGTGATGCCATCAAGGAAACAGTCGGGCGTCGGCGTGTAGATTGTCTGGCCCTTCACAAAGAACACATTGGCGCCCGTCGCTTCGGCCACCTGGTCGCGCCAATCGAACATCAGGGCATCGGCAAAACCGCGGCCCTCGGCCTCTTCCTTGGCCATAGTGCAGATCATGTAAAGACCCACGGCTTTTGAGTGGCACGGGGACGTGCGCGGGTCGGGCCGGCGCCAGCGGGCAATCTCCAGCTTGATGCCCTTCATCTTTGTTTCAGCGTCGAAATAGGACGGCCAATCCCAGGTCGCGATCGCCACATGGATCCCGGCATGGGGGGCCGAAACGCCCATCTGGCCACTGCCCCGCCAGGCGATGGGGCGCACATAGCCGTCCCTAAACCCTTGGGCCGTCACGGTTTCCTGGATGGCCGCGTTGATCTGATCCAGGCTATAGGGGATCTCAAAGCCCAACAGGCGTGCGGATTCGAACAGACGCTCCGTGTGCTCTTCGCATTTGAAGAGGTGATTATCATAGACCCGCTGGCCTTCGAATACGGCGCTGCCATAGTGGAGGGCATGGGTGCATACATGGATCCGCGCGTCATTCCAGGGGCGCAGGGCCCCGTCCATCCAGATCACGCCGTCCCGATTGTCGAATGGCACCAGAGCCATGCCGGGCCTCCTTTTTCTCCGCCGGGGCCTGGCATTTTGATCCAGGCCCGCCTCTGTCATGGTGTCGAACCCGGGTTGAGCCACCCGGAACCGCCACTATCGCGAAGGTCTGGGGCCCTCGCAAGGCCAGTGATCCTGCTCTCAGGGCCGAACACGGTATAGTGGGGTCGGCCCACACCGCAATGGTGCGTGCCGGAGGAGACTTGACCCATGACCCAAGCCGGCGAGA
>CAYUYV010000252.1:0-3724 GCA_964449455.1 uncultured Alphaproteobacteria bacterium | reverse complement strand
GACCGCGCCCTGATCATCCATGACGGGCAGGTCCTGATGGAAGGTGCCCCGTCGGAGATCGTGGGCAACGAAGACGTGCGTCGGGTCTATCTGGGGGAACGGTTCACCCTTTAGGCGGAATGCGCGTCCAGTCCCACGGGTTTTGGGGTGGCGCGCGCGCCGTTTGCGTAAGTGGGGTGAGGTAGACACATGGCGTTGACTCCGCGGCTGGAGCTGAAACAGGGCCAAAGCCTTGTCATGACGCCGCAATTGCAGCAGGCCATCAAGCTTCTGCAATTGTCCAATCTCGAATTGAGCGCCTATGTCGAACAGGAACTGGAGAGCAATCCGTTCCTGGAACGAGGCGAAACTGACTATCCGGATGGAGATGGTTCCCGGACAGACCCTCCTGCTGATGCTGAACAGGCCAAGCCACAGGAGGAGAACCGCGAGCTGACCATGTCGGACAGCGCCATGCCCGAAGACGCCTCGCTTGGCCTCGACACGGACTGCGAAAATCTTTACGCGGACGCCTCGCGCTCGGAACTTGCCAATGATATCGGCGCGGCCCAGGGCACGGATATCGACTGGTCCAAATCAAAATCGGGCAGTTCCAAATTCGAGGACCTAGACGGCGATCTTGAGGGTACACTGAGCGAGACCCCGTCCTTGCGCGACTTCCTTACCGAGCAGCTTCATATTGCGGTTGCCGATCCGGGACGCCGCCTCATTGGGGCCTATCTCATCGACCTTGTGGACGAGGCTGGCTATCTGCGTGCGGATCTTGCTGAGATCGCGGAACGACTTGGTACGAGCCCGGCGGAAATCGATGCCATGTTGGCCCTGCTCCAGGGTTTCGAGCCTGTGGGCGTCATGGCGCGGGACTTGAGTGAATGCTTAAGTCTGCAGCTTGCCGAACGGGACCGTCTTGATCCGGCCATGAAGCGGCTTGTTGAGCATCTCGACATGCTGGCCGGCCATGATCTTGAAGGGCTGATGGCGGTCTGCGAGGTCGACCGGGAAGACCTGACGGACATGATTGCCGAGATCCGGGCCCTCAATCCGAAGCCTGGCCTCGCCTTTGCCTCCGAACTCACCCAGCCCGTGGTGCCCGATGTCTATGTGCGGGAAAAGCTCCAAGGCGGCTGGCATGTGGAGCTGAATGCCGACACCTTGCCGCGCGTTCTCGTCAATGGTGTTTACTTCTCGGAGGTCAGCGGATCCTCGCCGTCCAATGAGGACAAGCTGTACATGACCGAGTGCCTCAACAACGCCAATTGGCTTGTGAAAAGCCTCGACCAGCGGGCCAAGACCATTTTGAAAGTGGCCTCGGAAATCGTCCGCCAGCAGGACGGCTTTCTGGCCCACGGGATCCGGCATTTGCGCCCCTTAAACCTGCGCACGGTGGCCGATGCCATCGGCATGCATGAATCCACCGTCAGCCGCGTGACCTCGAACAAATATATGGCGACGCCGCGCGGGGTGTTTGAACTCAAATACTTCTTTACCTCGGCGATCGCATCCTCCGCAGGCGGAGAAGCTCACTCGGCCGAAGCCGTCCGCCATCGGATCAAGGAGCTGATCGACCAGGAGCCGGCCGATGCCATCCTGTCCGATGACCGCATTGTGGAAATCCTTAAGGGCTCCGGGATTGATATTGCGCGGCGCACGGTGGCCAAGTACCGCGAGGCCCTGCGCATCCCCTCATCGGTCCAGCGGCGCCGCCTTAAAAGGGCCATGGCGGGTTGAAGGATGGTGTGACACGGCCTTGTGTCCCCGCACCGAGACACAAGCGCGAAAGCCAATCGTGACGGTGGCTCCAGGGCTGCGCCAGTTGACAGATTTCGGGGTGCCAAACTAAAGTCCGTCTACGGTCAAGAGCGGCTGAGTTATGCACCATTTACACCGATGTCGCACCGCAGCGGAAAAGTCTGACTGCAAGCACTGAGGACCGTAAGTGCGCAGAAAGGACGCCGCCCCTACCATGCGGCCTGGCGCTCCGCAGAAGGAAAGGCGACACAGCGTGGACGTGACAGTAAACGGAAAACACATCGATATTGGTGACAGCCTGCGCACCTATGTGAATGACAAGCTGGTCTCCGGTGTCTTCAAATATTTCGATCGCCCTGTCGACGCCCAGGTTACATTCTCCCGCGACGGCCATGAATTCCGCGCGGATTGTTCCGTCCATCTGGCGACGGGCATCACCTTACAGGCCCAGGGCAAAGCCAGCGAAATCTACGCGAGTTTCGATACCGCTGTGGATCGCCTGGAAAAACGTCTGCGCCGGTACAAACGCCGCCTGAAGGATCACCACTCGACCCGCAAAGAACCGGTTCCGATGACCGAGGCACCGGCCTATGTTATCGAAGCCCAGGCGGACATGGCGGAAGAGCCGGCGGATCTGAGCCCGACCATTATTGCCGAAGAAACCGCAGCAGTGCGCACCCTGTCCGTCGGTGAGGCGGTCATGGAGATGGAACTCAGCGACACACCGGTCGTCCTGTTCAAAAATGCGAAAAATAACGGGATTAACCTTGTGTATCGCCGGCCCGATGGCCACATCGGATGGATCGATGTGGCCCATATGGCACAGCAATCGGCCGAAAAGGCCAGGGAGACCAGCGGACCAGAGGCAGTCGGATCTCTAAAGGCTTGACGATCGACCGGCTCCTGGCGCATCGCTGACCCGGAATGCCATCACAGCAACAACGGACCAAACGGAAAGGCTCAAGGCCCTTCCGTCAGAGGGCCATTGGTTTTGACTGAACGGCTTTCGGGTTGTTCATCGTTTTGTGAGTTCTTGTACTCGGCCGCAGGAAGGAAGGCGGATTATGGATCTCTCGGACCTCATCGCACCGGACCGGGTCCTCAGCGGATGCAAGGCAGCGAGCAAGAAGCAGGCGCTTCTTGAGCTTTCCGCCGTTGCCGCCCGCCATACCGGCCTGGGCGAGCGGGTCATCTTTGAGGCTCTGATGGAACGCGAGCGCCTCGGCACCACGGGCGTTGGTCAGGGTATCGCCATTCCCCATGCCAAATTGGCCGAACTGCCGGGCCTGTGCGGCTTTTTCAGCCGTATGTCGACGCCCATTGATTTTGAAGCCATTGACGATCAACCCGTGGACCTGATTTTCCTGCTTCTGGCGCCGGAGACGGCGGGTGCAGAGCATCTGAAGGCACTGGCGCGAATCTCCAGGCTGCTCCGCAACAAATCCGTGTGCGACAAACTTCGCGCGGCATCGGATGCCTCGGCCCTGTTTGCCCTGCTGACGCAGCCGGCCTCCAACGCGGCCTGATTCCATCGAACTGCCGCCTGGCGCAACAGGACTTATCCCGCCGCCACCCACTTCCACCGTCTCTATTGCCAATCCAATGATCAGTGTACGTTGACGGCTTGCATCGCGTGATCCCGCGCGAGAGAAAACGCCGTTTCGATCTTGTCCATCACGGCCATGCGCGTGCCATCTGCAGCGTGCATGGAATAAAGTGTCACATCTCCCGGAACGGCATCAAGGCCGGCAACCTCATCACGCAGCTCATGGGCGGGAACAGGGCGCACATAAACGGTGTGCGGCTTGCCAAGGGAGGCGAGCGCCTCGTCTGACATGATGGCACGGGGAAAGGCTTGGGGCTGATCCATGATACGCACTCCTCAGCTTACAAATGAACCCACGGGAAAATTGATGATCGCACTCGTGTGGCGGGTCAGGCATTCGCCCGAATGATCGGCAGGCTCCGTCGCGAA
>CAYUYV010000251.1:0-3812 GCA_964449455.1 uncultured Alphaproteobacteria bacterium | reverse complement strand
ACATGGAGGCGCCGACCGCGTGGATGTAGCGGATCAGCCAGCCATAGTTCACATCCCGCATAATCTTCTCGACACTGTCGAAGGCGAGGTCCGTATCGGCGATGTAGTGCATGGCGAGGGTGATGCCGGTGACGATCTGCGTGACAAGGCAGAAGGTCAGGATCGCCCCGAACGTGTAGAAATAGTTGAGGTTCTTCGGCGTCGGAAAGTCGATGAGCTGATCGTTCACGAGCCGCATGACCGGAAGCCGGTCATCAAGCCATCGGGTGAATCCCGACTGCGGCTTGTATGTGGATTCATGAGCCATGGATATCACCCGATCATGATGGTGGTGTCGTTGACAAAGCTATAGGGCGGGATCGGCAGATTGCTCGGAGCAGGCCCTTTGCGAATCCGGCCGGACGTGTCGTAGTGCGACCCGTGGCACGGACAGAACCAGCCGTTGAAATCACCGGACTCGCCCAAGGGAACGCAACCCAGATGGGTGCAGATCCCGACGAGGATCAGCCATTCCGGCTTGCCCTCGGCGTGCCGTTCTCCGTCAGCTTTTGGATCTGGCAGCGCGTTTTCGTCCACTTCCTCGGCAGCCGAGATTTCTTCTGGCGTCCGGTAACGGATGAAAATGGGCTTACCCTGCCAGAGAACCTTGATCTGCTGGCCTGGAGCCATGGTCGACAGGTCAACCTCAATCGTCGCAAGGGCGCGAACGGCCGCGGAGGGATTCATCTGGTCGATGAATGGCCATGCGGTCAGAGCAGCGCCCGTGGCCCCGAAGGCCCCGGTTGCGATGTAGAGGAAATCCCGCCGGGTTTTCGTGTCGTCATCATGTGTTGCAGACACCAGTCACCTCACTGCGATTTGGCACCCTGGGGTCTTTATGCCCCCGCGGGTTGATCGGATGCGAGACCGGATCCCTCGAAGCTCGCTCGCTTCGAAACCCGGATCGGCCCTGCTTTGAATGGGCAGCGGACCTTAACGTCTTGCCAATGGGCCGCCAACCCGAAGGCCAGCCGACCAGATCTTCTGTCATCCCGGGAAGATTAAGGACCCCGGTTGTCACCGTCATGGCGACGCCCAATTTCCTTGTCTTCTCTCACATTGATAAAAGATCTGGTACCAGGCGCTAAGAGGCAGGTTGCCGCAAAGCGACGGCATAACGCTGGATCACCATGCCGCCAAGGGGTGTCACCGCCCACGCTCAGTGAATTAGGTCGCCGGATTCGCCCGCCCATGCACCTCGCCTTGTTTCAACCGGATATTCCGCAAAATGTCGGCGCCGCCTTGCGCATGGGGGCTTGCCTCGGCGTGGCGATCGATGTGATCGGGCCGTGCGGCTTTCCCTTTTCCGACAAAGCTGTCCGCCGCGCGGGCATGGATTACGCAGCATATGCGGATATCACCCAGCACGTGCATTGGGACGCGTTTGTCAACACCTGCCGGGGGCGCTCCGGATCGGGACGGTTGGTTCTGCTGACGACCCGGGCATCCCAGCCTTTCACCGATTTCACCTTCCAGCCGGATGACACCTTGCTGCTCGGCCGTGAAAGTGCCGGTGTTCCCGAGCATGTTCACGCCGCTGCCGATGCCCGTCTGGTCATCCCCCTAATGCCCGGCCGCCGGTCCTTGAACGTCATCGTGGCTGCGGCCATGGTTCTAAGTGAAGCCTTGAGACAGACCGGCGGTTGGCCTGCGCCCAACGAACTCCACAACAATCGGGAGGGCCGCGCCGGTGCGCCGGAGGCTGCTCCATGTCATGAGGATGATCTGCCATGAGCGACATTTCGACGCTGCGCCGCGCTATCGGGTCAGGCGAAGAAGCCAAAGCCGCGGTGCGCCTTCAGCCGCCCCTGCTCGGCCCAACGGCCGGCCCGGACGCACGCCAGACTGTGGACCAGCGGAAGGAGCGGGCCCAGGCGTGGTTCGAGACCCTGCGCAACCGCATCTGCACCCAGTTCCAGCGCCTTGAGGACGATCTTGATCCGCGCGCTGCCTTTGGCGACCTGCCGCCGGGCCGTTTTGAGCGCAAGACATGGCAGCGGCCGAGCGAGGAGGGCACCACCGGCGGCGGCGGTGTCATGTCCATCATGCGCGGCCGGGTGTTCGAGAAAGTCGGCGTCAATGTCTCCGCCGTGTACGGTAAATTTTCCGAAGAATTTGCCGCCCAGGTGCCGGGCGCCGAGGACGATCCGCGCTTTTGGGCCTGCGGCATCTCCCTCGTGGCCCATGCTCGAAATCCGCGCGTGCCGACCGTGCATATGAACACGCGTCACATCATCACAACGCGCGGCTGGTTCGGCGGCGGTGCGGACCTGACGCCCATGCTGGGTTATCAGCGCTCGCCCACCTATGCCGATGCCCGGGATTTCCACGCCGCCCTGCGCGCAGCCTGCGATCCTTTCGACCGCACGGCGTATGAAGAATATTCGAAATGGTGCGACACCTATTTCTATCTGCCCCACCGCCAGGAGCCCCGGGGAATCGGCGGCATCTTCTATGACTATCTGTGCAATCCGGACTGGGAGCGGGACTTTCTTTTCACACGCGCCGTCGGTGAGGCCTTCATTCAGATCTATCCCGTGATTGTGCGCCGGCGGATGAATGAGGATTTCACACCTGAGGAAAAGGCTGAGCAACGCGTGCGTCGCGGTCGCTATGTGGAGTTCAACCTGCTCTACGACCGGGGCACCCAGTTCGGGCTCAAGACCGGGGGCAATACCGAAGCGATCCTCATGTCCCTGCCGCCGGATGTGGCCTGGCCCTGAGCCGCTTGTGAAAGCCGGGTGGAACGCCCGCCCGGCCTTTGCGCCTGTGAGATGCGCCTGTGAGATAGTGTAAACGTGGCCCGTCTCTTTTTGTGAACGTGGATTGAACGGCAGGGTTTTGCGCTTTCGGGCCGGGCTGCCTATCTTGGGTTCATCCATGAATGCCGGCGCCTGACTGACGGAGGGACCCATGGGCCGCTTTATACCGCTTTTTGCCTTGTTTCTGACGCTCGCAGCCGCAGGTCCGGCCGCAGCCCAAAACCTGTCCATCGAGGCCTTCTACGGGACCTGGAAGGGCTCGGCGATTTCCGAAAGTGAAGTCTCGGTCCATTTCCATGTGACCGCGCGCGACACGGGCGTGACCTTTGGGCCAGCCGGTGAGGGCCGCTTTCGCCTGACCGCCGCCACCGTAAAGCGGAAAAAGGGGACACCGGAAAATCCGACCGAGGAGGTGGATAGCCGCGAAGTGATCTTCCAGAAGGGCCAGAACGACATCTGGTGGGATATGGGCAGCGGCAATCCCCGAGAAGGCGGCGTGCTGCGCTGGGCTCGGATCGAGGACAATGCGCTCATCGTCAGTACCTTCACCATCCGCGGGGACGGGCAATCCGAGGTCCAGGCCTATCGCCGGGAGATCACGGACCGGGGCATGGACCTGACCTATACGCGGACCGTCGATGGCAGCCTGGTTCGCACCGTGAAAGGCCAGCTCGTCCGCGTGCGCTGAGGCGGCTGCATTCGAACCTCTCACGCCAGCGACCGATAATCCCCAGCCCGCCGACCGAAAGGATCCGGCGGGCATTTTTCGTTGACGCCGGTTGGGTCGGGGCGCATCGTCCCCGCTCGGATTTGGAGGTTTTATGTCAGAGCTTGTGTCCCGCGCAGGGCCCGCTGCCTGAATTCAGCGGTGCAATCGCGCCCTCACCGCCAGCACGTCCCAGCAAGGGCTGACCCCCAGCAAGGGCTGACCCCAACATATGGGTTAACACCAATAAGGGTTAACCCCAACAAGGGTTAACCCATATGTTGGTGCGGCGACGGGCGGACTCT
>CAYUYV010000250.1:0-4009 GCA_964449455.1 uncultured Alphaproteobacteria bacterium | reverse complement strand
GCAGACGGACGTGCCGGGACGTCTCATGCGGACTTCTGATCCACGACACTAGGCTCTTGCCTGTCTGGCCGATCCGTTGACGGACATCTTTCTCAAGGCATCGAATGTGTCGAAATATTCTTCGAAGAAGATGGCCTTGTCGTCCTGGAACTGCCACCAGTCGATCGTCCAATACTCCTCAAAGGTCCCGGTGCGGCCGAAATCAATAGAGACATGGCACCGGAGGACCATGCTGTCAGGCCCACGGATATGGGTTTTGACATCGTAAAACCCGGTCGCGGCCATATCATTCAGTTGGGTGAAATAGTCCCGGATCCCGTCGGGACCGTAAAAGATGCCGCCCCAGGGCGCGGTTTTCGATTTGCCCGGTTCAAGCCATTTCCCGCTGGTGCCGAGGGGATGCCATTGGTCCATGCGGATCGGTGTGCGCCACTCACAATTCTCGGCACAAAAAAAAGCGATCAACTCATCCAGCTCTATTTCCGGATAGCGCGCATAAACGTCGAGCAGGGCTTGTGCGGTCTTGTCCGACAAATGCATGACCTTCTCCCCTTATACAGACCAAAGAGCGCCTTTTACACGGATAGTGCGAAATCTCAAGATCATCCGAACCGGCCGCCCGACCCGAGACGGTTCTCCAACCGGATCCTGCTGCCGCAAATTATTGCAATCGCTGGTTTGGTGCGGCCCGCAAGGATCCCCTCGAGGGGTTTTCGAAGGCTCACAGACAAAGGGCTCGACATTTCCTCGCGGCCCAGCAAAGCTTGCAAAAATTTTCATTCGCTGAAGCGAGGGGAGGTGTCCGACATGCTGCATGCCCAGCGGCCAAGGCTGAGTTTCTGGCAGATCTGGAACATGTGTTTCGGCTTTTTTGGCATCCAGGTCGGCTTCGGCCTCCAGAATGCCAATGTGAGCCGGATCTTCCAGACCCTGGGCGCAGATGTGGAGGCGCTGCCCATTTTGTGGATCGCGGCGCCGCTGACGGGGCTCCTCGTCCAGCCCGTTATCGGCTATTGGAGCGACCGGACCTGGATGGGCTGGCTTGGCCGTCGGCGGCCGTTTTTTCTGTTCGGGGCCATTGCCACGACCCTTGCGCTTTTCATCATGCCGAATTCGCCAAGCCTGTGGATCGCCGCCGGAATGCTCTGGATCATGGATGCGTCCATCAATGTCACCATGGAGCCCTTCCGGGCTTTTGTGGGTGACAGGCTGCCCCAGGAACAGCGCACCGCCGGCTTTGCCATGCAGAGCTTCTTCATCGGCATGGGGGCGGTGCTGGCCTCGGCCTTGCCTTGGATGCTGGCGAATTGGTTCGCGGTGGAGAACGTGGCTGAACCGGGCGTCGTTCCGCCCTCGGTGCAACTCGCATTTTATCTCGGCGCGGTGTTTCTGTTCATCTCCGTGATCTGGACGGTCCTGACCAGCCGGGAATACGCGCCGGAACAGATGCGTGCCTTCGAGGCGGCTGAAGCGGCGCAGGATCAGACGGCGGACCATCCCCAAACGGGCCCGGCCCGGTCATCCTTTCCCTCCGATCGCATGATCCGCAGCGGCGGCGTCTGGCTTGTCGGGGGTGGTGTTCTTACGATCCTGATTGCGCAACTCGCCCTCGAAAAGGAACTCTTCATTCTGAGCAGTTGCGGGGTTGCCTTTGGTCTGATGCAGATTGCCGCCGGCCTTTTGAAGCATAGGGGGCAGGGCGAGAACGCCTTTTCGGAGATCATGGACGATCTGTTCCACATGCCCAGAACCATGCGCCAGCTTGCCGTGGTGCAGTTCTTCTCCTGGTTCGCCCTTTTTTCCATGTGGATCTATGCCACCGCCGGCGTGACGGCCTATCACTACGGCACCACGGACCCGGCTACCCGCGCCTATAATGATGGGGCCGACTGGGTCGGGCTGCTTTTTGCCACCTATAACGGTTTTGCGGCGCTTGCGGCCTTTCTCATTCCCGTCCTGGCGGATCGGATCGGGCGCAAGGGCGCGCATATCGTGTGCCTTGCCTGTGGCGGTCTCGGGCTCTTGTCTTTCCTGCTGATCCGGGATCCAAATTGGCTGGTGCTCAGCATGGTGGGTGTGGGCATTGCCTGGGCGTCTATTCTGTCCGTGCCCTATGCAATCTTGTCAGGCGCCGTGCCGGGACACAAAATGGGTGTCTATATGGGCATCTTCAATTTCTTCATCGTCATCCCCCAACTTATGGCCGCCAGCATTCTGGGTGTTTTCGTGCGCGGTCCGTTCGATGGTGAAGCCATTTATGCGCTGGCACTTGGCGGGCTCAGCCTGTTCCTGGCCGGTATCGCAACACTGTTCGTGGATGACGCCACGGATCGGCCCGGCCGGCGCGACGCCCTGCCCATGGCAGCCGGACACTGATGGTCACAGCGCGCGCAACCAGGCGAAAGGGAGGTGAGAGTGGCCAAGCGGACCGTCCGGCTCGAGGATCTTGCTCAGCTTGCTGATGTGTCCATTGCCACCGTCTCGCGGGCGCTCAATGACAGTCCCGCCGTCAGCGAGGCGACAAAGCGCCGTGTCTGGCGCATTGCCCGGGAGAACAATTATGCCTTCCGGGCGACCGCGCCCGCGCTGCTCAGCGGTGTGTCGGCCACCATCGCCCTTGTGCAGCCCGTGCCCCAGGGCCGCGAACCGCGCCTGTCTGATCCTTTTTATCTTGAGCTGATCGGTGGGGTCGGGGACGCAGCACGGGAGGCGGGATGCGATTTCATCGTCTCCCACGTCTCGCCGCGGGATTATGAGGAGCTGGAGCATCTCATGGCGTCGGTCCGTGCCGAAGGGGTGATCTTTTTGGGCCAGAGTTGGCTCCATGAGCGCTTCAACCGGCTTGCCCGGTCCTCAAGCCGCTTTGTGGTCTGGGGCGCGTCCCTGGACGGTCAGGCCTATTGCTCCGTCGGGAGTGACAATCTGAAAGGCGGCCGGCGCGCGACGGCCCATCTGATCCGCCTGGGGCGCCGGCGCATCGCCTTTCTGGGGCATACGGAGGCCTCCGAAACCCTGCAGCGCTATCAGGGATATCTGGAGGCGCTGGAGGAGGCGGATATTCCGTATGATGAGGCCCTCGTGTCGCCAACCCATTTCGAGGTGGAGTCGGCAGAAGCGGCCGTGAACGCCATGCTGGGCAGCGGCATCCGTTTTGACGGCATCTTTGCGGCAAGTGATCTTGTAGGTATTGGGGCCATCCGTGCCTTGCGCCAGGCCCATGTGTCCGTGCCCAGCGACGTTTCTGTCGTGGGGTATGACGACATCCTGCTGGCCCGCTACAGCAGTCCGGCGCTTAGCACGGTCGCCCAGGACATGAACAAGGCGGGCCGCCTGCTGGTCTCGAAACTGATGAGCGCAGGCGATACCCGCTCGCTTCCCTCCGAACGCTTGCCCACGGATCTCATCATTCGAGAATCCTGCGGCGGGTGAAGGTGGTGCGTCCATGCGTGTCGGGACCCTCAGTATTCCGCGCCAATCCATGGTCTGCGACCCATAGTCGGTAGCACGCAAGATACCCGAAGGCCGGTGCATTCCCATTGGAGCATCTTTCAAGAAAATCCGGATCAGGAAAATGCTCTACCGTTTTGTCGCGAACCCTTTCCAGGCGGGGAACCGGCGTCCACCGTTCCCCAAGAGCGATCTTGGTCAGCGAACCGTGTGAGGGAGTGTCGCCCTCGGCGCCAAACCATGCCACCATGAGGCCCAAGCCGTTGGTAGAATGACAAGTGCAGGTATTGGGGAGGGGATATGGCGTCCAAGGTCACAGCGGACGAGATCAACGCATTTTACAGGGCGGAGTTTCCAGGTGGTGCTGCGGCGGACCGTATTGTAGAGGTCCGCGAGAATTATGCGCGGCTGCGCTTTGCGGTTGATGCCAACAATATCCGGCCCGGCGGTTACATTTCGGGGCCCACCCAGATGGGGCTGGCTGATAGCGCGGCCTATGCGGCTATTTTCACGCGCCTTGGCATTGTGCCCATGGCGGTGACCAGTACACTGACCATCAATT
>CAYUYV010000249.1:0-4020 GCA_964449455.1 uncultured Alphaproteobacteria bacterium | reverse complement strand
TCGCTACGGAGCCCGCCGATCATGCGGGCGAATTCCTGACCCGCCACACTAGCCATCCGCCATCAGGACCGCGACGCGGGCCACGGCCTCGTCCAACGCAGGCTTGGAATTCCAGGGCAGAAAGTGATTGATGCCTTCGAGCACCACAACTTCCAGGGGGGCGGCGCTGGTCAAGGATTTCTCCATGAAAGCGACATTGGCAAAGGGAACGAGGTCATCCTCGGTGCCATGCACGATGACGACGGGCATATCGATTTGGTCGAGATCCGCCGCAAGGGTCTGCAGCTCAGCTTCAAGAGCCAGAATCTCCCGGTTCGCGTGCCGCATGGGACGAGGCAGGATCGAGCGGATGATCGGCCATTCGCCGACCCATTGCAGGGGATGGATGTCTTCCAGGTCCGGATCGAGGGAGCCTGCCGCAATCACAAGCCCCCCGACTCGCTCCGGATAGTCGAGGGCCGCCCGGGCGACGATCGGTCCGCCAAGGGAATGGCCGACCAGGATCGGTTTGACCCCATCCCGTACGTGCAGAAATGGCTCCAATGCGGCTGCCTGGGCTGTGAGGGATGTGACCTCTCCGGATGGGGGCCCGCTTTCCCCAAAGCCTGGCCGGTCAATGGCGATGGTTTCCACTCTCAGGCCGCCCGGAGCCACGTCAGACGCGACATAGTCCGCCCAACCCATGGCCTCACCGGGGGTTCCATGGACATAGACAACGCGCGGGGCGCCGGGCGTTCCGCCTTTAAGATAGCTGATCGTCACGGGCTCGGTCACGTCCGGCAGCAGGGCTGGCACTTCAAGGCTGTCCCGGTCCAGCGCGTCGCGTTCATCCGCCGACATGTCGGGGCCCGGCACACATCCGGGGAGGGCAAGAACCAGCGTGACCGCGTGGATAAGGCCGTGGCGCCGATATCGGATGCGGGCCGGAGCGGGCACGACGGTGCGCCGGATTGGGGAGCCGACTGGCGCTTCAGGGCGCGTGTCGGACGGGACAGGGTGTTTGAGACGCATGGTCGGCCCGTGGCTGGAGCGCGGGAAGTTTGGCTCCAATGTAAGGCCTGGTGGGCCGGGACGAAATCACGACGCCGTGGGGCTTAACCGTCAAACAGATCGTTGAGCATTTTGTCGACATCCTCCTGGCTAACCCCTTCGCCTTCCTTGGCTGGTCCGGAGAGGAGCGGGTCGCCTTCAAAATCAGGGTCGATTTCGGCGGACTGAGGGGTCTCGTCGATGCCCCAGATCTCGATCATGGAATTGACGCGTTGTTCGAGATATCTCAGAACATTCACGACTTTGGTCGTACGCTGACCGGTAATGTCCTGGAAGGTGCAAGCAGTGAACAGGTCAATGACTTGAGCATCCAGGCGGTCGCATAGTGCTGGATCGGCGTCACGTCCACGAAGATCCATGCTGATGCTTTGAATGATTTCCGCTGCGCCCAGAATATCCGAAGTAGCTCTTTCGGTGGCTGTCACAATGGCATCGAGTTCTTCCGTGGCCGCCATGATCCGGTTGTTGCCGGCTGATTCCGGTCGGATCGACGAAATCTCGGCCCGGGTCTGGGAAATGGCTTCTGCCATTGTCTCCAGTTCCTTGGTCACCAGTTCCAGTCGGACAGAGGATCGCTGGCTGTCCAGGGACTGGTGCAGACCCTCAATGGCATCAAGGATGTCGCGGCTTTCACGGGTGCGTGCCCGGCGCTCCACCTCCCGGATAAACCACTGTCCGAGCGGTGTTCGGCGGACGGCCTCATCCAGCGTGGAGAATGTCCGCTCATCCGTCGCCAGATGAACGGTCCCGGCGCCGTCCTCGACAGCATCCGGTTGAGGTGATGGCTCGGCCATGACGGGCTCCTTCAGGCGGCTTTACCCGGCAGGATGGCATTAATTTTTTGTTCGAGTGTCGCGGCATTGAAGGGCTTTACGATGTAGTTATTGACACCGGCTTTTTTCGCGGCGACAACATTCTCGGTCTTTGATTCGGCCGTCACCATGATGAAAGGAAGGTGCTTGAGCTTTTCGTCCGCTCGCACTTCTTTCAAGAGCTCGTAGCCGGTCATTGGCTCCATGTTCCAGTCGGAAATGACGAGCCCATAGCTTCCACGGCGCAGCTTGGCGAGCGCTGACGATCCGTCTTCGGCCTCGTCGACGTCATGATAGCCAATCTGCGACAGAAGGTTGCGGATAATCCGCCTCATGGTGTTGTAGTCGTCCACAACAAGAACCTTCATCGCGCTGCTTCCTTCACCATAACAGTCATGGATGGTCAACTCTCGACGGGCGGCAGACTGGCAGACAGTCCTTATCAAGCGGTTACGGGCCGCAAGAGAGCACCAACCGGTCGCAAATGAACGATCAGTAAACAAAGAACGATCAGTAAACAGAGAAGGTAGAGAATATCAGGATGGACAGGTGGGATATGCGCGGCCGCATTGCCGTGGTGACAGGCGCGACCGACGGGATCGGCAAAGTCACGGCCCACCGTCTGGCGGCCATGGGCGCGACAGTGGTGCTTGTCGGCCGCAACCCGGACAAGGCCGACCGGGTGCGTGCGGAAATCGCCAAGGATCATCCTGACGCCGCCCTCCAGGTCTGCATTGCGGACTTATCCTCGTTATCCCAGATCGAAGCGCTCGCCCGGGACATTCGCGCACAGCACGACCATCTGTCCGTGCTCGTGAACAATGCCGGCGCCATGTTCTCGAACCGCATCCTCAGTGAGGACGGGCTTGAGATGACCTTTGCCCTCAACCACCTGAGCTATTTCGCGTTAACGCTGCATCTGCTCGATATGCTTAAGGAGGGAGGGCGCCGCTCGGGCGGTGCAGGACTTGGCGGTTTTGCCCGGGTGGTCAATGTCTCATCGGTCGCCCATCGCCGCGTGAGCTTGGACTTTGACGATCTTCAAATGGAGCGCCGCTACAACGCCTGGCAGGCCTATGGCCGCTCAAAGCTGTGTAATCTCTATTTCACATTCGCACTGGCACGCCGTCTCAACCAGGAGCCGGTTTCGGTGAACGCGCTTCATCCGGGCTTTGTTGCCTCGTCCTTTGGCAGCGACAACACGGCCCCGCTGCTGCGTTCCTTTCTGGGCTTTGCGAAGGCCGTTGCTGCCGTGTCTCCGGAAGTGGGCGCGCGCACCAGTCTTTATCTCGCAGCGGCGCCGGAAGTGGAGGGGATCAGCGGCGAATATTTCGAGAAATGCCGGATCTCGCGCCCTTCCGCGGAATCCCGTCTCGCTGATGCCAGCGAGCGCCTCTGGGCCGCCAGCGCGTCCCTCGCCGGGCTTGGCTAAACGGCTGGGCTTGGCTAATGGCCAGCGCGGCGGGCGGAGTGAGTGAAATAGGCGCGCACGGATCAATCGCACTGCCCCTCGACATCGACACCGTCAAAGGCTTCATGCCCCATGACGAGGGCGAGGCACTGGCGCGGGCCGCGGCCGCCGTCGCATCTTTAGGGCCGCTCCTTGAGATCGGATCCTATTGCGGCAAGTCTGCGGTCTATCTGGGCACCGTCGCCAAACGGGCCGGCACGGTGCTTTTTGCCGTGGACCACCATCGGGGCTCTGAGGAAAATCAGCCGGGTTGGGAGCATCACGATACGGATCTCTGGGACCCCGTGGCCGGCAGCCTCGATACACTCCCCAGTTTCCGGACAACCCTGCGCCGCGCCGGGCTTGAGGACGCTGTCATTGCCATTGTCGGTCCATCGGCCCTTGTCGCGGCCCATTGGACGACACCGCTCTCCTTTGTGTTCATCGATGGCGGTCATGGCCGGGAGCCGGCCTTGACCGACTACCGCTGCTGGGCTGGGACTATGGTCCGTGGCGGCACGCTGGCCATCCATGATGTGTTCCCGAACCCCGCCGATGGCGGTCGCCCCCCGTTTGAAATCTACAGCCTGGCTCTCGCATCCGGTCAGTTCGAGCAGATCGGGGCCTGCGGATCGCTGCGTCTGTTGCGCCGCCTCTAGTGTGGCGGGTCAGGAATTCGCCCGCATGATCGGCGGGCTCCGTAGCGAA
>CAYUYV010000248.1:0-4085 GCA_964449455.1 uncultured Alphaproteobacteria bacterium | reverse complement strand
AGACCGTAGATCGGGCCGTCAAAAGCGGGTTTCCGGTCTGCACCCTTAATGGGTTCGCTGAAGGGCACTTCCACCACATCGCCAATGGCAGCACCGGGCATGAAGCCGATATTGGCCTCGACGATCCGCGCCTTGAGCGCCGATGTGGGGGCAATGCTCTTGTCCGTCAGATAAGGGACGAGCAGGTCACTGACGTCATGGGCGCCGCCCGGATTGTCACGGACATCAATGATGAGCTTTTGCACCTGCGCACTGTCAAACGCGTTGAAGGCCGCTTCAAGGAAGGAGGCAAACTCTTCCGTCAGGCTTTGGTCGAAAGAGGCGACCCGGAGATAACCGACGCCGCCCGCCAGAACATCCGACCAGAACGGCGTGTTCTCGCCTTCCTCAAGGAGCGGCGCCGTCAACTGCACGGTCTTGGTGTCACCGGCATCGGTCCGAAGGACGACAGTGTAGTCATCGAATGACCCATAGGCGGTCCAGAAATAGGCTGGGAAATTATAGCCCATGACAAAACGCTGTAGACTGACCGTTTCCCCGCGCATCCGTGAGGACAGCGTTTTGACAATCTCAGCCGCGGCAATTGCGTTGATCGACAGGATCTCATCGCCGGACGAAACCGGTGCATCTTGCGGGATGCCTTCAGCCAGTCGGATCCGCTGGCGTTCATCCACATAGACCGGAGCCGGAAAGGCAAGCCCTCCAGCCTCGCGATAGGCCTTGAACGCTGCCACGGGATAGCGAACGCCAACATGCGCATCAGCAAAGACCGGATTGAGCTTTGCAGCAATCATCCAGAATTCTTGACGGGAGAGAGGCTTTTGGATCTCCCGCTTCAAACCGGCCTTGGCCTCTTCAAGCGCTGATCGGGATGCGGAGAATGAAAGATCCGGGTGCGTTGCATCAACAATGTCGATGATCTGGTCGAGATCCGCCCGCGCCGCGCGAACGCTCAACGGCTCATTGCCTTCCGGCGCTTCTTCACCGCCCAGTGTGGGGCATGCCCAAATCCACCCAGCCGCGATCACGGCGCATGCAGCCCATCGAACGGTGCCGGAGACCATCATCGCGTTTTCCTCCCCAAAAGCATGCCATGCAGAAAAAAGGCGCCATCGGAGGATGGCGCCTTCACTCATTTCTTCAACAACGGACCATCAGGCGGCGGATGAAGCCACCGTCTCCGAAGAGTCCGCATCCTCGGCGGCCGCATCCTCGGAGGCCGGGGCCGGGGCAGCAACAGGCTCTTGCGCAGCACCCGGTTCGGCGGCCGGCAGAGCCGGTGCGTCCATATCGCCGCGGGCGTCCAGAATGTCCTTGTCCCGCGCAAGGGCGATCTGCTTGAAGCGGTCCACAGCGCCGCCGGTACCGGCCGGGATCAAGCGGCCGACAATGACGTTTTCCTTGAGGCCAACCAGATAGTCGACCTTGCCGTTCACGGATGCTTCCGTCAGCACACGGGTCGTTTCCTGGAACGAGGCTGCCGAGATGAAGGAGCGGGTCTGGAGCGAGGCCTTGGTGATGCCCAGCAGGACCGGGTCACCGGCGGCCTCCTTCAAGCCCTCCTCGCGCATGCGGTCGTTGATCTCGTCGAACTCGATCTTGTCGACCTGCTCGCCGGCCAGGAAAGTGGTGTCGCCTGCTTCGGTGATCTCGATCTTCTGCAGCATCTGGCGAATGATCACCTCAATGTGCTTGTCGTTGATCTTCACACCCTGCAGGCGATAGACCTCCTGCACCTCGTTGATCAGGTAGGACGCCAGATCCTCAACACCCTTAATGGCCAGGATGTCGTGGGGCGCTGGGTTGCCATCGATCAGATATTCACCCTTCTCGATATAGTCGCCTTCCTGCACGCCAATATGCTTGCCCTTCGGAACGAGATATTCGACGGGCTCGGCATCTTCTTCCGGCGGACGAATGAGGATCCGGCGCTTGTTCTTGTAGTCGCGACCGAATTCGATCGTCCCCGACACTTCGGCGATGATGGCGTGATCCTTCGGCCGGCGTGCCTCGAAGAGTTCGGCCACCCGCGGCAGACCACCCGTGATGTCCCGGGTCTTGGCCCCTTCCGTGGGGATCCGGGCCAGGGCGTCACCGGCATGCACCAGCGAGTCCGCTTCGACGGACAAAATGGCGTCCACGGAGAGCAGGTAGCGGGCTTCCGAACCATTGGGCAGCTTCATGATCTCGTCATTCTCGCCGACAAGCACCATGGCGGGGCGCAAATCGCTGCCCCGCGGGCTGGCCCGCCAGTCAACGACATGCTTCTGGGAAATCCCCGTCGCCTCATCGGCCACTTCCCGGACGGACACACCCTCCACCAGATCCTCATAGCGGACCTTGCCGGACAGTTCCGTCAGGATGGGAAGTGTATAGGGATCCCATTCTGCCAGACGGTCACCACGGGACACTTTCTGACCGTCCTTCACCTTCAGCTTCATGCCGTATTGAAGCTTGTGGGACGCCCGTTCGTTGCCCTTGTCATCCTCCACCAGGAGGCGGGTGTTCCGCCCCATGACGACAAGCATGCCCGTGCTGTCCGTCACCAGACTTTGACCATGGATCTTGATGATCCCGTCCTGGCTCGATTCCAGGAAGGACTGGTCCGCCACCGTGGCCGTACCACCAATGTGGAAGGTCCGCATGGTGAGCTGCGTGCCTGGCTCGCCGATTGACTGGGCCGCGATGACACCGACCGCTTCGCCCACATTCACATGGGTCCCGCGGGCCAGGTCACGGCCATAGCATTTGGCGCAGATGCCCCAGCGCAACTCGCAGGTCAGGGGCGAACGGATGCGCACCCGCTGAATCCCAGCCGCATCAATGGCGTCGGCCTGACGCTCCGTGATCTCATCACCAAGCTTGACGATGATATCGCCCGTGGACGGATCAACCACATCCTCGCGGGCGGTGCGGCCCAGAATGCGGTCCCGCAGGCTTTCGACAATCTCACCACTGTCGATCACCGCTTCGGCCGTGATGCCCGCCTCGGTGCCGCAGTCCTCTTCCATCACAATACAGTCCTGCGCCACATCGACGAGGCGCCGGGTCAGATAGCCCGAATTGGCGGTCTTCAGGGCCGTGTCGGCGAGACCCTTCCGCGCGCCGTGGGTGGAGTTGAAGTACTCCAGAACGGTGAGGCCTTCCTTGAAGTTCGAGATGATCGGTGTCTCGATGATCTCGCCGCTCGGCTTGGCCATCAGGCCGCGCATGCCGGCAAGCTGCTTCATCTGGGCGGGCGAACCGCGAGCCCCGGAATGGGCCATCATGTAAATGGAGTTGACCTCCTTCGTGCGGCCGGTTTCCTCGTCCACACGGATGGCGGAAATCTCCTTCATCATGGCCTCGGCCACCTTTTCGGTGCATTTGGCCCAGGCATCCACGACCTTGTTGTATTTCTCACCTTGGGTGATCAGCCCGTCGATATATTGCTGTTCATATTCCTTGACGAGCTTTGAGGTCGTGTCGATGAGGCCGGCCTTGGCCTCCGGGATCACCATGTCGTCCTTACCGAAGGAAATGCCCGCCTTACAGGCCTCGGCAAAGCCAAGTCCCATAATCCGGTCACAGAAGATGACGGACTCCTTCTGACCACAGTGGCGATACACCGTGTCGATCATGTTGGAGATTTCTTTCTTCACCATGAGCTTCTCGACAACCTCGGCACTGATTTTCGGGTGCTTCGGCAGAAGCTGGAGCAGCTTGTAGCGGCCCGGCGTCGTCTCGATGGTCATGCGGATCGGGTTGCCGTCCGCGTCGACCGTTTCATGGCGGATCTTGATCTTGGCATGCAGGGTCACGACGCCCTGGTTCAGGGCGTGCTCCATCTCGCCAAAATCGGCGAACATCATGCCCTCGCCCGGTTCTTTGTCCTTCACGATCGAAAGATAGTAAAGACCCAGAACGATGTCCTGGCTGGGCACGATGATCGGCTTGCCGTTCGCGGGGCTGAGGATGTTGTTGGTGGACATCATCAGCACACGGGCTTCAAGCTGCGCTTCCAGGGACAGGGGCACATGAACGGCCATCTGGTCGCCGTCAAAATCCGCGTTGAAGGCGGAGCAGACAAGCGGGTGCAGCTGGAT
>CAYUYV010000247.1:1780-4145 GCA_964449455.1 uncultured Alphaproteobacteria bacterium | reverse complement strand
TGCTGAGGGGCGAGCGAACCTCCCCGTCCTTATCAACGAGGGGCTCCCATTGTCCCTTGACGCTTTTGTTCGCCTCCGCCAGCAGCCGACACAATGCAGGCTGAAGCCCGGAGTCAGGTCCACAAAAGTCGTCTTCCGGATGGGCCTGCGCAGGTGCCGTACCAAGAATGGTCGTGATCACGACCAGCAACGCCGCCATCCATGCAAAGGCGAGGCCGCGTTGCGCTCGCGGTGAACAAAATGCACGCATTTTCTCTCCACACTGAACCATTTTCCTGTCCCGGCGCGCACAGTCTGAGCCGGGACAGGCGCGATGCCCAAAACCTCATCGCCACCGGAGCCATGAGATAGAAGGCTCCAGTGAGGCTGGCCCCTTTCGCTTCGCATGGCAATGAAAATGCAATGACCTCGTGCAGCGGTCCGGACGGATGGTTCAGGCGCAGCTTGGCATCCGTCTGGAAAATTCTCTACACAAACAAAGATCTGCGAGGGCACCGGGCCGACAGAAAGTGTCGCTTCTGTCGGCGCGGTGCCCTAGGCATCTCATACCACGCGTCATACTGGTGGTTCTCGTGTCGCTCTTAGCCGACTGTTTGAGAAGCTTGCGCGCGAAGCGGCCTGCCTCACTCCATCCAATGGTCGATATCGATCTTGTAAAAGCGGTAGGTCATGCCGCCCGTATCCGTAGAGAGGATCAACCGGTTGTCAGGGCTGTATTCCGTAAAGGCACCGCCGGATCCCCAACTGATCAGCAGATTTTCCTCGCCATCCGTACGCGGCACAAACATCAGATAGCCCGCGGTCCGCACAAGTCGCTCCGGATAGGTCCATTCCCGCTGATAAGTGGCGGTCATGGCGTCCAGATCAAGTTTGTAGGCGACGACACGGGTGTAGGTGTGCCGGGTTTCAATCGGCGCATCATAAATGACCGACCCTTCGCGATATTCGGGGGTGTCGTAGTGACCGTTATCGAAAATGAGCAGCTCGTCACCACGCATGATCGCAGCGTGAAGCGTGCTGATCCCGCCCAATGGATCACCAATATATGTGAACTGGTTCAAGGAGGTGGCGGGATCGGCCAGGACCCAGTTCACATCGCCGGACGGGTAGTCCACATTCGCAATGGCGCGCAGATACCGGGCGGAAACAATCAGCTGTTCATTGCCGGGTGCAAACCGAATACCGTTTGTGTGGAAATAATCCCATTCGCTATAGCGATCCTTCGGCAGGTAGGAGCCGGACCGCCCCGGGATGAAGTGATCGATTGAGTCCCATTCGAAGACGACTTTGCCTTGCCGATCGAGCTCGACCAGATAGGTGCTGGTGACGTCCACATCCAGTCGGTCGCCATTCTTAAGCTCTGTGCCAGCCGGGTGAATACGATAGAAGAGATTTTGAACCGTATCCCAGGGCGTCACGGTGATATGATGGCCGTCGTCGAACTGGTCGAGGTGACGGGGAATTTCCGTCGCCGTTGTTTCCCCTTTGCGCTCGATGAAACTGCGTGTGATGGCTTCGGCGAAGTTATCGGCCGTGTCCATAACAACTTGTTTGTAGATGAAACCGCGCTTCGGCAGCAGCCCCTCATCCTTTGAGGTTGTGAATGGCAGATAGATCGTACGCGGCGCGTCATTACCATATTTGAGCGGTGTACCGAATTTATCGAGCACAAAATTCACGTAAGGCAGATATTCCCGGTTCTCGAAATCCAGACTGGCCGCCAGATCCGCTGCGATGAAATCGTCAAAGCGCTGCTTTCTGGATTTGATGATGCCTTGGACCGTGCCGACGACGCCATTGGTGTACAGAAATAAACGCAATGTTCTCAATGGCGAAAAGGTCGGGTTATTGGGAGCCGCCTGCATGCCGGTAATGATCCCCGGCGCCACATCGTCAACGGACCTCACCTGTGTCTTCAGCGGTGGGAAAGTGTGCGGCATGACAAGAATGACGTAGTTGGCCATGCGTGTGCCATCGGCGGTCTGGGCAGAGATCATGACCTCGCGGCCGTGATCTTGCGCGTTCAGCTCGATCGGATCTGCTGGGGACCGGGGCGCGCCGTCGACAGTGATTGACGCCACGTGAGCATCCCAAGACGGGGTCACCGTCAGTCGATCCGACGCCCGATAAGGATACCAGGCATAGCGCCGGATCTGCGGCAAGAAGTTGGGGTACACATGAATGTCGAGGGAGGACGCTTGCGAAAGAGTGCCACCCAGGGTCTGATCAAAGGTCAGATCAAGCAAGAGACCGGTATCGCCTGGAGACGTCTGTGCGGCGCTGGTCTTGTAAAAGTCAGCAGACTGAAAATTATGGAGATCCGCCGGCCGGATGACCTGGCTTGCCACGACCAGGCCGATCAACA
>CAYUYV010000247.1:0-1680 GCA_964449455.1 uncultured Alphaproteobacteria bacterium | reverse complement strand
CAGGCCGATCAACACAATGACCACGCCCAAAACACCATAACCAAGAATTCGCCCGATCATCGCTCCCTCCCGGATGGCCTTGTCCCATTCGACAAAGCTCTAATGGGTGCCATTAGACGAAAAATCGAGGAAACGTCAAACCAGCAAGCCGTTCTGGCCAGCAAGCCGTTCTGGCCAGAACGGCTTGCTGGGACACGGCGGCGGCACGCCCCAGCCTTTGGCGCGCTTTGCCTATTGCGAAGCCGCCGCCGTCGCCTTAAGCGAGGCAGCATAGGTCTCGGCCGCACGCAGCACCCGCAAGAGATTGCCGCTCCAGATCTTGACGAGATCCTCTTCGGAATAGCCCTCGGCGAGCAGCCGTTCGGTAATGCGCGGCAGAGCGGCGACATCCTGCATGCCGATCACCCCGCCGCCCCCGTCCCAATCGGCGCCGATGCCCACATGGTCAGGACCGAGCAATTCGAGCGCATAGAGCAGATGCGCAATGAAGTCTTCAAAGTCAGCCCGGGCTGGCGGAAACTCTTTATCCAGTGCACGACGCTTCTCGACAAAGCCACGATACTCTTCCGCCGTCGGATTTTCGATTCGGCGAAATTCTGAGACCAAGGCACCGAACGCCTTCTGGCGTGCCGGGTCAGAGGGCAATTCCTTGAGATAGCCGCCAAACGCATTGATCTGAATGATCCCGCCGGTCTGTGCGAGACGCTTCAACCGTTCATCGTCAACATTCCGAGGATGGTCGAAAACGCCGTCCGGGCCCGAATGGGACAGGATAATTGGTGCTTTGGATAGTGCCAGCATATCGTCAAGAGCCGCATCGGACGCGTGGGACGCATCGACAACGATTCCCAGCCGATTGCACTGCGCCACAAAGGCTTTGCCAAGATCGCTGAGCCCGCCATCCGGATAGTCCTTCGCATCGGTGCTCGAGGACGCAAGCTGGTTGTGGCTGAAATGGACCGGACCCATCATCCGCACACCCATTTCGTAGAATGTCTTGATCAGTGTAAGATCCTCACCGATAGGATAGGAATTCTCTACACTGATATAAGTTGGACGCCGGCCTTGTGCGACGATTCGCTGTGCATCATCGGCCGTCAGAGCCAGTTCGAACTCCTCGTGTCCGGCAATCATCTCGCGGATCGCAACGCCGCGGAGCAGAGCGTGATCGCGCGCGTCGATGAAGGCCTCGGGCGTCACAGGCCCTTGGGGCGTGTAGATCACCCAGAAACCGCCATCAAGGCCGCCTTCAACCATGCGCGGCAGATCGACCTGCGAGTAATCAAGCAAAGGATCATGGCGCTCGGCCACATCCCAGCCCGGCGCGGCCAGCAGCGCAGGCGTATCGAGGTGGGAATCAAGAACCATCAGCCGCTCGTGGATCTCGCGCGGAGAGTCCGCGTTGGAAGACTGGGCATTGGCTGGCGCGCCCAATAAAGCCGCGGCCAGCACGGCCCACGCCATGACCATCTGTGGTGTCCCTACACGCATGATAATCCCTCCGACATTTAAGGACAGAATGGTGACGATGGCGCGTTGTTTGCCCGGTGGGCCGGGTCTGTCTTCCTCAAGATGCCCATAAGGCCATGAGGCCTGTGCCCGCGCAAGATACGGGCGAGTGGGGCCGCTGGGACCTCGGACCGGGGCCACTCAGCAGGCGCCAGGCAGGATTGACCGGCC
>CAYUYV010000246.1:0-4286 GCA_964449455.1 uncultured Alphaproteobacteria bacterium | reverse complement strand
ATCATCCCCGGACAGACCGGTAGAGCCAACAAGCAGGGTGTCAATAAGAGACCCCTAGCGGCTCTCCCTGATGGGCGGTTAGAGGCGCTATTTATCCGCACCCAGAGGATAAAGAAGATGGCGCCGCATCCGTTCGGGATGGCACGAAATAGTGACGTGGCGAGCCGTGTACGGATAACTGCACGCCACTGTCGTCTTAGCCGTTGACGGCGTCCTTCAATCCCTTACCAGCCGTGAATTTCGGCTGCTTTGATTCGGGGATCTGGATGGGTTCGCCGGTCCGCGGATTGCGGCCTTCAGAGGCGGCCCGGAGGGTCACCTTGAACGTGCCGAAATTCACGAGGCGCACTTCGTCCCCATCCTTCAAAGACTCGGTGATGGCGTCGAAGACGGCGTCAACCGCCCGGGTCGCGTCGGTCTTGGGCAGGTCGGACAGCTCCGCAACACGCGCGATGAGATCGTTCTTGTTCACGGCAGAAGCCCCTTGGCTGTTGATCACGATACTGTTCAAGTCGTCGGAGTGCGGACCGCTGAGAGGCTCGCAAAGGCTTGAACCAAGTGGTGAGAACCGGCGAATCCGGCGTTTATGCGTAAACCGTATTCCGCACCCGTCATAGCCGTCAAAGAAAAAATCCCGGAAATCCGGGATTTTTTCAGCTTTACAGCGGCTCACTTCGCGCGTCGTGTTTGCGAATCGGAACGCGGATGATGTGCCCCCGACACCGATGCCGGGGGCACCGGACCAGAAAAGATCATTACATCAATGCGTTACAACGGCACCGGCGTCGCCGTCGTCGGGCCCGACAGGAGGCACCGCGTCCCCATCATCTTCAGGCTCTTCCCACTCGATGGCCTCAAGCGGCCGGGTCAAAGCGATCTTGAGCATCTCATCGGCGGTGGAAACGGGCAGAATCGTGAGCCCGCGTTTCACATTATCGGGAATATCCGCCAGATCTTTCTCATTGTCCTGGGGAATCACCACCGTGGTGATGCCAGCCCGCAGCGCAGCGAGGAGCTTTTCCTTCAGCCCGCCAATGGGCAGCACCCGTCCGCGCAAGGTCACTTCACCCGTCATGGCCACGTCGCGGCGCACCGGAATACCAGTCAGCACGGAAACGATGGAGGTCACCATGCCGATACCGGCGGACGGCCCATCCTTCGGTGTCGCGCCCTCGGGCACGTGGACGTGAATATCCTTCTTGTTGAAGGTCGGCGGCTTGATTCCATAAATCACGGAACGGGACTGCACGAAGGATCGGGCCGCATTGATCGATTCCTTCATGACATCGCCAAGGGTCCCCGTCGTGGTCATGCGACCGCGGCCAGGCACCATGACCGCCTCGATGGCCAGGGTATCCCCGCCGGTTTCCGTCCAGGCAAGGCCCGTGACCACACCGACCTGATCCTCGCCCTCCGCTTCCCCGAAGCGATATTTGGCAACGCCCGCATATTTTCCGAGATTGCGCTGGGTGACGGTGATCTTGGTCGACTTGGTCGTGAGGATCTGTTTGACGGCTTTCCGGGACAGGCCCGCAATTTCGCGCTCCAGATTCCGCACGCCGGCTTCCCGGGTGTAATGGCGAATGAGATCCCGCAGGGCCGAATCGGAAATCGCCCATTCGGATTTGCGCAGACCATGATCCTTCATCTGCTTCGGGATCAGGTGGCGCTTCGCGATCTCGACCTTCTCATCCTCCGTGTAGCCCGGAATGCGGATGATCTCCATACGGTCGAGCAAGGGCTGGGGCATGCGCAGGGAGTTCGCCGTGGTGATGAACATCACATCAGACAGGTCGTACTCGACCTCCAGATAGTGGTCGGCGAAGGTGCCATTCTGCTCCGGATCCAGCACTTCAAGCAGGGCCGATGAGGGGTCGCCGCGGAAATCGGCACCAAGCTTGTCAATCTCGTCCAAAAGGAACAGCGGATTGACGTGCTTCGCCTTCTTCATGGACTGGATGATCTTGCCCGGCATCGATCCGATATAGGTGCGCCGGTGGCCGCGGATTTCCGCCTCGTCGCGCACGCCGCCCAGGGACACACGGACAAATTCACGCCCCGTGGCCGCGGCGATCGACTTGCCAAGGGATGTCTTACCGACACCCGGCGGGCCGACAAGACACAAGATCGGTCCCTTGAGTTTGTTCGTACGCTGCTGAACGGCCAGATATTCGAGGATCCGTTCCTTGACTTTGTCGAGACCATAGTGATCGCGGTCCAGCACTTTCTGGGCGAGCTTCAGATCCTTCTTGACCCGGGATTTCTTGCCCCAGGGGATCGACAGCAGCCAATCCAGATAGTTGCGCACCACTGTGGCTTCCGCCGACATCGGGCTCATCTGGCGCAGCTTCTTGACCTCGGCAACGGCCTTCTCGCGCCCCTCCTTGGACAGCTTGGTCTTCGAGATCCGTTCTTCGAGTTCCTGAAGCTCGTCACGCCCGTCCTCGCCCTCACCCAGCTCCCGCTGGATGGCCTTGAGCTGCTCGTTCAGGTAATACTCGCGCTGGGTCTTCTCCATCTGGCGCTTGACCCGTGAGCGGATCTTTTTCTCGACCTGCAGCACACTGATCTCGCCCTCCATGAGGGAATAGACCTTCTCCAGCCGCGCCGCCACGTCGAGCTGCTCCAGCAACTCCTGCTTTTCGGGGATCTTCACGGCCAGATGGGCCGCAATGGTGTCACTGAGCTTGGAGGGATCTTCCATCTGGCCGATGGCCGTCAAAACCTCCTGGGGCACCTTCTTGTTCAGCTTGACATAATTCTCGAACTGTCCGGCTACGGAGCGCGCGAGCCCGTCAAGGCCGCCGGCCGGCGGCGGCGCATCGCTCAGCACAGTGGCCTCGGCCTGGAAGAAATTCTCATTCTCCAGATACCGCTCCACCTGCGCACGCTGGCTGCCTTCCACGAGCACTTTCACTGTTCCATCGGGCAGTTTCAAAAGCTGGAGAACCGACGCAATGGTGCCAACCGTGAAGATATCAGCGGGCTGAGGGTCATCATCTGTCGCGTTTTTCTGGGCGACGAGCAGGATATGGCCGTCGTCCGACATCACATCCTCAAGTGCACGGACGGATTTCACGCGACCAACGAACAAGGGAACAATCATATGGGGGAATACGACAATGTCCCGAAGGGGCAGGACTGGAAAGGACTGGCGGTGGCCGGGCTCCAGCAAGGTCGTGGTTCCGCCGCCTGAAATGGTTTGATCTTCGCTCATACCGTGATCCTATCGTTTCAGCCCACCGCAGCACAGCCGTCCACCCGGGGATACGGGAAGAAGCCTGATCGATCAGTCTGGCCCCACCGTGACCGGCAAGACAAGTGGCCTTTGCGCCTGCGGCGTCTGGCTTACGCCGTCCGCGGGATGCAGCCCGGCGTGAGCGTTAGGTGGCGCGCCCGTGCCATGGCGTCAAGCCTGAGCCCGCGAAGCAAAGCTGGGATGCAGAGCTTTTGGGGCATGGAAGAGACCTTATCGGGACACCGACTCGGCAAACCCACGTGCTATCATAAGGCAGGAGAGGTAAAAAAAGAGGCGGACCTAAGGCCCGCCTCTGGCATCAGTGTCTTTTTGACAATCCGAGCGGGATCAGGCGCTCGATCCCATGTCTTCCCGTCGATCCGCATAGATATAAAGGGGGCGTGCGCGGCCCTCGACGACCTCCGCATTGATGACCACTTCTTCGACACCGTCGAGACCCGGCAGATCGAACATGGTCTCCAGCAGAATGCCTTCCATGATGGACCGAAGACCCCGGGCGCCGGTCTTGCGCTGGATCGCCTTCGCCGCGACTGCCCTCATAGCGTCCTCGGAGAAGGTCAGATTCACGTCTTCCATCTCGAACAGGCGCTGATATTGCTTGACCAGGGCGTTTTTCGGACGGGTCAGGATCTCGACCAGCGCATCGCTGTCCAGATCCTCAAGGGTCGCGATCACCGGCAGACGGCCGACAAATTCAGGAATAAGGCCGAATTTCAGCAGGTCTTCCGGTTCGACTTCTTTGAGGACATCGCCCATGCGGCGCTCTTCCACGTCCCGCACATCGGCCATGAAACCGATGGACGTGCCCTTGCCGCGACCGGAAATGATCTTGTCGAGACCGGCAAACGCGCCGCCGCAGATAAAGAGGATGTTTGTGGTGTCGACCTGAAGGAATTCCTGCTGCGGGTGCTTGCGGCCCCCTTGAGGCGGAACGCTCGCCACCGTGCCTTCCATGATCTTCAGCAGCGCCTGCTGCACACCTTCACCGGACACGTCACGCGTGATGGACGGGATGTCGGCCTTGCGG
>CAYUYV010000245.1:0-4314 GCA_964449455.1 uncultured Alphaproteobacteria bacterium | reverse complement strand
CTGGGCCGCTGCACTGGGCCGCTGCACTGGGGTGCGCAGGGTGACGCCGGGCAGGACTTTCGAATGCGTCATTGCAAGCGCAGCGCTCGCAATGACACAAATCCAAGGGCCCCGCACATCTTGAAAGCGCGTTCAACGCGTCGCGCAAGCATCAAGCCATCCACGTGTTTTCAGGGCCTCGGCAGTATGGGCCGCCCAGATCCGATTGCCCTCGGGCGTGAAATGGAGATGGCCATGGGCGTAGGTCAGGTCCTGGCCTGCGGCATGGCCTTCCTCAAAGCGTTTCAGGGCACTGATGGCCGGCACCGGCGCGATCGCGCCTTCCGGGAAGAAGGACAGGGGCGAGAGATAGCGGGACTTATCCAAGGTCAGGTTCGGAGTGTCTATGACCAAGAAGCGCGTGCCATGTCCCGTCACGTCCCCATGAAAGGCTCTCAGGATGGCAGCGCTTAACGGAGCGCGGCGGGCATGCATGCGTCGCTTCTCCGCAATGGCGGGATCCACGCCATCGGAGGCCTGCGTGGTTTCCTGAAGCATGGGAGAGGGCAGGGAGGTGGTCTGGGCCGCCGTCTGCACAGTGATGGTCTTCACCCAGGCCGCGGCAAGCTGACGGGCACCGGTATAAAGATGGCTTGAATCGTTCAGCCAGGCATAGAAGGGATACTCTTCCAGGCGTTCCCGGATCTTCATGCCCGGCAGATAGCGCTCAGCACTGCGAACAAGCGCATCATTCTCCAGACGGAACAAGCGGGAGCGCATATTGTCCTTGAAGTCCGAGCTGTGCCACTGGACGAGCAGGATGTCCGGGTTGTAGCGGCGCACTTGCGCCTCATAGGTCTGGACCATCTCGGCCGTGCCAAAGCCGCTGACCGCGAAGTTCAGGATTTCCGCCCTGTAGCCCGCCTCCCCGAGCAGGCGCTCCAGAATGCCGGCAAACGTGTCCGGAAGATCCGCCTCATAGCCCATGAAAAAGGAATCGCCCTGCATGGCGATGCGGCAGGTGCCGGCGGCCGGCTGCGGCGTGAACTCCCGATCCGCGCGCATGCCCTCACCATTGATGCGCACCTGATAGGCCACATCCGGTGTCGAGTGCTGATAGACCGCATTCGGAATATTCATCCGCACGCCCCAGGGAGCCGCCTGCACATGGCGTGGCAGCATGGCCTGCGGCGCCATGAAGCGCATGAAGAGCTCACCGAAGACGAGGGCATAGGCAATCATGGCAAGGCCGATTACGCCGCGGAGGGCCAGCCCCTTGAAGCCCACAGTTTTGATCCATGTGATCATGACAGCCTCCGCTCAGAAGTCGAAATAGATGAATTCCTGGGCCTTGGGCGCCTTGAGAAACAGCAGACTGCAGACCAGGAACAGCGCAGCATTATACTGCACAAAGCTCGGCCAGCGCAGATAAACCTCCAGATTCGACGCATTGCGCTGGATGAGTTCGGCAATAAAGAGGGGCGTGACGAAAAAGGCGAGCATGGCCCAGCGTCCCTCCCAGCCATCGAAACTGGCCAGTTGGCTAAGCACGGCCAAGGCATTGTCGATCCCCTCGGCGCGGAAGAAGATCCAGGCCAAATGAACCACCCCATACATGGCGAGGCCGAAGGCCAGATGGAGGGCAATGGCTCCGATATCGAGACCGCGGCGCCCCGTCATGGGGCGCGCATCCAGCACGGCATCCAGGTTCAGTACACGGTAGATAATCAGCACAAGGCCGTGGATGAACCCCCAGATCACGAAGGTCCAGGCCGCCCCGTGCCAGAGCCCGCCCAGCACCATGGTCAGCATCAGATTGCGATAGGTGCCAACCGCGCCGCCCCGATTGCCGCCCAGGGGGATGTAAAGATAGTCCCGCAGCCAGCTCGACAGGCTGATATGCCAGCGGCGCCAGAATTCCGACGGGGTGCGGGAAAAATAGGGCAGGTTGAAATTCAGCATCAGGTCAAAGCCCATGGCCCGGGCGATGCCCCGCGCGATGTCCGAATAGCCGGAAAAGTCGCAATAGATCTGAAAGCCAAAGGCGATCACGCCCACCAAAACGCCGCCGCTCGAATGGCTGGCCGGGTCCGCGAAAACGGGTTGGGTAATGAGGGCCAGATTGTCCGCGATGACCACCTTCTTATAAAGCCCCCACGCAGCCAAGGCCAAGCCCGAGGCCATGCGCTCACCGGTGATCTCCCGCCGGCGGAAGAACTGGGGCAGGAAATGGTGGGCCCGCTCGATGGGCCCGGCGACCAGCTGGGGGAAAAAGGCGATATAAGTCGCAAGCTCGATCAGCGATGTGGTCGGTTTCACATGCCGTCGCTGCACATCGATCGAATAGCTCATGGTCTGGAACGTGTAGAACGAGATTCCGACCGGCAAGATCACACTGATGGTCAGATCATTGAGCGTCACGCCGAGGAGGCCCAAGGCATCCTGCGCGGAGTCCATGAAGAAATTGGCATATTTGAAATAGGCCAGGATCCCCAAGGTCAGCACAATGACGGACGCAAGAGCCCGGCCGGGACGCCGTTCCGGGGCACTTGCATAAAGACCCCACAGGACAAGGCCACCGACGGCGAAAAAGGCTCCAAGGGATGGTGCAATCAGCCATACGGATGCCGGATTGATCAGCACCACAACGAGCGCGACGGCCAGCATATAGGCGATGGTCTTCTCAATGATATCCCGGCGCAAGGGGATGCCGGCGATGGGAAAGGCAGCGACATAGTTGGCCGCCGTGGCCACCGCGATCAGGAACAAAAAGCGCTCATCCCACCAACCATAGAAAAAATAGCTCGCGCACAGCAAGAATTTGTTCTGGAGGCGGAAATGCCGTCCCATCAGGGCGTAGGCGGAAAACACCACCCCGAAAAAGATGAAAAACTCAAGACTGTTGAAAAGCATGGATGTAATCCGCTGTTCCGAGACCCGGAGGGGGCGCACAGGGTTGGGGCCCAATTGTGGAATGCCAGGGCTTGGGTCGGAAAGGGCCGCACCGAACTGCGGCCGCTGGCGGGCCCGTCTGTCGGGCGGCAGTAAAGCCCGCCGCGTGTGCCAAGACAATCGTGCAAATTTCGCTCAACCCGATGCTCAGCTCAAATTCTGGGGCGCAAAGTCTTCTGACGCGCACAAATGCGGGGCCTTCGCGTCATCCGGGTCGCCCGCCCACCGCTTCATGGCCAATGGGTCATGACCCGGAGGGTAGGCAAGGCATTATTTCCAGGCGGAGTAATCTCCGCGGCAGGTGGGACTGGGTCCGGAGACTTGCTTGACGAATATTTCCGGCGCTGATTGCATCCGGATCGGGCGGTTGCCTTACTTCCGGCCCAGCAAAGAGTGCAAGTGGCCTTCTGTGCCGGTTGTCCTGGACAAGCGCGCGATGAGTATCCGCCGCCGGCCTCGGCACAGTGACATTTCGCGAACCCATCAGGAAAGGGGAAACCCATGACACTGCGTTTTGCCGGCCTTGCGGCCGCGGCCTTTGTGGCCTTCGGCGCCATCGCCGCTCCAACTCTCGCCGACCACAAGGAGCTGGGTCAGATCATCGCCAACCGCAGCGACAAGGATAAGGCCCGGGACCAGTATCGCCACCCGAAGGAAACCTTAGAGTTTTTCGGCGTGAGCGAAACGTCCCGCGTCGCTGAAGTCCTGCCCGGCGGTGGCTGGTATGGCCGGATCCTTCTGCCGCTTGTGGCCGAGAAGGGCGCCTATTTCGGCATTAACTACTCTGGCGGACTGGTCCAGAAGCTTTTCCCGCAGCGCGCTGAAGGCTCCGAGACATGGGCCGCTGAGTTCCCGGCCAAGGCCGCTGAATGGGTCGACGGCACGCCCGAAATCAAGGCATGGCGTTTTGGTGAAGCTCCCGAAGAGTTGGAAGGCACCCTGGACGTGGTTCTGTTCGTGCGCGCCATCCACCACCTGAACCGCGCCGGCGACAGCTTCTTTGAAGAAGCTGCCGAAGAAGCCTTTGACCTGCTGAAGCCCGGCGGCGTGGTCGGCGTGGTTCAGCATCGCGCTCCGGCTGACATCAGTGATGAATGGGCCATTGGCAATGCCGGTTACGTCAAGCAAGCCCGCGTCGTCGAGATGTTCGAAGCCGTTGGGTTCAAGCTTGCCGCCTCCAGCGACATCAATGCCAACCCGAAGGACAAGCCGACCACGAATGATTATGTGTGGCGCCTGCCTCCGTCCCTCGGCGGCGACCAGTCCGACGAAATGAAGAAAAAGCACATGGACATCGGCGAGTCCGATCGCATGACGCTGAAATTCGTCAAGCAGTAATCAGCTTAGAGCGTTTTCAGCAGAAGTGTGTGCGGTTTTGCGGTT
>CAYUYV010000244.1:0-4440 GCA_964449455.1 uncultured Alphaproteobacteria bacterium | reverse complement strand
TTCCTCGCAGCAAACTTCTCCGAAATCCCATTCGATGAAGAAGACACAGCGCCCGAATTCGACATGCGCATCCAGAACCTCAACTTTGTTGAGGAAGACACGGTGCTTCCGGTCGATCCGGGTGTGGTCCTGATGGGTGGTGACGGCGATGACACCCTGACCGGCGGCAATGGCGACGACATGCTGTTTGGTATGGGCGGAAACGATCTCGTCATCGGCAATGGCGGCGATGACGTGGTCTCCGGCGGCGCTGGCAACGACACGGTCCTCGGCGGCGAGGGTAACGACACGGTCCTCGGCGGCGAGGGTGACGACCTGGTCAGCGGCGGCACCGGTTCCAACACCATCGTTGGCGACGAAGGGATCGACACGGCCGACTACTCCGACTTCGATCAAGGCATCTTTGTTGATCTCGACATCAACAGCCCCGGCGGCATGTCGAGCCAGGAAGGCGCCGCCTTCTTCGCGGAAGGCGAGGGCCTCGACGACACGCTGATCGATATCGAGAATGTCATCGGCACCTCCGGCGACGACACGCTCTTTGGCAATAATGAGAGCAACTTCCTGTTCGGTGGGGCCGGCAACGATGCCATCCATGGCTTCGGTGCCGCGGACATCTATGACGGTGGTGAGGGCACCGATATCGGCCTGTTCACCGCATCGGGCGCCCCAGTGCTGGCGGATCTTTCAGCGGGTACGGCCAATGCCAATACGCTGATCAGCATCGAGAACCTGGGCGGCAGCGCGGCCTTCGGTGACACGCTGCGCGGTGACCAGGGCGACAATGTCATCCTCGGCAATGGTGGCGACGATGTCCTCGACGGCCGCGGCGGGAACGATACGCTCAATGGTGGCGAGGGCCGCGATACGGCCGACTTCTCCAGCGCCACGACCGGCGTGACCGTCAATCTCGGCGCCGGTTTTGCTGCTCAGGTCACCCCGATGGGCGGTCTTGAGTTCATCGGTGAGCAGACGCTTCCGACGGGCTTCACCTTCGGCGGCACGGAGGTGGGCGGCCTCTCGGGGATCGATTACGATCCGCGCAGCGGCACCTTCTTCGCCATCGCCGACGATCAGTCCTCGATCAATCTCGCCCGCTTCTACAATCTCTCCCTCGACCTCTCCGCCGAGGGCTTCGACGGCGTCACCTTCAATGCCGCCACGACGCTCCTCGACGAAGACAATGGTGCTTTCGATCCGTTCACGGTCGACCCGGAGAGCATTCGCCTCGACCCGAACAGCGGTACACTGTACTGGACGAGTGAGGGCAACGCCAACGAGCAGATCGCTCCGTTCGTCCGCGAAATGACGGTCGCCGGTCAGTTCATCCGTGACTTCGCCCTGCCGGACGGTTTTGCGCCGACCGAAGACCAGAGCTCCGGCATCCGCCAGAACCTGGCCTTCGAAAGCCTGACCCTGGCAGCCGATGGCACGGTCGCCTTCGCGGCCACGGAAAACGCCCTCTTCCAGGACGGCCCACGCGCCTCCCTGACGGAAGGCAGCCCGAGCCGGATCGTGCGCTACGATGTCGAAACGGGTGAAGCGACCGGGGAGTTCATCTATGTCACTGATCCGGTCGCGAAAGCACCGACCCCGGAAGGTGCCTTTACCACCAATGGTCTGGTCGAGTTCCTGGCTCTCTCCGAGACCCAGTTCATCACGGTGGAGCGCTCCTTCTCGGCTGGCGAAGGCAACGACATCAAGCTGTTCCTGACCAGCATCGAAGATGCAACGGATGTCTCCGGTGTGGCGGTTCCGGATGCGGAAGGGTTCCGTCCAGCCGACAAGGTGCTGCTGGCGGATCTCGCGGATCTCGGCATCACCCTCGACAATATCGAGGGCATCACCTTTGGTCCGGAGCTGGAGGATGGCCGCACGTCGCTCATTCTCGTGTCCGACAACAACTTCAACCCCAATGGTCAGTTCACGCAATTCCTCGCATTCGCGGTGAATGGAGAACTGGGCGTCGAAGTTGAAACGGACACGCTGGTCAGCATCGAGACGGTAATCGGTTCGGCCTTCAGTGATGTTCTGATCGGGAACAGCGCCGACAATCTGTTCATCGGCCAGGGCGGCAATGACGTCATGTCCGGCGGCGACGGCGCCGACACCTTCCGCTTCAGCGCCCTCGACGATGGTGAGAAAACGGTGTCCGATTTCGGTGCCGGCGATGTTCTCAACTTCGTGGACTTCGGCGAGGCTCTGACGGCCGGCATGGTGGTCGCGGCGGCCCAGCAGGTCGACGCCAACACGGTGATTGCGGTCGAGGACCTCGAAATCACCCTATCCAACTACAATGCCGAGAACCTGGACGAAGACATGATCCTGGTCATGTAAGGACCAGCGCGGCTGGCTCCCTCGGGAGCCGGCCGATCAAGCAATGCGGGAAGCGGGGCGGGCCGAAAGGTGCCGCCCCTTTTCTTTGGCCCGAAGCCCTGGCATGACTGGATCGGGGCGAGACAGGAAACACGACATACCGAAGGGCCTGTGGAGCACGCCCGGATTGGAGAGAACCCGCCCATGTCCCCACAGGTCCATTTCATTCTGCCGCTCAAGGCGCCGTCGGTGGCCGGTGATCTGTGGCAAACCACCTGCGCGCTGGCCGTGGACAGTGTCGCAGCCCTCCTGGGACAGACGGATTCGCGATTCACGGTGCACCTCATCTGTCACACATCGCCAGACGGCCTGCCCGCCCACGCCTCGGTGCACCTTCACCACGCTCGCTTTCCCGCCCCAGTGCCCCACGCGGATCTACGCACACGGATGAGGGACAAGGCCCTGAAACTGGCGCAAGGCTACGGAATCATTCGTGATCAGATGACACGCGAAGGCGCCTTCATCATTCAGATGGATGCGGATGATTTTGTCCATAAGGACCTGACAGCCCATCTGTTGAGTACCACCCCGCCGGCGGGCGCGATTTTCGAGCACGGCCTTTATTATGATGCACATCTGGGGCGCGCCTGGGAGATCGACCGCTTCCATATCCTGTGCGGGACCTGCGCGGCGCCGTTTTTCAGGACCGAGGACATCCCGTGTCTTGACCACGCCGTCACTATGGATCTCGAACAATTGGGACAATTGTTCTGGCCCCTGTCTATTCGCCATGGAGAATGGTCCGCACGCGCAGCACAGGCCGGGCAACCTCTGGCCCCCCTGCCCTTCCCTGGCGCGATCTATCGGGTGAATACGGGTGCGAACAATCATGGGCCCCGCCGCGTGCGCTTTCGCCATCGCTACCCCATCCTCTATCGGCGTTTCAAGGACCAGGGCGGAACGACCTGGACCTATCGCGGGGACCTGACTGCGGCACTGGCGCCCTTCAACGCCGTTCCCATGGCGCAAGGGCGACCAACACAATGAGCACGGCCACTCTTCTTAACCCGATCTTTGTCGGTGGCCCCCTGCGCAGTGGCACGACTCTGCTTGGATCCCTGATCGGTGCCGATCCGGATACGGTCTGCCTGCCGGAATCGCCGTTCTTTTTCGATTTTATGCCCGAGACGGATTGTCTGACGCAGGACGATGCGGACCGCCTCTTTGACTGTATCGCCGGCACCAAGGCCTTTCTGGGCTGGCGGGAACAAGGACCGTTCACCGTCCCGCGCCTGGAAGACGGGCGCAGCAGCTATCCCCATTTCGTCAGCACCCTTGTACGTCAGTATGCCGCTCATGTGGGTAAGCCGGGCGCGTTGCGCTTTGTCGACCACACACCGCAAAATGTTCTGCGGTTCGATCGGCTGGCATCCCGCTTTCCCAATGCGCGTTTCGTGCATAGTGTCCGGGATGGACGGGCAGTCGCCGCCTCGGTGCTGCCGCTGCATTTTGGTCCGGACGATATCCTCAGTGCCGCACAGATGTGGCTGCGCTATACGGGTGCGGGGCTCGCGGCCCAATTTGTTCTTGGAACCAATTACTGCCTGACCATTCATTTCGAAGATTTGGTTCGTGATCCAAGCACGGTGCTTGAAATGGTGGCGAACCATTGCGGCCTGCCACACAGTCCCGATCCCTCAGCATCCCCCGGTTTTGAGGTGCCTGGCTTCAACCGGGCCATCCACGCTCTCGTGGGCCAGGCCCCGGATCCAGCGCGGATCGACGCCTGGCGCTCGGTGCTGCCGGCTCGCCAGGTCCGGCTGTTTGAACACAGTGCCGGCGACATGCTGCGCATTCTGGGTTACGAGCCTGACAATCGTTTGCCAGTCAGGGGCCCCGGCCGCCTTGAAAGGATCGGTTTTGAGCTTGCCGGCTATAGTCGCAGCCGGCGCAACCGCCGCCGGGAAGCGCGGGCTTATGGGACCGTCGCCCGGTCCCTGACCTTTAATCCGAATAAGGATCAGCGTTGAACACAGGCCAAACGATCTGCGTTTTGGGTGCTGAACCGGCGGCCCCCTCCTATAGTGGCCTCCATTCTACAGCAGCCTCCATTCTACAGCAGCC
>CAYUYV010000243.1:0-4448 GCA_964449455.1 uncultured Alphaproteobacteria bacterium | reverse complement strand
AGGACATGTCCGTGACGTGCAGCAGCCCGTCAATGCCGCCCAGATCCACGAACGCGCCGTAATCGGTGATGTTCTTGACCACCCCTTCGCGCACATCGCCTTCCTTGAGATTCTCGACGATTTCTTGGCGCTGTTCCGCCCGCGTCTCTTCGAGCACCGCGCGCCGTGACACGACGATATTGCCGCGCCGCTTGTCCATTTTCAGGATCTGGAAGGGCTGAGGAATGTTGAGCAGCGGTGTCACGTCGCGCACGGGACGGATATCCACTTGGCTGCCCGGCAGGAAGGCCACGGCGCCGTCGAGATCGACTGTGAAGCCGCCTTTGACCCGTCCGAAGATGACGCCCTGCACCCGCTCATTGGCTGCGTAAGACTTCTCCAATCGAACCCAGCTTTCCTCGCGCCGGGCCTTGTCCCGGGAGAGAATCGCCTCACCAAGGGCATTCTCGACACGCTCAAGATAGACCTCGACCCGGTCGCCGACAGCGAGAACGCTCTCCTGCCCAGGCATCACGAATTCCTTGAGGGGCACGCGGCCTTCCGTCTTCAGGCCCACATCAATGATCGCCATATCGTTCTCGATGGAGATCACGCGGCCATCAACGACCGAGCCTTCCTCAAGCTTGTGCCGCCCGAGATCCTCCTCGAGCATGGCAGCAAAATCGTCCGTGGTCGGTGTATTGGAAAAATCCAGTTCTTCAGCCAGTGCGGTATCAGACATCAAAGCTCCTGTAACGCGTCCCGGGCGACGCAGCGCGGCCGGTTGAGTTGGGTGGTCTTTGTAGCGGTCCCTTTCAGGCGCCGGCACGCATTTAAAGCGCGACGGTCTGAAACGGACGTCAGTGGGCACGGCAGACTTGCCGGCCCCCTTAAGGTCCTGAATGGATCAGGGTCCGTGGGCGATGGGCTAAATCGAGGGGCCGATTGGGGATGCGCTCATATCCCATCCTGCCCTGCGGCAATGCGGCGGCGCCAATCCGCCCGCATTAAAGCCCTGTGCCGGGCGCTCCGCGATCAACGATCATTGATGCGTCAATAATGTCACGGGCCGCCTGGAATGCCATGTGTCTATCCAAGTTGGTCGTGTCGAGCAAGTGGGCGTCCTCAGCCGGCACCAAAGGCGCCGTTGCCCGCGTGCTGTCGCGCACATCTCGCGCCTTGAGATCTTCAAGCACCTGCTCAAAGGTCAGATCCGTCATTCCCTTGTCCAGGAACTCCTGGAACCGGCGGCGGGCACGCACGTCGGGACTGGCGGTCACAAACAGCTTCACCGGCGCTTCGGGACAGACCACGGTGCCGATATCCCGGCCATCAAGCACAGCGCCGCGTGCCGAACGGCCGTCCTTCAAAAGGCCCGGGTCTTCGGCAAACCCGCGTTGGAACGCGAGCAAAGCCTCCCGCACCGGTATCAGGGCCGCAACCTGGGATGCGGCCTTGCCCACCGGGTCCGTGCGCAATGCTGCGTCGGGGATCGTCTGTTCGCTGAGCTGGGGCACGGCCGCGACGGCCGCATCCACGTCGGAGGGATCGCCCCCCGCCTCCAGCACCATGTAGCCAACACGCCGATAGAGGGCGCCCGTGTCGAGATAGGAAAATCCGTAGTGGTCCGCCAAACGGCGCGCGAGGGTGCCTTTGCCGGCGGCCACGGGGCCATCCACGGCGATGACGGGATTGGTCACGGTCTGTTTCCCCATAATGGATGGCCGATGACAACGGCCTCCGAAGCGCAGAAGATCGGCGAGGCATCCACATCAATGAAGCGCTTTTCGTCCTCCAGCAGCTCAGCGGCCGCCGCGGCGGCAACCGGATCGCTCGCACCCGACGTCAGCGCCTCGACGGAGTCGAACCACAATTCAGCGACCCCGTCATAATCTTCCCTACCGCCCCGCATGCGCCGCACGCTGTCATTCTGGGCCGAGGGCACGGTGTGGCACTGAATATAGGCCCGAATACCAAGCACAGGCGCATGGCGCTCCACCAGAGGCGCATGGGTTTCCCGCCAATAGGTCTGAAAAGCCTCCCGAGTGAGGGACGGCAATCGGCGCAGCGGATAGATCAGCTTGATCATGGGTCGCTTCCTTTCACCACTGGCCCGTTTCACCAGTCGGTTTCGCCGATCAGCGCACCAAGACCAGTCATGCGCTCCAGGAAGGAGGGAAAGCTGGTGGCGATCATGGCGCTACCGGACACCGATACAGGCGCTTGGGCAGCAAGGCCCAGGACGAGAAACGCCATGGCAATCCGGTGATCCCCATGGGCATCCAAATGGGCCCCGCCTGGCACGCCGGCAATGCCCCGTCCCTCAACGATCAACGTATCGCCCTCCACGGTGACGGACACGCCGCAGGCCTTCAAGCCATTGGCCGTGGCTGCGAGGCGATCCGACTCCTTCACGCGCAATTCCGCCAGGCCTTCAAGCCGGGTCGTTCCTTCCGCGAAGGCCGCCGCGACCGCCAGGATGGGATATTCATCGATCATAGAAGGCGCGCGGGACGCCGGCACGGTGACACCTTTGAGCGGACCGGCCTTGACCAACAGATCACAGACCGGTTCGCCGCCGCTCAACCGCTCATCGTGACGGGCGATATCAGCGCCCATCTCTTCAAGGCTCGTCAACAGGCCCGAGCGACCGGGATTGAGCAGCACATCGCTGACCAGTACCTCAGACCCGGCGACGATGAGCCCCGCCACGAGCCCGAAGGCCGCCGAAGAGGGATCACCAGGCACCGTCACCGGTGTGCCCACCAGCTCCGCATCCCCCTTGACGGTGATGGCCTGGCCGCCGCCTTCAGCCTCTTGCGTCTCCAGTTCAGCGCCAAACGCTTTAACCATGCGTTCCGTATGGTCCCGTGTCGCCACAGGCTCGATCACCGTCGTGGCCCCAGGCGCATGGAGACCGGCCAGAAGCACCGCCGATTTCACCTGGGCGCTGGGCACCGGCACCGTGTAACGGATGGGCACCGGGGGAGCCGCGCCGCGCAGGCGCGCGGGTAACCGTCCACCGTCCTGAAGTTCCGCATCCATTCCCATGAGCCGTAATGGGGCGATAACGCGCTCCATGGGCCGGCCACGCAGGCTCGAATCGCCCGTCACAAAGACCGGAAAATCGCAGCCGGCCAGAACGCCCATCATCAGACGCACGCCCGTACCGGAATTGCCGAAATCAAGCACATCCGAGGGCGCCGTAAGGCCACCCACTCCCGCCCCCCGAACCGTCCACTGCCCTGGGCCCTCCCGCTCCAGAACGGCCCCAAGGGCGCCGACAGCCGCAGCCGTGCGCAGAATGTCATCGGACTCTAAAAGCCCCTCAATGCGGGTCTCTCCGGTGGCCAGCGCACCAAGGATAAGCGCCCGGTGGGACATGGATTTGTCGCCCGGCGTTATGAACCGCCCCGACAACGCCGCACTGGGGCGTGCGGTGAGCCGGTCCGGAATGGTGGCGGCTGACTCGGACTCAAGGTGAGACATGGGGTGCAGGTTCCCGGCAAAAGATCATGGACAGGTGATGGGGATACTCTTTGACAGCGTCAGCCGATCATGGCAAACGCGCCCATCGACAGGCGGATTCCCCATCGCTGACGCGGCTCCAGCCGCACCCGTGACACTGCCAAATCCGGCAGGATCCGCGTGCCCCCTCAAGGGATCAGGGTGGATTGCGGTCAAAGCCCTCCGCCTTTTGTCCAAGACGCATCTTTGAAGGAATTTCGCGCCGTGCCGAAGCCAGAGCTTGGAACAAAAAGAACCTGCATCAATTGCGGGGCCCGCTTTTACGATCTCGATAAGCGGCCCATCGAATGCCCCAAATGCGGTCACAGCTTCGACCCTGAGGCCCTGATCAAGCCGAAGCGCCAGCGCACCGCCAAGGCGGCCGCCGAGGAGGTGGCCACCGAAAAGGCCAAGAAGGAAGAAGGACTGGCCGATCAGGAGGCGGAAGAAGAAGAGGACGAGGATCTCGACGATCTCGATGATGATGAGGATGATGCGGCCGAAGGCGGCCTCGAAGACGCTGACGACGATGACAGCGACGACGAGGATGATTCGGATGCGAATGACGACGATGAGGACGGCGCCAAGAAGCGCAAAAAGCGCAAGCGCAAAAAGGCCCCTGCCGCCGAATCCGAAGACGACATTCCGGATCTGTCCTCCGACGACGAGGAGGACAGTGATGACGGCACCGAGGAAGGCATGGACAACATCATTGAGGACATGTCCGACCTGGATGACAGCGATGATGATGTGACGGGCATTGTCGAGGCCGAGGACGACAAAGAGACCTGATCCACCGCCTGGTGGACCTGAGGGAAGAAATCTCGAACCGCACCAACAGCGGTCGACTGGCCGCCGGGCGGTCAGCCCGCCCCGCCGGAGGCGCTGCGCGCCGTGAGGCCAAAAATGGTGGAGCTGGAGGGAGAAACCTCGAACCGAACGAACCCGCAGGGTTCGCAAGC
>CAYUYV010000242.1:0-4475 GCA_964449455.1 uncultured Alphaproteobacteria bacterium | reverse complement strand
TCCGCATGAGAAGTCCCGGCACGTCCGTCTGCGGACTTCTGATCCACGACACTAGTCAGCGGCGACAGTGAGGCGCACCACATCGCCATAGGACCCGGCGAGGGCGCGATCGGTCGAGCCGACCTCGAAAACGAGCGGGAAATGGTGGCGTCCCGCCCCCAACCCCGCACGGCCCTGAAGGCGCACGGTCCGGTCAAGGGATAAAATCTGCCCACGGATATGCAGGCGGTAGGGGATCGCGCCATGGCGCCCACTCTCGCGCCCGCGGCGGCGCAGCATGCCGCCATTCTCCGAGGACAGCGTCACCGAAAAGCCCTGATTGGCGCGCACTTCGAAATCCAAGGATCGGCGCAGGCCGGTCACCAGAGCGCCGAAATCGACCACATGGCCATAGCCCCCAAGGGCCCGCTGGCTGCCATCGATCCTGAAGCGCGCTTCCAGAACACTGGGCACGTCAAAACGCAGCACACTGTCGAATCCGGACGGGCGGCGCCCGGTAGCTAAATCGATCAAAGAAACCTGGACCCGGTCCTGATGCGGGCCTGCGGCGGCGCCCTGCCCCTCATCAACGATGATGTAGTATCGCCCACGGGCCCGGCCTGCGCGCCCGCTGGTCACACCACGGAGCAGTTCGGCCCCTTGCGCCGCAGGAAGGTCTTTGAGCCGGACGGTGCCCCGGCGATCCGGGCTCAAACGATAGGCCAATCGCGCCCCGCTCGTTCGGGCAAAGCGTTGCCCGTCCCGTGCGCCAGTCGACCTGAATCCCAAGGCAAAGGCACATCCGGACCGATCGGCGCTGACGGAAAAATCCACGGGCACAGCCACGCTTTCCTGACCATAAACCTCATAGGATTCACCGGAGAAGATATCGATCCTGGCCGGATGATCGAGACGCAGACGACAGTCCGCCGCCGCACCAACAGGTGACCCAAGCCAGAGCAGGAGTGCGCCCGAAAGGAGACCTGGAAGGGCCCGGGCCAAAACAATCATCGGGACACCTCAATGGTGCCGGCACGGACGACCCCCAGTTCATCGGCCTTGATCGTCAGGGTCGTTTCGGGTCGCCCGGGCAGCACCAGAGTGATGCGATAGGTGCCCGGCGTTAGGCCATCCATGACCAGCCTGCCGTCCCGATTGGTAAAAAAGGTAAGGGCTTTGGCTGTGTCGTCCCTGTCCGTGCGCGTCAGTGTCCCCGCCTTCAGGGCATGGGGCGTGCCTGCGGCATCCACCAACTGGGCCATGAGGATAACACTCGCGGCAGTGCCCGCCTGGACGAGGATGCCGGAGCGCGCCCTGGGACGCATGAAGGGCCGTGTGTCCCCCAGATCCTGTCCCACGGCCAGGTCCGGAGCATCAAGCTGGATCTGCTGGAGCACATAATCGCTCAGGCCCGGGACGACCAGGGGACCAAGGCCGTCCGACCGGGCCAGAAAGGCCTCTTGCGCCGGATTGACGACAATCTCTGTTTCGGAAAAATTCGCATGCCGACGGACGAGCGCGAAGCTGCCGGTCACCGGGCGCCCCACACCGACCACGCCGCCGGCATAAACAATGCCAAGACCCGCACCAATCGTGGTCCTCACAGTGCCCGTATCCCCTGCGCTGTCCCCGCCATTCTCGCCCGCGTCGCTTGTTTCTCTCAGCGTGCCGGCAAGCCGCAAATCCGCCTCGCCGCGTTGATCCACAAAGCGGGCGACCGCCTCTGCCGATTGGATTTCTTCATTATACTGATAGGTCACACCACCAGTCCAATCCCGAACGGGCCTGCGTGGCCGCCGGGTCCAGGCGGCCCGATAGGTGCCATCCGGCCAGGACGCACTCAGATCTCCAGCATGGGAACGCCCCAATGCAAAGGACACCCCAAGCCCCACCACCATTTCGGACCGCCCTTCCCGCAAGGTCAGACTGGAGAGGAGATCCAGACTGGCCCCAGCAGCGAAACTGTTCCGCAGACTGCCCGACAGTCCGGTCTCCCAGGCCCCTGTACGCAAGAACCGCGTCTGGCCGTTCACACTCACCCCCCAGGCATCGCCAATGGCAACGGCAAGACGGGCCCCTGCGTCGGCCAAACGCTCATTGTCCGGCTGGGGATCGGGATCGGCATCAAAGGGCGCATAGCGTCGGCTTGTATAGCCGGCCGTCAGACCGAAATCGATCTCAAGCGCTTGGGCAGACCGGCCAAGGCCGGGCACGTCCCATTGCAATGCACTGCTGACACCATCCGCGGGCCCCACCCGGCTCCAGTCGCTCAGGAGGGAGATGTTACCGAGAGCGCCTGCAACGCCGATCTCGCCGCCCAGGTTGAAGCGCCGCCGCGCGAGCTGGAGACCGGCCCCCAAGGTCAGACTATCGCTCACGCCCTGACGATGGAAACCGCTCAGTACCCAGCGTTCCCGGTCCACGGACTGGTAGGCCCCGTCCGCCCGACTTTCGAACCCGAATGCATAGCCGAAGTCGCTTTGTCCGGCGCCCAAGAGAGCAGGATCAAAGAACAAAGACAGGCGGATCGTCTCCACCTGGTTCAGGTCATCCGTCAGCCGAATATCATAGTCATTGGCGCCGACACTGAGAGGCAGGTCCGTCAGCCGGTAGCGGCCTGGCGTGAGGGCGAAGGTCTCGATCACGCGCCCAGCCGTCAGCACATCAACAACCGTCTCGCGCTCCAGGGTCACAAGCTGACTACCCCGGGGACGAAAAGGGCGCTCCGGCTGAAGATCAAAATTGCGAAAGGCGGAAAGGCCGACAATCCGCGGTGCACCCTGAAGCCCGGAAACGGGAACATCCACGTCGCCAAAGGCAAAGCGGCGCCGGCGCTCGACAGCATCACGAAAAAGCCGCATCCGGAGCAGTCGGAGCCGATCCTCCGCAGAGGATGTAAAATCAGCTTCCGCCTCGAACACGGTCCCCCCGAGATTCAAGGCTCCCTCCATCAGCCCGTTGAACACGGGGGTCTCTTGCCGGTCCAGGGCCTCATCCCAGGTCGCATCAAAGCCGCCACGCAGATTGACAATGGCACTGATCCTTGGCGGGGTCAGGGGCTCGGGCGGCGCAACCCGCTCCGGCACCAGGGAGATATCCAGCACGCGCATCAAGTCCCAGGGGATTTCCAGGTCCAGGGACAGGGTGGCCGCGTCATATCGAACGCTGATTGTGGTGGCGGCAATCTGCTGGGGGCTGATGGTTTCATTCTGGGTTTCAAGGCCGTCATAGACCGTAAGAGCCGCGTCAATCAGCACCTTTTCAAGCGCGGTGCGCAGATCAGCCTTATTGATCAGAACCGGATCATCGGTCCCCCCGACCGTGACCTGCGCCAGGCCAAGCTCATAGATCAGGAATTTGACCGGGGCCCGAAAGGTCTGGGCCTTTGGCTTGGCCTTGGCTCCGAAGACCTTCTGGAACAGATCGGCGGAAGACTGAGCCAGAGCGGGCGACGGGGAGCCGATGGCGCCGGCCAGGACCAACAAAATCACGGCGACACAGCCCGGGACTCGCGCCAGGCCCTGAACAGACATGGGGGCAATTTACCGTCCGTCATAGTCGAGATCGACCGTGACCGGACCATTGGAAGGCGGCCCCGCCTCGGGCAAAGGAACGCGAAAATCCCGTGTGTGGCCGGCCAGTACGACCGATCCGCTGACCTCGCCCAGGATCTCGGCGCCGAGCTCAAGCAAAGCCGCTCCCTTGCGGGAGGCCTTGACCACAAGATTGCTGAGCGCAACCCGCGCCTTGCCGCTGTTCACCACCGTGAACGTGAGTTCGGGCCCCCCTGCCCCCTTGTCCACACGCCCGCCATCAATGCGGATCACGGGCGCCACACCGGACGGTTTGACATAGAGCGATGCCACATAGCGGACCAGAAGCCGCATGCGCCCGCCATCTTTCTGGCCATCCTCCAGATCGATCGGCAATTGCTCCGCAATAAGACGAAAGGCCTTTTCCACATCGACCGAACCACCGAGCCATTGAAGGCGCACGGCCTGCTCCATCCCCGGCATCAGGATCACCTGTGACGGAACGACGAGAAAACTGTCCGGAGCCGGCGTAAGGATGTCTGCCCCACCACGGTCCATAGTCCGACTGTGTACGGTCAACTCGACAGCCGCCGGCACTTCGGATGGATTTTGCAGGACAATCGATCCGGCCGCACCGCGTCCGGTGGGCGCGAGCGTAACCTCGATCGGCGTCATCTTGAAGGCGGCGGCAGGGAGTGTCAGGGTCAAGAGCAACAGCAGGATGCCGGCCACCCCGCCCGCCAGAGTTCCAGCCAGGCCCACCAGTGCTGCAATCCCATCTCGGTTCAGATACACCGCCATGCCACATCCCCTTTCCGGATCGATCAGCAGCCGTCCGGCCATGCCGTGCAGCATGACCGATGGATGTTAAGGCATGGCAAACCAACACCCTCGCCGGCCGTCGCCCCCTTACCGGGCGCGGATTTCGACGGTGATGGTGTCGGCATAGTCGCCGGCGACGCG
>CAYUYV010000241.1:0-4540 GCA_964449455.1 uncultured Alphaproteobacteria bacterium | reverse complement strand
CCCGGATCACATGGGTCACGCCCTGGTCATGGTCGTCGACGACAACCGCCAGCATATAGGTCGGCGTCCCGTCGCTGCGCAGCAGGACAAGATCATCGAGTTCCTCATTCTGGATGGTGACGTCGCCCTGGACATGGTCCTTGATGACGGTCGCCCCGTCGCGCGGCGCCTTCAGGCGGATTGCCGGGTCCCGGTCCTTGGGCGCATCGCTCGGGTCCCGGTCCCGCCAGCGGCCATCATAGCGAAAAACCCGGCCTTCGGCCTTCGCCTGCTCCCGGGCCTCGTTGAGCTCTTCCGCCGTGGCATAGCAGCGATAGGCGAGGTCCTTGGCCAGCAAGTCCTCCACCACCGCCCGGTGCCGGTCGGCCCGCTGGAACTGGAACACGGGCTCGCCGTCATGATCGAGACCCAGCCACGCCATGCCCTCAAAGATTGCGTCAATGGAGGCCTTGGTCGAGCGCTCACGGTCCGTGTCCTCAATGCGCAGCACGAACTGGCCGCCGCAATGGCGGGCATAAAGCCAGTTGAACAAAGCCGTCCGGGCACCGCCGATATGCAAAAAACCGGTCGGCGAGGGGGCGAAGCGGGTGACGACGGGAGTGTCGGTCATGGGCTGGGGTCACGTCCTTAGAAAGAGCGATCTGGCCTTAGAAAGAGCGATTTGGCCTTAGAAGGAGCGGTCTGGCCTTGGAAAGAGCAATCTGACTTTCGAAAGGGCGATTGGACTTTGCAAAGACAGAGTAGGCGCGTCATCGCATGATTGTTCGGCAGGGTCAAAGCGCACGCCGGCCTCCATCGCAGAGCCTCCAGGCCCTGGCATATCGGCTCTGCTTGCCGGTCCGCTTGCCGGTGCCCGCCGTCGCGGGCAGTGTGTCGCGGGGATCGTCGCAGGGCCTTTTGTGGGAGGGGAATGCCCCATGACAGCCGCCTCAAACCCGACTGTGCCATCCAACGGATCGGCCCCGTCTCCCATGTCCGACTTGCTGCACAAGGCGTCGTCCTTGCAGTCCAGAAGCGTGGATCAACGCGCGCGGCGGGCCTTGGAGGCTGAAGAGATCGCTGGTCTGCGCCTTGCAGCCCGGTGGTGGTCGGCGATATCGGCACCGAGCGGCGCATGGAACTTGCGGTTCTGGGCGACACGGTCAATGTGGCGAGCCGACTGGAAACGCTCACCCGGGCGCTTGGGACGCGAGCCGTTATCAGTGCAGCGGTTGTTGAAGCGGCCCGCCAGGAGGACGAGATCGAGGCCCACCGTCTGCTGACTGGTTTTGTCACCCGAGGCCCCCAGGCCTTGAAAGGCCGCGCAGAGCATGTGGACGTTTGGAGCCATGACTGAGATCTGACGGTGCAGCCTATGGATCGTCGCGGGTCCTCTGCTCACGGACTGTCAAGGCGCGATAGGCCTCGCCCAGCCAAGGGTCCTGTGCCGGGAAATAGGCTTCATGGCTCTTCAGCGATTGCCGGGTTGACCTTGGGTCCTGTGCCGGGAAATAGGCTTCATGGCTCTTCAGCGATTGCCGGGTTGACCTTGGGTCGCTGCCGCGCCTTTCCATGACATCGGCCCAGAGGTCGGCCATGGTTCCGTATACAACAAGGCGCTTGGTTCTTGCCCCATAGGCCGCGGCCTTGCGAATATCTGCCCGCGGATCGCGCGCAAGATTGACCGCCGCACGCGCATTGTAGAGCGCCGCATCGATCCGCACCTCTGTCGGCACAGCCGGATTGTCGAGCACCCGGTCAAAAAGGGCCCGCGCGCCGGCCCAATCGGCCCGATAGATCCGGATAATGCCGCCCACGAAATCGACAATCTCGCTGCGCTGCTCGCCAAGCAGGGGGAGGGGCACCCAGCCCTCAAGCTGTTTGCCGCGCCACTGGGTGACGACGCGCGCCCGGTCCTGGTGGTGTTCGATCGCCGTAAAATTCTGGCCAAGGCGTCCGATACGCCGCTTCATGGCCTTGTCGGCAAAGACCGGAAGGCTGGCGCCGCGCCCATAGCTGGCCACAATATCCGGCCGTAGAACAATGGGCTCAAAGCTGATGCGCCGGCGCGGCACATCGCAGACCACCGGCATGCCATCGCCTGGATCGACGCTCCACAACTCATTGCGCCGTGTGCGGAAGTCCCGATAGTCCGGCAGGGACAGGTGCGTTTCCACAATCACCCCATCGCCATAGGGCACCGCCTCTCCCCACAGGACAATCTGGGCAAGGACGGAAACGTTTCGGGCCTGTGCCTCCGCCTCACGATGGCTGGTCGGTGGCGGGCCTTCCATGGACCAGACGATCTTGCCGTCACCAAAGTAAAGACCCTTGGGATTGGGGAAGGGGGCCTGGCGCAGGGTCTGCCAGATCTGAAGCCCCAGGATCAGTGAGACATTCGCGCCCAGGCCGGGCGTGTCGGAGGCGAAGGCCGGGGTCAGGAGCGTAATCTCATCTGTCTGCTGAGGAGCCTGCGCCAGCACGGGCTGTGTGCCCGCGACAAAGAGGGCCAAGAGACAAAGGGTGAAGAATCGAATGGCGAAACGGCGGATCATCCGGTCACCTCCGCGATCATGGCTTCGGCCGCCGCGTCGACCTCCTCGATAAAGTCGAGCGAGTCTGAGCCGCGCTCCCGGACATCGGCAATCTTGTTCCGGGTGAAGCTCAAAAGTGCGAGGACCACCGAGGTCGGGCACTGGCGCTGCGCCGCGTCGACCGCTAAGGCATAGGCGGCGAGGATAGAATGACCGTCCCGCGTATTGGCATATTCACGTCGATCAACGGGCATGGTGACGATCAGCTCTTCGCTCCGGAGGGGGCCTTTGCGATTGCCGAGAAACACAAGGCTCGTGATCTCGAAGCCATCGCCCATTTCGGCAATGTCGCCGCGCAGGACCTTCAGAATGTCCGGCTGATTGGCATAGTTGCGAACGGCGCGCCGGCTGGCGAGTGTATCCTGCCCGGCGGCAAAGACCGAGAGATCCTCCAGTTCCGAAAGCGGCAGGCCCGTCTCAATCACCTCTTCGGCCACATGGGCCAGTTTGCGCCGGATGATCTGCTGAAAGCGTGAGAAATGGCGCGCCGCGTCACCGGACTCCGCGCCGGCATAATCGAACATGGCCAGTTTCAGGCGCGGCGGCGTGTCCGCCTGGGGGCAGGCGGGTTCCTCAGCGCCATTGGCTTGTGCAAGGGCCGGGGGCAGTGGCGCAAGCCATGCCATGAGGATGGAGACCAAAGCGAAACGCGTGCTCAGACGACGGATCAGCATGGCCACGGTCCGGTCTTGCGGCGCATTTTGCCGTCGAAATCCACATAGTCGACCGTCAGCGTTACAGGCTGTCTCGACCCTGCGCGCACCATGGGTGCAAGATTGCCTTCAAGGGTCGGCTGTACGGAAAGGGTTTCAAGGCCCCCCGCGGCAATGGTTCGGGTCGCGTCGACCTCGGGCCGCAGATGGAGGGATTGATCCATCCACGGGGCCGTGAGACGCATGGAGCCGAGCACCGCGGGTGCCTCACCGCTATTGGTCAGGGTCAAGACAGCACTACTATCCGTACAGGCCGCATCGATCACGGCCAGGTCGGGCGCTTTGCCTTGGATGAGGGGCGCGGTGAGCGCGATGGCACCGGCCCAAAGGGGCAGGACCGCCATCACGGCGCCTGCCACTTCCTTCCAATCAAGGATGTGGCGGGTCCAATCCTGGCGCGTCTTGCAATGGCGGCACAGCCGTGCCGCCTTCGGAATGGGCTCGGCGCAGGCCACGCAGGGCACATAGTCCACAGCGATATCGGATCCTGCAGCGATATCCGGCTCCGGCACTGCGGCCGCATCAATCGTGAAGGGGGCATCCGGAGCCATGTGGCTTTGGGACATCAGTACCCCTCGATTTGTCTGCCGCAGCGCGCCTCATAGTCTTCGGCACTGAGCCCGGCCAGATTGCGGATGATCAGGATATCGGCCTCATTGTTCCGCATGATCTGAGAAATGCGGCGCTGGCGATCCCAAACCTCTTCACCGGCTTGGCGGATGGGCAGCGTGATCTCAGAGACCGTGATGCCCGCTTCGGCGCCGAACAGGGCGTTTACGGTCGCCTGGGTGAACTGGGCGGTCGCCGGCAGCTGATGGCGGGTCTGGAATGCCATCAGGGCATCGCGGGTGCGCGGGCCCCAGAAACCGTCGGCCGGGCCCGGATCAAGCTCGTTCTCGGTCAAAGCCCGCTGGGCGGCTCGAAGGAAATTCTTGGCGTAGGCGCTGTCATCACAGCCCAGGCTGGCCCACACGGCCCCGGCCGAGACTGCGGAATGGGGCGGCAGGGCCGCAAAGGCAAGCACGGATGCCAGGAGCAAAACGGGCGGGCGCCAGGCGCCGCAGCAGGTTTTCGTCATGGTTCCCTCCCAATCAGCCCCCGAATGTCTACGCGCCTTGCCAATGGGTTTTGGAGAGCCCGCCGGCATTACAAATCAGTATAACCAGCACAGCGATTTCTTAAGGTGCTGGCAGAGTGCGGGAAGGGAGCACCTGGCGCAAGCCATCCCAATGGGGCGATGGCACACTTGTGTGG
>CAYUYV010000240.1:0-4596 GCA_964449455.1 uncultured Alphaproteobacteria bacterium | reverse complement strand
GAGGCCCAACAGCCTCGGTTCTCATTACGGCAAAGAACCCATCCGATATGACCGCCAAGCCTACAAGGACAGAAACTGGATCGAGCGCATGGTCATTCGCATCAAACCGTTTCGCTGCATCATGACCGGCTAGGACAAAACCCGGCACGCCCTCCAAGCCTTGCTGACTCTTGCGGCCGTCCAGATCCGGTTCCCAACTCTTCCCGACAGGACGTTAGGAGACTGCACCATTGAATGGTTTCAGGGAGTTGCGGAGGGTGGCCTCATCCATGTTACGGGTGATGAAGACGATCCGGGAGCGGCGGTCTTCGCTGGGCCAGTCTTTCAACATCACCGGCGGATGCAGGATATGTTGGACGCCATGAATGACAACCGGCTTCGTCAGTCCCTCAACATTGACAAGGGCTTTAATGCGCAGGCAGTCCTCGCCGCGCAGTGACAGCAACGTCCCCAACCACAGGTCCAGTGCTTCAGCACGGATCGGCTGATCAAATGTGAGACAGACTGCCTTGATATGGGCGTCGTGTCGGTTGACATCGTGGTCATGGTGATGGTGGCCGTGGTGAACCGTACCATGATCATGACCGTGACTGTGGTCTTCTGAATAGGCTTCCGCTCTGAGCCAGTTCTGCACGTCCAGGCTCTTCGTGTTCGGATCATAAAGACCTGCATCGAACAGCAAGGCGGGATCGACGATGCCGTTTTGGGCGATGATTTGTGGCGCGGACGGATTCAATCGTCGCAGACGAATTTGGAGATCCCGCACTGCATCTCCCTCGACCAGATCCCCTTTGGTGATCAGAAGCCGGTCGGCCACAGCCGCTTGCTTTACCGACTCGATCTGACGGTCCAATGTGTGCTCACCATTGACCGCATCGACGGTCGTCACAATCCCGTCAAGGCGATAGTGTTTGGAAACGGACGGCTCTGTCATCAGGGTATGGAGAATGGGAGCCGGGTCCGCGAGCCCCGTCGTTTCAATGACCACCCGGTCGAACCACCGCTTTCCACCGCGCGCAAATCGTCCGGGTGCTTCGCGCAAGGTCTTGGCAAGATCACCTCGGATGGTACAGCACAGGCACCCGCTCGACATCTCGATCACCGCGTCGTCCTTGCTGTATGTCACAAGGTTATGATCGATACCGATTTCCCCGAACTCGTTTATCAGCACAAGAGTGCGGCTCAGCGCCGGCTGCTGGATCAAATGGTTGAGAACAGTCGTTTTGCCGCTGCCCAAAAACCCCGTGAGCACCGAGATTGGCAGTCGATCCGCCGATCCTCCCAGATCCTCGTCTTCCATGCCGGTCCCTCTTCATCTCGATTCTGGCCATTCCTTTGTTTCTCGCAAGGCAGGGTAAAACGAAACAAGGGCTGCGGCCAAGCCATGGGGGGTGACCGGCTGGGACGGGACAAACCGTTCAAACCGGGTTCGACTGCAAGGAGAAGATGGCGTGTGCGCCGCGGGCAAGATTCCCACCCAACAAAATTGATGCCTCGTGGGTCAATGGGGCGATGAGTTTGGACGCAAAAGGACCAGGGTATCCGTCGCCTCTCCGACAAGCCCGAAAGCATGCGCTTCGGCCAGCACCTGTTCAGCTGAAACCACCCAGCAGATATAGTCCGTATTTTGATGATCAATCTGCACACCGTGGAGCCATGAGACATAGCGCAGGTGCCAGCGTTGTCGCTGGTCATCAACGCGCTCGGCGGACGCCCACCCCTCATAAGTGACATGGCCCACCTGCGCCGTGGCCATGCACATCTCCGGCAAATCTTGGGCAACCGGACACTGAATTTCGATAACGGCGCATCCCGATGGCGACAGTCGTCTGGAGAACAGAGCCCAAAGCGCCAGTCGCTGCTGAGGGTTGAAATGAACGAGGGACGCGCTGGCCACGGCCACCGATATGACGGGTGGCAAGGGGGCGGACAAAGCACTGTGCGGCAAAATGCTGACGCGGCGACGCAAATCCGGGTCAGACCATACCCGCGCCATCAGGGCCGACCGCATGGCAGGATCCGGTTCGATTGCGAAAATCTCGGCCTCCGGAAGGATCTTCGCGATGATCTGTGTGGAAAGGCCTGTCCCTGCGCCGATATCGACCACCGGATGTCCCGCCGTATCCAACCCTTTCAACGCTTCGGCAATGCCTTCATGGAGGGCCGCATGCTGATCACCGGCCATCGCATCATAGAATTGCGCCGTAACTGCATAACCGCTCATCAAAAGGCTGCTGTCAGACCAGCACCGATGATCCGGGGGCGCCCCAATGATGATGCATTCACGCCAGGCCCAAAAACCACCCCATTGATCTCCTGCTCCTCATCCAGAAGATTGCGGGCAAACGCGAACAGCTCAAAATCACCAAAGCTGGCGCCGATGCGGAAATCCACATTGTGATAGCTGTTGAGATCAAAACTGTCTGCCACGTCTACGGCGCGCTCGCTGACATATTGATGGGTAAGCGTCAGGAATGGTGCGAAAGCGGGCCCTGACCAGGCGACCATGTCCCCGTAATAATCAAGGGTCGCGGTCGTGCTCAATGCGGCCACATTGGGGATTGGGTTGCCGGATGCTGCGCCTGAAAAGGCCTCCCCTTCTGTGATCTCCCCGTCGGTCCAAGCCAATCCACCCGACACGGACCAGTTTCGTGTGACGGCGAAGTTGCCCTGCGCTTCGATGCCGAAAGAGCGCGTGTCGAGATTGACGGGCACGAATTGAAAGGCGACCAGATCCAGCACGAACAATTGTTCGTCCTCGACATCATTATAGAAGCCGCCCACATCTATATTGGCCCGGCCATTGAGGAAACGGGCCTTCACGCCCGCCTCATAGGTCCAGGATGTCGATTCCGCATAAGGAGGGCTTGCGACCCCAAAGGCCGCGTTGAGAGTAAGCCTGGGAAACCCGCCGCTTTTGGCGCCTCTGCCAACGGTCGCATAAAGATTGATGTCCTCTGTGGCTTCGAAGGCCAGGGCCACACGCCCCGTAAAGAAATCAAAATCGGCTTCGCTGTCTTCTTCGAAAACGTCGACGGACCCCGGAAACCCGACACCGGTGAAAGTGGCCTCAAGGGACTTCTCATCACGGGTGTAGCGAAGCCCGGCCGTTCCCTTCAGGCGAGGACTGAAAATTGGGACAGTAACCTCCCCATAGGCCGCATAGGAATCGATGATTTGTGTCGCGTCGCGATCCCCATTGAGGACCGGCGAAAAGGTTGACCGATTATCAAGCGCAACGTCGAGATCAGACCGGAAATAGACCACTCCTGCGCTCCAGGCGATACCGCTCGCGCTCGCGTTTGAAAGGCGAAGCTCCTGGAAGAACCGCAGCTCTTCCTCCTCCCAATCGGAAAAATCCAGCGGGGGCAGAAAGTCCGAGGCAGGCAGGCCAAAGAGGGGCCCGTAAATCAAACCATTGGTATCGTCAAGGAGCTGATCCGTCGAGAAACCATTGCCTGCCGTGATGGAGGTAAAATCAGCAAAGCCGAGGGGCTTTTCGAGTTTAACGCTGGCGCCCCAGGTTGTCCGTTTGGTTTCGTTTTCCGGGTCGACTTCAACCAGGTCTTCGGGTTGTTCGCGCAGGACATAAAAGAACGGGTTTGAGATGCGATGGTCCGCGTTTGCCGAGAAGGTAATGCGCAGGCCATCCTCATGTTTGGGTTCCACGACAATAACCCCGCGGCCGGCAAAGACAGTCCGGTCCCCAAGATCGCCCCCGCCCGGCGCGGTGTTATCAACGAAACCATCAACCGTTGAGGCACGGAAGGAAAAACGGCCGCGGACGCGGTCGCCGGCAAGCGGACCGGAGATGGACGCTTCACCAAGCCCATAGCTCTGTTCACCACCTTCAAGCCGCACACGGCCTTCGAAGGATCCGGCCGGCGCACGCGTTGTGATGTTGATTGCGCCGCCCTGACTGTTCCGCCCAAAGAGTGTGCCCTGGGGGCCTCTCAGGACCTCGATCCGCTCAAGATCCAAATAGGCGAATTCCGATGCGAAGACGGGCTGCGGCACACCGTCCACATAGGTGACCACCGAACCGTCATCCGGTCCGATGGCTTGGGAAAGGGGACCAATGCCACGCAACTGGAAGAAGGCGAACCGGCCATCGTCAAAACTTGTTAAAGAAAGGCCTGGCACTTGCCGAAACAAGTTGAAGCTGTTGTCGATGCGCCGGTTCTCAAGCGCGTCGGCGTCGAGCACGGTGAGCGCGAAGGGAACGTCCCGCGCATCCTCTTCACGCTGACGGGCCGTCACGATGATCACGTCGTCGCCATCGTTTGCCTTTGTACCGGCGCTTGCCTTTGTACCGGCGCTCGCCTTTGTACCGGTCGTTTCGCTTGGCTGTTGCGCAACGGCACTCGCAGGCGCCAATGCGACCAGTCCCATTATTGCCGCTGCCCTGAACAAGACGTATCGCATGCCGCTTCCCACCCGTTACACCATGACGATAGTGTGTTAGCACGGCGCCGCGGGGCGTCCTGGGCGCTGAACGGGAGAAAAACAGACGGTGATCCGGAATTTTAGGGACCCAAGAGTTCTAGTGTGGCGGGTCAGGAATTCGCCCGCATGATCGGCGGGCTCCGTAGCGAA
>CAYUYV010000239.1:3019-4614 GCA_964449455.1 uncultured Alphaproteobacteria bacterium | reverse complement strand
GGGGGTGTCGGCGCCGTTTCAGGCAGGGCATACTTTGAAGATCGAAGGGCAACGGCCCGGCCGACGAGATCGGACCGCATGGGCGAACGCCCCGGGAAAGAACGCAAAAATCAGGGAGGCAGCCCCCATGGACTTCACCATTCCCGCCTGGATCACCGAGAAACTTGAGGCCATGGACCGCTTCATCGAAACGGAGATCCGCACGCTCGAAAACGAGAACGACAATATCCGCTTCTTCGATCACCGCCGGGAGCATGCGCGCACCGATTGGGACAATGACGGCCAACCCCGGGAGGACTGGGAAGACCTCCTGCGCGAAATGCGCCGGCGTGCCGACAAGGCCGGCTTTTTGCGCCTCGCCCTGCCGCGCGAGTATGGCGGCGAGGAGATCGGCAATCTGGCCATGGCGATCATCCGGGAGCATCTCGCCGCCAAGGGCCTGGGGCTGCATAACGATCTGCAGAATGAAAGTTCCATTGTCGGAAACTTTCCCCAGGTGCTCATGTTTCGGGATTTCGGCACCCCCGAGCAGAAAGAAGAATTCATCAATGGCATGCTGTCCGGCACCCATCGCATTGCCTTCGGCCTGACCGAGCCCGACCACGGCTCGGACGCCACCTGGATGGAAACCCGTGCCGTGCGGGACGGCAATGGCTGGCGCATCACGGGCGAGAAGATGTGGAACACCGGGCTCCACGTCGCCAATTGGGACATGATCTTTGCCCGCACCAGCGGCAAGGACGGGGATGCCCTCGGCATCACCTGCTTCCTCGTTCCAACGGATGCGGAAGGCTTCCACACGGAGGAATTCTTGTGGACCTTCAACATGCCCACGGACCATGCCCGGGTCCGGCTGGACAATGTCTGGGTGCCAGACATGGCCGTGTTCGGCCCCCTCGACCGGGGCCTCGCCCTCGCCCAGCATTTCGTCCATGAGAACCGGATCCGCCAGGCCGCCTCAAGCCTGGGCGCCGCACAGTTCTGCATCAATGAAAGCGTGGAATATGCCCGGATGCGCAAGCCCTTCGGCAAGCCGCTGGCGGCCAATCAGGGCATTCAGTTCCCGCTTGTCGAGCTGCACACGGAAGCCGCCATGCTCCGTGAGCTGATCCACAAAACTGCCTGGGAAATGGACCAGATGGACCATGTGGACGTCTCGCGGCTCATCTCCGACAAGGTGGCCATGTGCAATTACCGGGCAAACCGCCTGTGCTGTGACGCCGCCGACCAGGCCATGCAGACCCATGGCGGCATGGGGTATTCACGTCATAAACCCTTCGAACATATCTACCGCCACCACCGGCGCTACCGCATCACGGAGGGGGCGGAAGAAATACAAATGCGTAAAGTCGCCGGTCACCTTTTCGGCTTCATCGGTAAGAACGCCTGATCACTCAGCGCGTTATCTGTCCCCTTCCGGATATCGGCGTCACGCAGACGTGATGCCGACATCACAGTTCCGGGATAGATCTGGTGCGAAGCTTTTGGCGGCCTTAGGTACGGGGTGTCGAACAGGACACCTCACAGGGGGGCATGGAGACCAAAGGTCCAGTTGGCCAATCGGCCATCAACGACCAGCCCGTGACCCACCAGCC
>CAYUYV010000239.1:0-2919 GCA_964449455.1 uncultured Alphaproteobacteria bacterium | reverse complement strand
GTGACCCACCAGCCTGTGACCGATCAGAATGGAGGCTTTGACATGACACGCCTGAAGACCATCATCCGCGCCGGCCTTGCCGCCCTTGCATTCGCTTTCGCCGCACCGGTTCTCGTCGCGGCCCCGACCGCAGCCATCGCTGCGGACCAGACCGACATCGCCACCGGCGGCTTCACCAATCAGGAATACAAGATCACAGGCACCTGGCGCATCTATGAGGAAGACGGCAAGACCTTCATTGCCCTGAGCGATGACTTCCGCACCCGCCGAGGCCCGGATCTCAAGATCTTCCTCTCCCCCCTCGCCGCCGATGACGTGACGGGCCGCAACGCCACCGATGGCAGTGTGCTGGTCACCAAGCTGAAAAAATCCCGCGGCGCACAGACCTTCGAAATCCCGGCCGGTACGGATCTCTCCGCCTACCAATCGGTGGTGATCCATTGTGAGCGGTTTTCAAAACTGTGGGGCGCCGGACCGCTGTCAACGGACGCCTGATCGCCGCGACACAGTCGACCCCACATGACAGCAAACGGGCCCGGCGACGGGCCCGTTTTTGCTTGTACCCAGCAGCAGAACGGCCGCTCGCCGGATTACAGATCCTTGCTCATGGAAATGACGAAAACCCCATCCCGCGACTCGGCCCGTGTGGTCTCACGCCATCCCAACGCGCGATGGAATGCGGGGGCCTTGGTGCCTTCCACCACGTCGATGGTGGCCCTGGCAAAGCCCCGGTCGCGCAGGATGTCGAGGGCGGCCTCGATCATCAGACGTCCAATGCCCCGTCGATGGTGTTTGGGATCCACATAGATGCGCCGGATATGGCTTGTGCCCGGTTCGAAATCGAAATAGCCGACAATGCCCCCGCCCCGGGCCTCAGCCACAAAAATTTCGCGCCAGTCATCGGCAATGGCCCGGCGCAGGCGCTCCGGAGCTTCAGCCACGACCGTTTCCGTCAGCACGCCTTCATAGGCCTGCGTCCAGGATCGAACGGCCGTCTCCGTCAGTTGAGCGACGTCGGATCGCTCGGCGGGTCGTATGACCACAGCCGTCATGGCAACACTCTTTTCCGGTTCCAGTGCCGTCCCGTCAGGAAGCACGAAAAGGGCCGCAATGCGCCAGTTTTCGTGTCCGCGTGGCAAAACTATCCGGATGGAAAACGGAAAATGGCAGTTTGTCCACTGCCCATGCGCAATCGGCGCAGACAGCGGGTTTCAGAGCAATGCCGTACAACAGGGCCGACTCAAGCGTGTAAATCGGCGCTGGTGAGGGTTGTGCTACGTGAGCGGGCCCGACCGTTCCAACACGCCCAACGCCTCCTCGGTCGCCTGGCGGCATAGACCCACCGGTGCCTCCGGCGCACCGTCCAGGGCAAGCGCCGCCCAACAGTCAAAGGCCGCCTGAGCGCGTGCCAGGGCCTCCGGCGCAGAACTGGCGCGCGCGGCCCAAGGACCATTCAAATAGCGATCGAGGCGGTCGCCGGCCCTGTGAAGATGGGACAGCGCACCGCCTGAGCGCCCGGTATCCGCTGCGAACAGAGCCACGGGATAGGGCGTTTCGCCCCGCCCGGCGGCCAAGGCTCGGACGGTGAGATGCTCCGCATGGGCCCAGAGGCCGAAACCGTGAAGACGGGCGGCCCAGGCCAGATAGGCCTCGGCAAGATGGCGATCAAAGGCTGCGACACGTGCCGCAGGTCCAAAGCCCACAGAATGGGCCTGTTGCTCAGGGCCAGACACCGGCCCTTGGGGCATCTCCGACGCTGCGGGCCCGACACCAATGGCCCAGAGCACGGGACCCATCAGACAGGCGGCGAAGAGATCTGAACGCACGGGTTTTGTCATGCATTCGAGTCAAACCCACAGAGTTTGACGATCAGTGAATTCCCACAGGCGAATTCAGCGCTAAAGGCTCATGACATATCAAGATTGGGCCGGCGCCGGGTCATCTGGCGGACCATGAAGCCCAGCAAGGTGAGGCCGAGGACCACACCAAGAGTGAACACCCAAGGGAAGGAAGCCGAGGTCCGGTCCCGATCGCCAGGCGCTGCCTTATCTCTTGCCCTTGATGCGTTGCTGGCCGTGAGCTGCGCTGTAAAGCTCCGCTGGTCTGCGAGGATCGTCTCGGATGAGCGGACCCCATGACTTTGATTCGCATACCAATAGGTGACCACAGGGCGGCGGCCCAGAAGCGTAACGGCGGCGACGCCCCGCACCGGCATGATCTCGCCGTCCTTGGACAGCTCAAGCACCAGGGGCCAATAGAGTGCATTGGGATCGCGGACCGGCGCATCGAATTCCGGCTGGGCCATGCCAGTATCGGTCAACATATCCTCGATGCCATCCGTCCCCGCACTGATCTCATCGAACAGTCCACTGAAATAGGCTGCCGGCTCCATGCCGATATCAAGCAAGGGCGCCTCGTCCTCATCAAGATGGCCGGAGATGATGATCCACTGGGAAAAGCCGGCGCGGTCTGCCTCCGGTTGAAGAATCAGTTTTTTCTCTGCACACGGAATGGCAATCTCGAAGACGTCATGGCCTGACCGGGCCATCTCGTCCATGACCCCCGAGGCATAGTCGGCATAATCGGGTTCGTCGACGATGCCGCAGAACCGGGACGGCAGGGGAATCACAGGGCGTCTGGATGCCGTCTCGGCAAGGGCGGTCTCGACCGCATCCGCCAGATCTTTCACGTGGTCGATTTCCGGGGAAACGGGCGTTGCCGCCGCGCTCAAGCTTTGCCCCATGACGAGGGCGAGGATGCAAAACGAGCCCATGGCACCGGAGAGGATCCGTGCCGGAGCGCTCCGCCAAATGCGCCGGCCCACCTGTCCAACGCCTCCTGTCCGCGCCATATCCAACTTCCCCAGACCTGCCGCACGATGCTGCGATACCGGATTGCCGCCATCGGAGGCTTCAACTG
>CAYUYV010000238.1:0-4652 GCA_964449455.1 uncultured Alphaproteobacteria bacterium | reverse complement strand
GATTTGGCGTGGGGTGGCCGATACTGAGACCTGTCGCACATTCCGTGTCGACAGTTTCGGGAAGCAAAGTCCGCCTCATCTTCCCGATGTCGAATTTCTCCTATTTCTCTTCACATTCGCGACCAGATGGACGATCTATACTGGGATAGTATCCAATCAGTCCTGGTCGATCTGTGATCTGTCCTGACCCTCACCTTTATTCGGTGACCCGAAACATCTTGTATTCTGTATCGCCCGTAACCTTAACAACTGTCAATGAAAAACTTTACTGAAATGACAGTTTTTTCACATGGGGTACTCCGTCGTTACACTTGTCTCAAAATGGGAGTACTTAACCCATTCCCAGCGCTTTGTTTGACAAAGCCGCCATCACGCCGGCATTGCAAAACTGTAATTAACGCTAACAACACGTTGACGCGCGTGTCAAACCCGATTTTCCCTCCCGGCATGGTAGATTTTTTCCACGGTGTGGAAAAAACTATGCGCTTGGAAAACAAGGGTTTAAACGAAAGCTGACAATGAGATGACAGCTGCGCGTCACTTTTACAAACGAAACAGGGGGAAGCGGGTCTCGAAGAACGCAGGACCCTTAACTGACAGTAATGTGTGTGCCCTGATTCGCCGCATCACACAACTGGAAGGGAATGCGGGAGCCAGCCCAACAAAACCTGGCTCCCGCGCGACTCATTGGTGCCATATCAAGTGACACCCGTCCGCCCAAAGACCATTACATATCCTGGCAGCCGTCCTCGTGATCGCGGCCATGGCGACGGCCACCGCGACCCATCTTGCGACCTTTTTTGGCCTCTTCAGCCGTTACGGTCCCATCGTCATTCTTGTCCAGATGTTTGAACATGCGATCCACCGGTGCACTGGCCTCTTCCACCGTCACCTGGCCGTCGCCGTCACGATCGAGCCGCTGGAAGCCCCGGATCATTCGCTCGCGATTGCGTTCCATCCAAAGCCCTTCGAATTCTTCGAGCGACAGGCTTGTATTCCCGTTCTGATCAAATTTGGCGACATCATCGCTGATCCGGCCTGTGGCTTCCGTCCGGGTCACCGAACCGTCCTTATCCACATCAAACCGTTCCATGGCCATTTCAGGTCCGCGAGGGCCCCGGGGACCTCGGGGCTGCTCGGCCACCGACGGTACGGCACTCAAAGCGGTCAGCAGACCGGCAGCGCCGACGCCGCCAATGAGAGCCAGAACACGGATGGGGCGGGTAAAGATGGTCGTCATAAGAGTCTCCATTTGTTGATTTGTACTGGCGCGCGGGGGTGGGGGCGGCGGGTTTGACGCCGTCACCGCCTGGCCGCGACAGGACCAAGCAAACAGGGTTCGTGGCGCAAAAGATGGCCGGCAATGCGGAAAAGGCTCAGGATTGATCCCAGCCCGCCCCCTGACACAATTTGCGACAAACCCGTCCCCCGAACCGGTCCCGAAGGCCAGGGGTCCCGTGGTAGAAGAGCCGGGAAAGGTCAGGAGGAACCCAGCGCATGGATGAGGCGCCGCATATTCTGGTCGTCGACGACCACCGGGACATCCGCGAGAGCCTGGTGCGCACCCTGAAGACCGAGGGTCTGCGGGCAACACCGGCGGACGGCGCGAGCCAGGCCCGCAAGATCCTGAAAACGCGCCAGATTGATCTTGTTCTGCTCGATATCATGATGCCCGGGGAAGACGGGCTCAGCCTGTGCCGCTCCATTGTGGAGAGCAGCGGCATTCCCGTCATCCTGCTCACGGCCCGGGTTGAGGAAACGGACCGCATTGTCGGCCTGGAAATCGGCGCCGACGACTATGTCACGAAGCCATTCAGCCCGCGCGAACTCCTGGCCCGGATCAAGGCAGTCCTGCGCCGGACCCGGGCATTGCCCCCCGGCCAGCGCCCGCCCGAAAGCGAGCTTTTGCAGTTTGCCGGCTGGACCCTCCATGTGCCCCAACGCAATCTGGAGACGGCGGACGGGGTGACCGTACCGCTGAGTACCGGGGAGTTCCGCCTGCTGATGGCCTTTCTGACCCATCCCCGGATGGTGCTGAGCCGGGATCAGCTTCTCGAGCTAACCCATGGGCGCGACGGTGGGCCGTTCGACCGTTCCATCGACAATCAGGTCAGCCGTCTGCGGCGCAAAATCGAAATGGACCCGAAAGATCCCCAGATCATCAAGACCGTGTGGGGCGGCGGCTATTCATTCTCCGCGGCCGTCAATGCCGATGGGGCAGACCAATGACGGTGCTGCGCCCCGTCTCCAAGATGCCGTCAAGCCTGGCGGGCCAGATCGTCATCCTGGTGCTTACGGGAACGCTCGTCTCGCAGCTCGTGATGATCCTTCTTTTCACCGATGATCGCCGGGCCCGAATCCGCGAAGCTATGGCTGCGAGTGCCGCTCGGCGCATGGCGGAAGCCGTGCATCTCACCCAGTCGGTCGACGCTGCCCTGCACACCGCCTTGCTCAGAAGTTTGAGCGACCGGCGCATGCGGTTCATCAAGCGCGCGGCCCCGAAGCATCTGCAGGAGACGACCAGCCCCGATGCGGCGCTCACGGAGCGGCTCAAGGTCCGCCTCGCCCGAACGGGCACGACCGCCGAAGTCACGGCCCGGCGCGGTGTTCTGGACCGCCGTCCGGATCACGCCCACGCCGATCAGCGCCCCCAAACCCATCCGCGGCCCCATCCGCGCCGCCGCCCCCCACCCGGCACGATCATTTTGGTCATGGAAGCGCGCTTCGGCCCAGGGGAGCAGCTCACCAGCATCGTCCATCTGCCCCGGCGCCTGCCCTGGGGCGGCCAGCTCATCATGCTCGTCTCCACAGTGACGGCATTGATCCTGACCGGGATCATGGTCCTTCTGGCACGGCGAATCACCCGGCCCCTCGAAGCGCTGGGCCAAGCGGCGGACCGGCTCGGCACAAACCGCGGCCATGACACCCTGCCGGAACAGGGCCCCTGGGAAGTACGCCGCGCCGTCGAAGCCTTCAACCGCATGGGTCATCGGCTCGACGCCCTGCTGGAGGATCAAAGGCGCATGGTGGCCGCGGTGGGCCATGATCTGCGCACCCCCATCACAGCGTTGCGTCTGCGGACAGAATTTGTGGAGGACACGGAGAACCGGGCCCATATGGTACGCATCCTCGATGAGATGCAGGCCATGGCTGAGGGTCTCCTCGCCCTGACCCGCGCCGACGGGGAGGACGAGCCCGTCCGGCCGACGGATCTGCGCGCCCTGATCGACAGCATCGGCGATGATATGGTGGATCTCGGCCTGCCGGTCGAAATCGAGAATGGGACAGGGGAAGACGAGACGCCGCAGCCGCTGATCCATCCTTGCCGGCCCGGCGCCCTGACGCGGGCGGTCCGAAATCTCGCTGAAAATGCCGTGCGCTATGGCGGCTCGGCGCGGATCGGGCTGACCGCAACGCCCGGAAACGGCGTGCGGATAACGGTGGCGGATAACGGTCCGGGTTTGCCGGAAGAGGCCTTGGAACGGGTTTTCGAGCCTTTCACGCGGCTTGAGGGGTCACGCAATGTGGAAACGGGCGGCCTCGGCCTCGGCCTTCCCATCGCCCGAATGATGGTCCAAAAGCATGGTGGCACCATCACGCTGCGCAACCGGCCCGAAGGCGGCCTTCTGGCCACGATCGCGCTGCCGGCCCCGCAAGGCGCCGAGCATGCTCCGCCCACGGCATGACGACCGGCGCATGCCAGACCCCTGGGGGACTCCGCCATGACCGTCAACAGAGCCGCAGGGCCCAGGCTCCGCTCCGCCGGCGCGATACCCGGCTGGGCGCTCCTGGTCCTGGCGCTGGCGCTGATGCTCAGCCTGCCAATGGCCCGCGCAGCGGCAGCGGCATCTGCGGAGGCCATGCTGACCGGGCCCTCGGGCAGGCCCCTTCCCGTGGGTCGCATCATTACCGACCGCGGCCCTTTGTGCACCGGAGTGCTCATTGGCCGCTATGCCGTTCTGACGGCGGCCCATTGCCTCGTGACCCGGGCCGGCGACGGCTATTTCTCGCCGGGCCTCATCCATTTTGCCCTTTATCCTCCCGATGGGGATCAACTCTATGCCAAGGCTGCCGAGCGGCATGTGGCGCCGGACTATCCCCTGCCCGCCTCGGTCCACGCGAGCGCCCTCGCCCATGACTGGGCCGTGATCATTCTGGCGGATCCGCTTGGCGATGAGGTCCCGCCCGCCCGATTGGTCACCGCCCCGAACTGGCATCGGCAAGGCCCGGACAGCACCCCCATGGCGCTTACGGTCGTGGCTTTTGGCCAGGCAAGAGCGTTGCGGCCCACCGTGCGCCGCAATGCCTGCATGTTGCTGGATGCGGGCGCCTCACCCCAGCACGCGGCACTCATCCACCATGACTGTATCGTGGAGCGGGGCAGCTCTGGTTCCGTTCTGCTTGGCCTTGCAGAGGGCCGGGTTCACGCCCTGGCGGTCAATGTGGCCGTGCGCCGGGGGTCAGGGGCCCGCACCACCGCGACGCTCCTGCCGGACTCAGTGAGAGCCTTGGCCACGCGTGAACCACCCGGGACCGACCGCTGGGAAAGTCCCTTCGCCAGGCCAAGTGAGAGAGCCCCATGGTCTCAGCCGCGCTAGTGTGGCGGGTCAGGAATTCGCCCGCATGATCGGCGGGCTCGGTCGCGAATGCCT
>CAYUYV010000237.1:0-4682 GCA_964449455.1 uncultured Alphaproteobacteria bacterium | reverse complement strand
CCGGCACGTCCGTCTGCGGACTTCTGATCCGAAAACGACACGAGAAACACCATATCGCTCGTGTGGCTCTTGGGTCAGGCATTCGCTACGGAGCCTGCCGATCATGCGGGCGAATTCCTGACCCGCCACACGAGCCAACAGAGGTTCCGGAGACAGCCCCGATGACCCAGACGATCAGCCACCACGCTGCCCTCATCTATCTGATGGTCCTGGTATCCGCCGCGGACGCCAATATGAGCGACAAGGAGATGCGCACGATCGGCGAAATCGTGAAGCGTTTCCCTGTGTTCAGTGGCTTCGATTGTGAACGGTTGGTCCCGGTCGCCGAAGAATGCGGAGCGATCATGGCCGAAGAGAATGGGGGTCTGCAGGCGGTCCTGGGCCTCGCGCGCGAGGCGATCCCGGACAAGCTGAAAGAGACCGCCTATGCCATCGCCATCGAAGTTGCAACGGCGGACAATTGCTGCGGCCAGGAGGTTCTTCGTGTCCTGGAACTGATCCGGCAGACGCTGGACATTGATCTGCTCTACGCCGGCGCCATCGAGCGCAGTGCCCGCGCCCGTCACATGACCCTTTGACGCAAACCGCACGCCCCTTCCCGGTGATATGAACTGGGCAGGGGCTCACCAGATGGGCTAAGCAGGACCCAACATTTGCTTGAACGGCGATGGCCTGTGTTCACGCCGGGCGGGTATCAGCCCTTCTCTTTGGTCTGTGCTGCCTGGCGCTCGAGTGGTCTGGGTGAAGGCGCAGTGCCGCTGAGGCCGGCGCCCGCCCAAAGATGGTCCGTTGAACGCTGGACAGGCGCCGTTGGAGATCCTCGCCCGAACCGCGTGATCCGCGGCCGGAGAAACTAAGAGGGCAGATCCTTGCTGGATACCGTTGTCAGCCACGGCGACTATGTCCGCTTTGCGGCCTTTATCGGCTTCCTGGCGAGTGTTGCCGTTCTTGAGCTGCTCCAGCCTAGACGTCCTCTGGTGATGGACCGGGGCGCCCGCTGGGTCACCAATCTGGGTCTTTTCTTTGTGGGCACGCTTTTTGTTCGCGTGCTCCAGCCTGTAGTCGCCCTCGCAATCGCCCAATGGGCGGCGGACAATCATGTGGGCCTGTTGAGCCACAGCGGTCTGCCCTGCTGGCTGGGACTGGTGCTCGGTGTCTTGATGCTCGATCTGGCCTCCTATGGGCTCCATGTGCTCATGCATCATGTGCCCGTTCTCTGGCGGCTGCATGCGGTCCACCATTCGGACCGGGATGTGGACTTGACCACAGCGCTGCGCTTCCACCCCGGTGAATTGATCCTGGCCATGGCCTGGCGGGCGGTTGTCATCCTGACCTTCGGGATCGATCCGGCCGCGGTCATCCTGTTCGAGGTCGTCTTCCGGGGCGCAGGCCTGGTCAATCATGGCAATATCCGCTTGCCGGGCCCCATGGACCGGGCCCTGCGGCTTGTCGTCATCACGCCGGATGTGCACCGGATCCACCATTCGGTCGATCCCGAGGAAATGAATCGGAATTACGGCTTTTGTCTTTCGGTCTGGGATCGGCTTTTCAACACGTTCAAGGATCAGCCCCATGGCGGCCATGCCGGCATGGTCCTGGGTCTGCCGCGCCATCAGGACGCGGATCCGGCGCGTTTCTGGTGGACCATGAGGTTTCCCTTCGGACGCGGCAGTCACCGGGTCTGAATAGGTCGCGACGCTCTTTTCCGAAGCAAAACGCGCAAGGCTTGACCCCCATCCACGAACAAGGCGTGCTACAGGAGAGCCGCACAGTTGGGGGCATGATGAGAAATGGCCATGAAGACGCTTTATTTGCTGCGCCATGCGAAGTCTTCCTGGCACGATCCTGCCTTGAGCGATTTCGATCGGCCGCTGAATCCCAGGGGTCTGCGCAATGCACCACTGATCGGCAGTTACATGGCCGAACACGGCTACCAGCCGGATGTGATTCTGTGTTCCTCGGCCCGCAGGACCCTGGAGACCCTGTCCCTGATCAAGCCCTATGTGGGTTTGGCGACACCAACCATGGTTCAGGACGCCCTTTATCTCGCCTCAGCGCGCATGCTGCTTTCCGCCATTAACGAAATTGATGAGATCTTCAAATCCGCCCTGGTAATCGCCCACAATCCGGGCCTTGAGGATCTGTGCGCTCTGCTGTCGGTCAAGGAGCCACAGGCACGGCAGGCTCCCGAAGTGCTGCCGACCGCCGGCCTCGTGGTGTTCCGGTTTTCAACACCCACCTGGGAAGACCTCGGCGAGGGCATGGGCCGGCTGCTCGACGTGATCGTGCCGCGCAGTCTGGACCCGACCGCCGACGACTAAGTGAAGCGCTCGCCCGTCTGGCCCGTCGCTCACACCCTTGTTTGCGAGATTTTCTGACCCGCCCCGTCCCATGCTAATTTGAGTCATGACCATCACGTTGAGCCACCTCCGGGACCTTGCGACCTGGACTTTCGACAGCGTGATCGACGTGCGCTCCCCCTCGGAATTCGCCGAAGATCACCTGCCGGGTGCGATCAATCTGCCCGTCCTGTCCGATGAGGAACGGGCCCAGGTCGGCACGATTTACAAACAGATCGACCCGTTCCAGGCGCGCAAAGTCGGTGCGGCCCTGGTGGCGCGAAACGCGGCGCGTCATCTGGAGGGGCCGCTTGCCGACAAACCCGGCGGCTGGAAGCCCCTCGTCTATTGCTGGCGGGGCGGCCAGCGTTCCGGATCCCTGGCCACCATTCTCAAGCAGGTCGGCTGGCAGGCGCAAACCGTGAATGGCGGCTATCGGAGTTTTCGGCGCCTCGTCGTTTCCACAGTCTATGAGACTCCCCTGCCCCATCGGCTCATCCTCCTTGACGGCAATACCGGCACAGGAAAAACAGCATTCCTCCTTGCCCTGAAGGATCGGGGCCACCAGGTTGTGGATCTTGAGGGGATTGCCGGCCATCGTGGCTCCGTCTTCGGCGGACTGCATCGGCCCCAACCGGCCCAGAAGGCCGTCGACAGCGCCCTCGCCTGCGCCTTTGTGGGCTTTGACCCGGCGCGCCCGGTTCTGGTGGAGGCCGAGTCGAGCCGGATCGGGGATCGCCAGGTGCCGCCCAGTGTGTGGGCCGCCATGGTCCGTGCTCCGCGTTTACGGCTTGCCGCTCCGCCGCAGGCCCGGGCCCGGTTCCTGGTCAAAGCCTATCGCGACCTCAGTGAAGATACGGATGGTTTGTGTGCGATCATTGCCTCCCTGCACCGCATCCACGGAGGCGAACAAGTCAGCGCCTGGCAGGAGATGGCGCGGTCCGGCGATCTGGAGCCTCTGGCCCTGGCGCTCATCATGCACCACTATGATCCACGCTATGCCAAATGGCGCGCCCGCCATGACGGCGGCGGCGGCGGCGGCGGCCAAACCGTGCGCCTTGAAAATCTTGATACGGCATATATAGATCAGAATCTGGACAGGATCGAGCGTGCAATCGCGGCCCTGACACCGCCGCACAAGCATATTGCTCTGTAAGCGGAGCAAACCCGTCGCAGCGGTTGGTCGAGCACGCATCGAAGCGATCCAGAAGGCACAAGCGCCCCGTATTGCGGGCCGTTTGGCTGCGCTTGCCAAGACGATGGGTCTGAGTCAGCGACCCCAGGGCGTTTTCAGCAAAAGTGTGTGCGGTTTTGCGGTTCGAAAACGCGATAAATCAAAGAGTGAGAGCCCTTTCAATGACCCGGACTTCTGTGAAAGGGCTCTCGGGACGACATCTTCTCGCCCGGCAATGTGCTGGCCTGCCTCACCCAATCAGCAAATTGTTCCGTGAACTCATCACCCCCATGGATGTGAAAATACCGGACCTCTTTGTGTTTGGATGTCGCAGGGGGCATGGGATCAAGGGATGTACCGCGGAAGACTGTGACCGTCACATAGCGGGTGAAGACGTGGAAGGACAAAAACCAGCTGTCCGTTTTCTTGCTTCCGCATCGCTTCCGGCCCAGTGCCGAGCCGCCGGATCAGCGCCGGCGGCGGGTCTCCGTCTCGTCTTCGGCGAAGTCGTCATCCTCGAAATCATCCGGCTCGGGATCGGCCTGGGATGTAAGCTCCCGTGTCATCGCATCCGCGATGTGATGGGACTGGGGATCATCACCCGCCTTCGTCGCATCTTCTTCTTCCGGCCAGCTTTCCCAATCCAGTTCGGCCGCGGCGAGATCCGGATCGTCCTGACCGGTCTCACCGGACGGGGCAGTGCCACTGGACGGGGCAGTGTCAGTATCGGATTTTTCCGTGTCCGCCCCATCCTCGCCGCTGGTGTCCAGCTCGTCGATCTCACTCAGGTCGATGGCGCGTTCAAGCGGATCTTCACCATCCGCATAGACAGGATCGGCTTCATAGGCCTCGGCAGAGTCTTTGTCGGGCAGGCCCTTGTCCGATGGTTCATTCTTCGCCTCAGTCCCCTTGGCAAAGAGGCCCGCCTTGGCCTTCGAAGCCTTGCCCTTGGACTTCCGGGACGGCAGGAAGGGCAAGGGCTGGGGCGGAAAGTCCTCATTCCCAAATTTGCGATCAAGGGAGGCGTCTGAAACGATCTGGTCTGTGTCGCTGCTTTTGGCGTCCGGTTCATCCGTATCCGTCAGTGCGTCCACGACTTCGAACTCGCTGAGTGTCAGCGCCTTGATGATGGTGTCCTCATCGTCCCCATCAGCCTTGTGGCCATCCAT
>CAYUYV010000236.1:0-4757 GCA_964449455.1 uncultured Alphaproteobacteria bacterium | reverse complement strand
GGCAATTGCCGACCACAATCGGCTTTTCACTGTCCGGGTGCCGACGTTCAACCTCGGCCACAAAGGCCGCTTCGGTCTCACAGACATCCGCGAGGGTCTGGCCCGGGACGGGATCTGGCCTGAATGCCACAAAATAGACTGGGTTGCCATGGGACAGGGCAACCCCGACCTGACTGTCTTCCTTGAAGCCGCCGATGCCCCCACCATGGCCCGCCCGCGGATCAATAATGATGCAGGGACGCAGGCTGGGATCGATTGTGTAACCCTCGGGCGGACGAATTTCGAGCAGGAGATAATTGGTCGGGCGGGGCTGATGGGCCCCATCCATGATGATGTCATAGTCATAGATAAGCACAGGCGGGGAGCCGGCTTCCCGATGGGCCGTGTGGTTATCGCTCGTCTGGCGCAAGGTATCTGCCGTCATGGCGGCCCGTTCGCTTGCGTCCCGCACATATTCGGCCCACGCATTCATGAAAGCCATGGGAGAGGACAGGGCCGCCATGTCGCTCATCACACGGCTGACACCAGCGCCGATTTTCGCGGCATCCTGGTTGATTGTTTCCCGCAGCCGCTCCCCCTGCCTCTTGGCCGCCGTTTGCAGGAGTTCCCCCTGCAAAGCCACGTCCTTGCTCACGCGCTGTGCTGCTTCTAAGCGATCCGTGTCCATTCGCCTGTTCCCCTCGCATGACATGGGCCGGTAAGGTTGGCGGCCCTTGATCTGATAGCCGCCAAGACTGCAATGTCCACCATGCGGTCATGATGGGTATTTCACCCGTGCCGGATTTCTCAAGATTGGGCGTTGCCCCGATTTCGGCAGACTGTCTCTCAGCCAGTGGTATGGACGCGGGACCCGACGATCCGGACCCCCGTGCCCGATCCTTTCGAGCCTTGGGTTTGAGCGTGCTGTGCGCCCCTTGCCAGTGCCTTCCGATTGGCCGAGGACGATGCACTCACGGTCCCAGTGCCCAAAGCCTCAGTATTCCGTAGGAAGATTAGGGCCATGGCGGCCTGCCGTGGGGAAGGACCGATGACGACCTCGTTGTGACACTCTGTGCCAAATGGGCGCAGAACTCAGCCGTTTGAAGGCGTCCGAACACGGCGGAAAACCCAATTGTAAAGGGTCCCACACGTGGCATGATCTTTATCCAGCGGGCCGCGACGGCAAACAATCCGTGCGCCGAGATGTCCATGACAGTGCTGTGGTTTCGAGAATGTAATGTGGGGCCAGTTGCCTTGTGGAAATGGCCCCTCATACAACCACAAACAAGATGCGAGGTCCTGCACTCCATCTTTGTGCAGATAATTTGGCATAGCCTGTTGCGCGGCAGGGGTGTCGGGTATTTTGGTCGCCATAGGGCTGCAAGACATGCCAGCAGCCGGGCCAGATGCCTCCTCCTGCCTGTCAGCCTGCAGACCAGTTAAACAGGGGCGCGACGTGGCCCATGGCCATGGCGAGCTCGTCCATGTCCGGGACTTCGCCGTCATCGCCATAGCCGTAATATTCGTTAGGACCGAAATGCTGGATCAGCAGGCCATCACGGCGGGACAGGGCCAGCGTATTGTTGTGCACAATGCCATAGAGCCGGTCCGTTTGGGGCGTGAGCCAGCCGATCTGTCCGCGCACGGGCACAAGGCTGTCATCCTTCCAGAGTGACTTGGCGCCATAGCCGGTGCAGTTGACGATGACGGGTGCGGCCAAGGTCGCCACTTCCGACGGGGCGTTGAAGGTCGTGCGGGTGATCGCCCCCCCCATTTGCAGGAAATCGCTCAGCAGGCGCCTTGAATATTCGGCAATATTGAACGTCATGACCGGGCCGTGCCGGGGCGTCTGTGTTGTGGGGAAGGGATGGCTGCCCGGCTCCAGATCCTGAAAACGGGGCGTGAGATCCCGGATTCGGCGATACATGTGGAGGAAGTCATCGGGCTCATCCGTTCGGGGACGGTCCGTATCTGTCGGAATGGTATAGCGCTCCATGAATTCGACCGGGTGGCCCAGTGTGCCCACATAGTGTTGGTGGGCGGCAAAGGATCGCCGGGCAATGCTTTCCCACAATTGCGGGTAATCAGGGCTCGCATCGGCGCGCATGGCAATCCGGCTGTCCGGGGACCAGGTGCCCGTCGCCCGTGCGGAACGGCTCTCCATGGGAAACTCTTTGGCGTAGATCTTTGTGGGCACGCCCCTGCGCTGAAGCACCAGCGCCGTGGTGAGGCCAATGGCGCCCGCGCCAACCACGGCCACCGATTGGGGCGATCCAGCGAGGGCCAACTGAGCCGCGGCTTCCGCATAGCCCCAGGCGAGCGACCAGCCCGATCCGCCATGGCCATAGGAATGGACGATGGTCTTGTCGGAGACGGTTTCAACGTCAAGGCGCGGTCCAGCCGGCCGGAAAGGCCGTGTGCAGACCGTAATCCGCATCAAGCGGTCCATGGAAATGTCGAGGGGCTTGAGCCCCAAGCCGGCGCCGGCCCGTGATGCGGCCTTTTCGGAGGCCGGCTGCTCCATGCAGCCCACAAGGGCAAGGCTCAGGCCGCCCTGAACGAGCGCCCGCCGGGTGAATGATGATGTCGCCATGATCGTGCCTCCTGTCCTGTCCCGCCCCCAAGGCTACGGGGGGCCGGACACGGAGGCCAGTCAAAACACTGCGCCGTTTTGGCGAACGCGGCGGTCAGGCTGCCGCAGTGGTTAGTTTCAGGGCGTGGAGGGTGCCGCCCATATGGCCTTTCAGCGCGGCATACACCAACTGATGTTGCTCAATTCGCGACTTTCCCTCAAAGCCGCTCCAGATCACATGGGCCGCGTAATGGTCGCCATCGCCGGCCAGGTCATCAATGGTCACCTGGGCGCCGGGCAGGCCTTCCTTGATCAGGCTTTCGATATCCGCCGCTGCCATGGGCATGGGGTCTCTCCTTTGTGTGTCAGCCCGCCATCAGGTCAGGGAGCCAGGCTTCGTGAGTCTCACGCAAGGCCGTGACCGGGGTCAAAGACGTGTCGTTGAACAGGATGGTGTCGCCGCCGGTCTTGCCGATAACCGCAAACGGCACACCATCCGCAGACGCTGCATCACGGACCTGGTCCACCATCTCCGGTGTTGTCTCAACAATGTAGCGCGCCTGATCCTCGCCGAACAGGAAGGCGTGGGCGGGCAGGGGGCCATCATAATCGATCCGGGCCCCCATGCCGGACGCCATGGCCATGTCGGCGAGGGCGACCAGCAGGCCGCCATCGGAGACGTCATGGACGGCGAGGGCAGAGCCATCAAGGATCAGCTTGCGGACGAAGAGGCCATTGCGTCGTTCCGCCTCAAGATCCACCGCCGGCGGCGCACCGTCTTCCCGGTGGGCAATATCCCGCAAGTAAAGGGACTGGCCAAGCCGGCCTTGTGTCTCGCCGACCAGGACGAGCACAGTCCCGGCGCCGGTGAAGGCAAGGCCCCTCCGGTGCTCCAGACTTTCCAGCAGTCCCACGCCGCCCACGGCCGGCGTGGGCAAAATCGCCTGGCCATTGGTTTCGTTGAAAAGCGAGACATTGCCGGACACGACCGGGAAATCCAGCACCGTGCAGGCCTCGCCCATGCCCTGAATGCAACCGACGATCTGCCCCATGATCTGCGCCCGTGTCGGCGCACCGAAATTGAGACAGTCCGTAATTGCCAGGGGTATCGCCCCCACACTGACGAGATTGCGCCAGGTCTCCGCCACCGCCTGCCGTCCGCCCTGCACCGGGTCAGCGAAACAATAACGCGGCGTGACATCGGTGGAGATGGCCACGGCCTTTGTCGTTCCGTGCACCCGCACGACCGCCGCATCGCCCCCGGGACCCATGACCGTGTCGGCCATGACCGTGGAGTCATATTGTTCCCAGATCCAGCGCCGGCTGGCCAGATCCGGTGAGCCGATCAGTGTCAGGAGTGCTTTGCCCAGGTCCTCCGGTGCCGGTACGGTTTCGGGCGGCAAGTCCGCCGGGGCCGGTGTCGGTGACCAGGGGCGCTCGTAAAGCGGTGCACTGTCCACCAGGGCCGTGAGGGGGATGTCGGCCACCACCTCGCCCTTATGGGTCAGCACCAGATGGTTCGTGTCCGTGGTTTCGCCAATGACCGCGAAGTCAAGACCCCATTTTTCAAAAATGCGGCGGCCGGTCTCCTCCTCTCCGGGGCGCAGCACCATCAGCATGCGCTCCTGGCTTTCCGACAGCATCATCTCATAGGGCGTCATGCCGGTCTCACGCTGGGGCACATGATCAAGGTCGAGCGCCACACCGACACCGCCCTTGGCTGCCATCTCGACAGACGACGAGGTCAGCCCCGCCGCGCCCATATCCTGGATGGCGATAATGGCATCCTTGGCCATCAGCTCCAGGCAGGCTTCCAGAAGCAGCTTTTCCGTGAAGGGATCGCCGACCTGGACCGTCGGGCGCTTTTCCTCCGTCTCGTCATCGAATTCAGCCGAGGCCATGGTCGCGCCGTGAATGCCGTCCCGCCCGGTCTTGGAGCCCACATAGACGATCGGGTTTCCGACGCCCTTCGCCGCCGAGTAGAAGATCTTGTCTTGTTCCGCGAGGCCCACGCACATGGCATTGACGAGAATATTGCCGTTATAGGCCGGGTGAAATTCCGTCTCCCCCCCGACCGTCGGCACACCCATACAATTGCCATAGCCGCCAATGCCCGCCACCACGCCGGAGACAAGGTGCCGCGTCTTGGGATGGTCCGGCGCGCCGAACCGCAGGGCGTTCATCATGGCGATGGGCCGGGCGCCCA
>CAYUYV010000235.1:1985-4830 GCA_964449455.1 uncultured Alphaproteobacteria bacterium | reverse complement strand
GGACAATGGGAGCCCCTCGTTGATAAGGACGGGGAGGTTCGCTCGCCCCTCAGCAAAGCTCGTCGGCCTCCCGCAGGCCGCCAGCCTCATAGATCCAGGTCTTGAGCTTGAGAGCCAAGTCAGGATCATAGATATTGCCTGTCTCCTGGAAAGCCATAAAGCCATCCGCATCAAGAATTTCTGACCAGAGATAGGCATAGTATCCCGCCGAATACCCACCCGCGAAGATATGGGCAAAATACTGGGAGCGGTACCGCGGCTCGATCTCCGGCAGAATTCCGTACCCCTCTAAAACCTCCCGCTCGAACGCAGATGCATCGGAGATTTCAGCGGCCTCCTCCGGGCTCAGGCTGTGCCAAGCCAGGTCAAGCAGGGAAGCGGCAATGAACTCGGTTGTCTTGAAGCCCTGATTGAAGGTCGACGCGTTGCGCATTTTCGCAATCAGATCATTCGGGATGATCTCGCCTGTTTCATAGTGCTTGGCATATTCCGCGAGCACTTGTTCGTGTCCGGCCCAGTGCTCAAGGATTTGCGCGGGAAACTCCGTGTAGTCCCGCGGCCCGTCAACGCCGGAGAAATTCTCATAGCGTATCTGGGTCAATAGTCCGTGCAGGCCATGTCCAAATTCATGGAACAGGGTCTCCACTTCATCAAAACGCATTAGCGTCGGCTCACCCGGCGCGGGTGGAATCAGGTTCAGATTGTTGGTCACCAGGGGGCGGACGCGATTGCCGTTGATGTCGGACGTGCTGCGGTATGAACTCATCCACGCGCCACCACGCTTTGAGTCCCGCGCATACATATCCATCATGAACAAGCCGAGATGCTCGCCGTCCGCATCCTTGACATCATAGGCGGTGACAACCGGATTCCATACCGGCGTTTCGACTTCCTCCAGGGTGATGCCGAACAGCTTGTTGGCGACATCGAACGCCCCCTGACGCACAGCGTTCAGCTCGAAATAGGGCGCAAGGGACGCATCATCGAAGGCATAGCGTTCCTGGCGAACGCGCTCGGCATAGTGCCACCAGTCATGCCCCGCTGCCTTGAACGCGTTTCCATCCGCCTCAATCAGAGACTGGATGTCTGCAAGTTCCTCGCGGGCGCGGGCAAGGCCGGGCTGCCACACGCGCAGGAGAAAGGCTTCGGCCGCTTCCGGGGTCTTGGCCATGCGCGGTTCAAGCTGATAGTGGGCATGGGACGCATATCCCATCAGCCGGGCGCGCTCGGCCCGCAATTGGGCAATTTTGATCGCTAACGGACCATTGTCCTTCTCACCCTCGGAGGCCCGCAGGCGGTAGGCATCGAACAGCTTCTCACGCAGCGCACGATTCGTGGATTGGGTCATGAAGGTTTCAAAGGGCGAGCGGTTCAGCCCGACGACCCATTTGTCCTCCCCCTCAACCTTGATCGCCGATTTGAAGCTGTCGCTCAATCCGCCGAGATCCGCCGGGTCCGTGATTTCAAGCTTGTAGCCAATGGTCGCCGCCAGCAGGTTTTGACCAAACTGGGTCGTCAGACTGGACAGCTCTTCGTTGATCTTCGCGACCCGCTCTTTTTTATCTGGCTCAAGCGCCGCGCCGGCCCGCACAAAGTCTCGGTGGGTCAGCTCCAGAAGGCGCGCATCCTGCTCATCAAGTGCAAGCGCATCCTTTTGTGCATAGACCGCTTTGACTCGCCCAAACAGATCTTCATTGAACTGAATACGGTTAAATTCCCGGGTCAGCATCGGGTAGATCTTGGCTTCCAGTGCCCGGAGCGTGTCATTTGTATCCGTGTTCGTAATATTGCCGAAGGTGCTGGCAACCTTGTTCAACTGCTTTCCCGCAAGATCCAGCGCGACAATCGTGTTGGCAAATGTGGGGGCTTCGGCATTCTCTATGATGGCATCGATCTCACGGCGAAGCTCAAGGATCGCCGCTTTGATCGCGGGCATATAGTGTTCGTCCTTGATCTGCGAGAAGGGGGGCACACCGTAGGGCGTTTCCCATTTTTGCGGGAACGGGTTCCCAAGGAGCTCTGCCTCACTCACGGCGATTTCTACGGACGCCTGTTCTGTGGGCGTATCATTTGTGCTCTGAGTCTCGGATAAGGGCTGGGTCTCGGATAAGGGCTGGGTCTCGGGTGAGCGCTGGGTCTGGGGTGAGCGCTGGTCTTCCTGAGTGACCTGTGTTGTCTTTTCGGCCGTGTTGCTCTGGCCGTCACACGCGGCGAGCGCTGTCATCAGTGCGATCAGGGAAATCGCGGAGCCCAACTTTGTCATCAAATCCTCCAACGCAGTTCTTCGCCAATGCCGCGAAAACCGGCCAATGCAGCCTGTAATGGGGTCGCTTTGTCCGCAACTTGGAAAAATCACCAGGATGACCAAGCGCTTTGCGCGGTTCGACAGTAAGGGTAGTCGACCCTGCACGACCGCACCAGTCGCGATTGGTGTCCCTGGTCCCCCTTCCGGCGCCCCTTCCGGCGTCCCCGTGGCGGCCAAAGGCCTCTGGGCAGCCAATGGTGAGCTCACGCTTCCTGGATTTCTCGACACGCGGCTCAACCGCATCATCTAAACTTGCGCCAATGCCTTCACCACAAAATGGGGCGGTTCGGATCATTTCTGCCATGCCCGGATCGAAGATGAAATCCGCGTGGCGGGATGTGGGGTTGCGCTGGATTGATTTCAGGCAGCGCTTCGGGGTCGTTCGATGCGACGTTTGAATTCCGCCGCAATCGCGGTGCTCGAAGATCTTGCCAACAATCGGTATGCAAATACGGTATCGGCACCCGCGTCTTGAACCGTGCCTTCCACTTGTGAGTCCGAAGCCTGGTGAGTCCGAAGTCTGGTGAGTCCGAAGTCTGG
>CAYUYV010000235.1:0-1885 GCA_964449455.1 uncultured Alphaproteobacteria bacterium | reverse complement strand
ATGGCTGATCCGGTGATGGCCGCCACGCCGCAGGCGGAATTTGCTTTCCCCGAAATCACCCGGGGCCAGGACGAAACCCATCACATCCCGGACGGCTATCGGTTGGATCTGTTGCTGCGCTGGGGCGATGCGGTGTTTTCCGACTCGCCCGCCTTTGACATCACCAATATGACGGCCGAGGCGCAGGAACGCCAATTCGGATATAATTGCGACTTTATTGGCTACCTGCCTTTGAGCGAGAGCCATGGTCTTTTGTGTGTGAACCATGAATATTCCTCCAGCCAGTTGATTTTTCCCGGTGTTGCGAGTGGGCGGACTCGGACGCAGGCGGAGTGTCTCATCGAGATGGCTGCCCATGGCGGCACGATTGTCGAGATTGCCCGGGGAGAGGACGGGGTCTGGCAGCCGGTTTTGACCTCCCGCTTCAATCGGCGCCTGACTGCCGGGTCGACACGGATGATCTTGACCGGCCCTGCCGCTGGATCAGATCGCCTGAAGACGGCTGACGATCCGACGGGTCGCGAGGTCATGGGCACCATCAACAATTGCGCCGGCGGTATCACCCCGTGGGGCACCTATCTGTTGGCGGAAGAGAATTTCAATGGGTATTTCCGTGGCGAGGTGCCGGAAGACCATGCTGAAGCCGCCAACCATGCCCGCTATGGCGTGCCGCGCGGTTGGTATGAATGGGGCCGCTATTTCGACCGCTTTGATGTGTCAAAGACGCCCACCGAACCCAACCGCTTTGGTTGGGTCGTGGAGGTGGATATTCTCGACCCGGATTCAATGCCGAAGAAACGCACCGCTTTAGGACGTTTCAAGCATGAAGGGGCTGAGAGCATCCTTGCACCGGATGGACGTGTCGTTCTTTATATGGGAGATGATCAGCGCTTTGATTATGTCTATAAATTCGTCACGGCACGGGCTTTTGACCCTGATAATCGGGCCGCAAATATGGACCTGCTCGACGAGGGCATCCTTTATGTGGCGCGCTTTGACGAGGATGGCACCGTTACATGGCTCCCTCTCACCTTCGGCGAGGGTCCGCTGAACCCGGACAATGGTTTTCAATCCCAGGCTGATGTTTTGATCGAGGCGCGCCGCGCGGCCGATCTGTTGGGGGCGACCCCCATGGACCGGCCGGAAGATGTGGAACCGGATCCTGCCACGGGCCGTGTCTATGTCATGCTAACCAACAACAACCGCCGGACCGAAGATCAAGTGGATGCGGCCAATCCGCGGGCCGACAATCGCTTCGGGCATATCATCGAAATCATTGAGCCCGGCGGCGACTTCACCTCTGAGCGCTCGCGCTGGGAGATGCTGGTCCGGTGTGGTGATCCCGCCGACCCGAAAACAGGCGCGTCCTGGAACGCGGCGACCAGCACTGAAGGCTGGTTCGGATCGCCGGATAACTGCGCGATTGATCCCAAGGGGCGGCTTTGGGTCGCCACGGACGGCAACGAGGCCACGGGCGCCAGTGATGGGCTCTGGGCACTCTCCACGAAAGGCTCCGCGCGCGGGACGGGACGGGCCTTTTTCCGTGCACCGATTGGTGCCGAGGTTTGTGGACCCCGTTTCACCGAGGATGGCAAAACCCTTTTCCTCGCCGTTCAACATCCAGGAGATGGCCGTGGGGCCAGCTTTGAGAATCCCACGACCCGTTGGCCAGACTTTGAGCCAAGCATGCCGCCCCGTCCCACGGTCGTTGTCATCCAGCGCGATGACTTTGGCGAAATCGGCGTTTAGGAAAGGCCGTATCGGGTTTGGCGCTGAACGGAAGACATTCGTGTTTCCCGCAAAGCGCTAGTGTCGTGGATTAGAAGTCCGCAGACGGACGTGCCGGGACTTCTCATGCGGACTTCTGATCCGAAAACGACACTAG
>CAYUYV010000234.1:0-4834 GCA_964449455.1 uncultured Alphaproteobacteria bacterium | reverse complement strand
ATGTGGCGGGGCTGGGCCGTTCGGGCAACCGTCAAAACGTCCACCTGCACGGCGCCGGCCCGGCGGAGCACCCCTGCACAGGCCTCAACCGTTGCGCCGGTGGTCAAAACATCATCAATGAGCAGGATGGGGCGGCCGGCCACATGCCCGGCCCGGCCCGAGGCGATCTGGAAGGCGCCAGCCACATTGCGCCGCCGGCCGCCCGCCGAAAGGCCATGCTGACTGCGGGTCGGTTTGACCCGGCGCAGCACCAGTGGGTCCCAGTCGAGGCCGGTCTGGCGTGCCAGGGCCTGGGCCAACAGCGCCGACTGGTTGTAGCGCCGTTGCAACAATCGGCGCTGGTGCAAGGGCACGGGCACAAGCAGCGGGGCACTGGCAAGCAATGGAGCACCGGCCCGGGCCATCCACGTGGCCAAGGGGCCCGCCGACTCCAACCGATCCCCATGTTTGAACGCGAGGATGAGCGCGCGACTGTCCTCGTCATAGAGCATCGCGGCGCGGGCCCGCCCATAGGCCGGCGGATCACCGATACAGGCAGCGCAAAGCGTGTCCTCGGCCGCCTCGAACGGGAAGGGCAGTCCGCAACGGGCGCATTGGGGATCATGGAGAAATGTGACCGCGGGCCAGCATGCGGCGCAGAGCTGTCCTGGTGTCGCGACGGGCGCGCGGCAGCGCAGGCAGACCGGCGGCAACAGGGCGTCCAGGACGAGCCCGCTCCAGCGCCGCAGGCGCGCCGCAAACGGTTCCGGCTCTCCATCCAATCGGCTATCGCTTTCCATAGGATTGGAGAGTGTCCCAAGCCCGCATCAACTGGCAATGGTCAATACCCAATGGTCACCATTTATAAGGCGCCCGCACCGCCGGCTTTGCCCCGCATTTTCGACCGTGCCCTGGTGCGCGCCCGGCGGGCCCGCGCGGCTGGCGCGTTCGAGCGGCACAGTTTCCTCCATGACCATGTGGCCGCCGATTTCCAGGACCGCCTGTCCGTGATCAACCGGCGCTTTGACCGGATCCTGGATCTGGGCTGCCGGACGGGACGTTTCGCGGCGCCAGATGGTGCGGGCTTTGTGGTCCGCTCGGACCTGTCATTGGCCATGGCGGCCCAGGTCCCGCATGCGGTTGTTGTGGCGGACGAAGAGGACTTGCCCTTCGCGGAGGAACAGTTTGACCTTGTGGTCAGTGTGCTGAGTCTCCATGCCGTTAATGATCTTCCGGGCACGCTCATCCAGATCAATCGCTCCCTGGCGCCGGATGGGGTGTTTCTGGGCGCCGTGTTTGCCGGGGAAACGCTGACGGAGCTGCGCCAGGTGTTGGCCGATGCGGACCAGGCGCTCACCGGCACGCTCGTGCCGCGCGTTGCACCCTTTGCGGATGTCCGGGATCTCGGTTCCCTGTTGCAGAGGGCGCGCTTTGCCCTGCCGGTGACTGACAGTGAACGGATCATCGTGCGCTACCGGGATCCCTTTGCCTTGTTCGAGGATCTGCGCGGCATGGGCGAGACCAATGCATTGAGCGACTGGCGGGCGCTGGAAGCGGGCCGGGGGCTGCGCCGGGATGTGTTGATGAGGGCGTGCGAGGATTATGCCCGGCGGTTCAGCGATCCGGACGGCCGGATCCGGGCGACCTTCGAAATCGTGACTATGACAGGCTGGGCGCCCCACGAAAGCCAGCAAAAACCTTTGCGCCCGGGATCGGCCCGCACGCGCCTCGCCGATGCCCTGGGCGCCGAGGAACGCTCGGCCGGCGAGAAGGCTGGCGGCTGAGGGCTCACCTTTCGATGTCCCACAGCTCTTGGGTCGTCTTGGGCTTGAAGGTCCGCTAGCATGGTGGCGCCGCGGTCCAAAGGGGGGAGGGGATCGGGGCCCGTCTCTCAAGAGCGTCAAATGCCATCAGGGAGCAACATGATGTTTCGCAGCAATGGCCGCGCCCACCGAATGAACACGGCTTTCACCTTGACCGTCAGCCTTCTGCTTTTCGTTGTCGGCACGCTGCCGGCCAGTGCCCAACGCAATGCGGGGCTCGACCGCCATCCCCGCGATGGGGTGCTTGGCAAAAGCCTGCCTTACCCGTCTCGCTCTGTGGAGGTTCTGGGCTCACGGATGCACTACGTGTCCAAGGGCGGCGGGGATCCGATCCTGTTCATCCATGGCAATCCGACCTCGTCCTATCTGTGGCGCAATGTGATGCCCTTTGTGGCGCCGCGCGGACGGGTCATCGCCATGGATCTCATCGGCATGGGACAGTCAGACCAGCCAGCGCTCGATTATCGCTTCGCGACCCATTCGGCCTATGTGGACGGTTTCATCGAGGCGCTTGGTCTGAAAAATGTTACGCTTGTGCTCCACGACTGGGGGTCCATGCTGGGCCTCGACTATGCCCGTCGGCATGCGGATAATATCAAGGCCGTGGTCCTGATGGAGCCCATCATCCCGCCGGCCTTTCCCAGGAAGGACTTTTCCGGTTTCGGCGCCTCCCGGGACATTTTCGAAGCCATGCGCACCGAAGGTGTCGGCGAGAAGCTGGTCCTTGAGGACAATCTGTTTGTGGAGCAGATCCTGCCCGGCTCAATCCTGCGGCCCCTGACCGAAAAAGAGCGGGCAGTCTATGGCGCGCCTTACACGACGCCCGCTTCGCGTCTGCCGACCCTGATGTGGCCCCGGGAACTGCCCGTGGGCGGAACGCCGGAGGATGTGACGGCGCGCGTTCTTGCCGCCGGCGAATGGCTGTCCACCTCCGACACACCGAAGCTCTTGCTTTATGCCCGGCCCGGCGCCCTGTTCCCGCCGTCCGCTGCGGCCTGGGCGGCCCGCACCTATCGCAATATGGAGCTGCGTTTCCTCGGCTATGGCTTTCACTTCGTGCAAGAGGACGAGCCGGAGGCCATTGGCCGCCATATCGCCGATTGGCTGCTGACTTTGACCGAAACGCCATAATCCCGGTTCACAGCTCGACGCCCAGGGCCGGCCGCATTGCGGCGCGGCCGGGCCCATCCGATTGGCCCTACTCATTGGTCTTGGAGCGTGTAGACTTTGGGAAAAATAATGGGTCGTTGGTGCGGCCCCGCCCGTCTCGACCGCCCGCCCGTCTCGACCGCCCGGAGACCGCCCTTGACCAAATCCGACCGACATATCCACCGGGAGTCCAATATCTCCTTGATGGCGGCCCTGCTCCGGGCCCGGCGCCGCTTTGGCGGCACGCGGCGAGCCCTGATCGACGGGGACGGACGGACACTGACCTATACCCAGACGATTCAGGGGGCGTTTGCCCTGGGCCATGCCCTGACCCGTCACACCAAGCGCGGGGAATGCGTTGGCATCATGCTGCCCACCGGGGTCGGCGCCATCGTCGCGTTTTTCGCCCTGATCGCCTATGGGCGCATTCCGGCCATGCTCAATTTCACGGCCGGTCCGCGCAACATCAAGGCCGCCTGCGCCATGGCGCAGGTCAAGACGGTTCTGACGGCCAATGCCTTTATCGATATCGCCAATCTGCAGGCCCTTGCGGATGACCTGTCCAGGACAGTCACCTTGCTGCCCATTGACGTCATGCGCCAGGAGTTGACCCTCCGTGACAAGATCATGGCTCTCGTCGGGTCCTATGCGCCTGGCCTTGTGATGGCGCGGACCGCACCGTCAAGGCCCGGTGCAATCCTGTTCACATCGGGTACGGAGGGTAATCCGAAGGGCGTTGTGCTCTCCCACAAGAATATTCTGGCCAATGTGGCCCAGATCAACACCCATATCGAAACCGAGCCTTGGGATATTTTCTTCAATCCGCTGCCCGTCTTTCACAGTTATGGCCTGACCGCGGGAACGCTTTTTCCGCTGCTTTGCGGCATGCCCGTTGGGCTTTATCCCTCGCCGCTTCATACCAAGATCATCCCGAAACGGATTTTCGAGACCAAGGCAACGGTCCTGTTCGCGACCGACACGTTCCTCCAGCAATATGCCCGCAGCGCCCGCGATGAGGACCTCCAGTCCCTTCGCTTCGCCGTTTGCGGCGCCGAACGGGTGCGTGACGAGACCCGGGCCATGGTCAAGCGCCGGTTCGATCTTGATGTTCTTGAGGGGTATGGTGTCACCGAGGCCTCGCCTGTGATCGCGGCCAACCGGCCCGGGGATATCTGCTCCGGCACGGTGGGCAAGGTCTTGCCGGACATTGAGGTCCGCCTTGAGCCTGTCGAGGGACTTGACGAGGGCGGTTGTCTTTTCGTCCGGGGCCCGAATGTCATGACAGGTTATCTTTCGGTGGAGGAGCCCGGCGCTGTCGTGCCTCTTGAGGATGGCTGGCACAATACGGGCGATGTCGTTTCTTTCGACATTCGCGGGCACATGTCCATCCGGGATCGGATCAAGCGCTTTGCCAAGATTGGTGGCGAGATGGTGTCGCTTTCGGTGGTTGAGAATTGCGCCCAGGCGATCTGGCCCGATCATGCCCACGCGGCTGTCGCTCTTCCCGATCCCTCCCGGGGCGAACAGATTATTCTCGCCACAACCTGTGCCACGGCGGACCCGTCCCGCATGAAGGCCTGGGCCCAGTCCCATGGCGTTTCACCGCTTGCCATCCCCAAGCGTGTGGCTTTCGTGCCCGAGATCCCCGTGCTTGGGACCGGCAAAACCAATTATGTGGCCGTGCGTCAGCTTATCGCGCAGCAGCTTGAGGCCCCTGCACCTGACCGCCCGGAATAACGGGACGTGCTGGGCCGGCTGCACTGACGAAAAACGCCCGCCAGGAGCTGGCGGGCGTTCGGATCTGTCAGGTTATCCGGAGCCGGATTGGTCTCATTTTTGAGTTTACTGTTTCGATTCCGGGCGGACGATATTCGGGGCCAGGT
>CAYUYV010000233.1:3562-4875 GCA_964449455.1 uncultured Alphaproteobacteria bacterium | reverse complement strand
ATGGTGTTTCTCGTGTCGTTTTCGGATCAGAAGTCCGCAGGCGGACGTGCCGGGACTTCTCATGCGGACTTCTGATCCACGACACTAGAGCATGGGGGAGTGCGGCCTGCCCGATGATCGAGACTGTAGATCCATGACCGACCAGGAGCCCCAGGACATTGAACCGATTGCGGATGGACGCCAGAGCGGCATCCTCCCCGACCAGGGCCTTCGAGCCCTTGCTCTCGCCGGCGAGATCGCAGCCGCCCCCGGCCTGGAGCCAGACCAGATACAGCCTGCGAGCATCGACCTGCGCCTTGGCGCCGTCGCCTATCGGGTCCGGGCCAGTTTCCTGCCGGGCCCCGGCGTCACCGTCGAGGAACGCCTGGCCGATTTCACCATGCACCGCATGGACCTCAAGGACGGTGCCGTGCTTGAGACCGGCTGTGTCTATCTTGTGCCCTTGTGCGAGCGGCTAAAGCTCTCGGCACGGACTTCCGGCATCGCCAATCCCAAGAGCTCCACGGGTCGCCTTGATGTCTTCACCCGTCTGATTACCGATGGTACGGCGGCTTTTGATCGGGTGGAGGCTGGCTATAAAGGCCCCCTCTATGCGGAAATCAGCCCCAGGACATTCAGTATCCTTGTGCGGACCGGCTCCAGGCTCAATCAGCTGCGCCTGCGCCGGGGCAATCCCCGCTTCGGTGACGCCAATCTGCGCCGCCTCCATGATGTCGAAGGGCTCGTGGACGGCGAAGCGCTGATCGATCAGGGCCTTTATCTCAGTGTCGATCTCGATGGCGCGCGCGAGGCATCGGGCGTGGTCGGCTACCGGGCCAAACGCCATGCCGGTCTCATCGATGTGGACCGCAAGGACGCCTATGACCCTTTGGTGTTCTGGGATCCGGTGCGACCAGACCCGGGGCGAGGCCTTATTCTCGATCCGGATGAATTCTACATCCTCGCATCCCGGGAAAGCGTGCATATTCCACCCGATCACGCCGCCGAAATGGTGCCCTTCGATGCGCTGATGGGTGAATTCCGGGTTCACTATGCAGGCTTTTTCGACCCCGGCTTCGGCAATCAGGGGGCGGGTGGCACGGGCAGTCGTGCGGTGCTCGAAGTGCGCAGCCGTGAAGTGCCTTTTGTCCTCGACCACGCTCAGGTGGTCGGCCGGCTGCTCTATGAGCCCATGGTGGCGCGCCCGGATCGCCTCTATGGCACCGATATCGGCTCCCACTACCAGCGCCAGGGCCTCAAGCTCTCAAAGCATTTTCGCGCCCCCTGATCAGGGCAGACAATTCCCACGGGGATGAACGTCCCACGGGGATGAA
>CAYUYV010000233.1:0-3462 GCA_964449455.1 uncultured Alphaproteobacteria bacterium | reverse complement strand
CCACGGGGATGAACGGCAATGGCCCGGCCTGTTGGGGGGCAGGCCGGGCCATCATGCGCCCGCCCCCGACCTGCGTCGAGGGCGGATGGTGTCGGGATGATCAGAACGTGGCCGTTGCCCGCAGATAGTAGTAGCCACCCTGCCAATCCACGATCGAGTCGGAGCGATAGATCCGTCCACAGCAGGTCTCTCCGATCTCACCCTCGTCTGGGAAATTGTCGAAGAGGTTCCGGACGCCAAGGCTCAGGCGATACGTGTCATTGAAGATGTAGGTCCCTTCGAGGTCGAAGAACACCTCCGGTGAGAACTCCTGGACCTGGGTAATCGTACCGCCGCCATTGGAGTTCTCGTAACTGCCGAAATAGTTCAGGCGCCCAAGGAAGATCCAGTCTTCCCACTGGTGCCGGGCCGTGAAGATGGCACGCCATTCAGGCAGGCCATTTTCGAAATCGAAGCGGCTTTCGGCATTGAAGAGATCTGTCACATTCCCGTCGAACTCGGTCTTGTTGTAGTTCACCGACAATGTGAAGTCCGTTTCGCCGGCCTTTTCCCATTCGCGGGCATAGGTTGCGACGAAATCGAAGCCTTGGGTCACCGTATCGAAGGCGTTGGTGAAGTAGAACACGCCGCCGATGGACTCGGCACCGACCACGCCCGCATCGACCAGATTGCCCCGGAAGCCAAGGCAGTTCGTTTCAATTTCCGGTGTGGCCGGATCACAGTCATCGATCACCGTGATGGTCGAAATGGCGTTGACCCGGTCACGCAGATTGATGCGGTAGAAGTCGAGCGTGAAGTTGATGTCCCAAATGCTGCCCACAAGGCCGGCGGCAAAGCTGGTTGATTCTTCCGGCTCAAGCGGCGTGGCACCCAGGGCCTGGGCAACGGCGCTGTTGGCCGGGAACAGACCCGTGGCAACGGGCACCCCGTCCGGCAGGCGGGTCGACACATTGGTCGTGCCCTGCTGGCCCGGTGTTGGTGCCCGGAAGCCCGTGCCCACCGAACCGCGGACGGACAGCATGTCGAAGAGGTCATACTGGGCGGCGAGCTTGTAGATGAAGACGTCGTCGTCCTGGTCCGAATAGCTTTCATAGCGGGCCGATGCCTGCACGAACAGCCGGTCGGTGACATCCGTGCTGAGATCGATATAGAAGGCGTAGCTGTCCCGCTCGAACACGTCCGAGAACTGCGGCGAAAAACCTGGGAAGCCGTTGGACCCGACACCGACGACTTGGAAGACCGGATCATTGGGATCGGCACAGTTCAGGTCGGCGATATCCGCGCCGGCCATGGTGGGTGTGCCGTCGTCATTACAGAAATCGAATGGGTCCGCCGTTGCGAAGGGGCCGGCTTCGAAGGACGCGGGCTCGCCTTCCACCACCTCGTAGCTTTCCTCCAGATAGCTGACCCCGAAAGCAACCAGCAGCGGGCTGGCGAAGCCGACGTCAATGGGCTGGGTGAAGTCGCCCTGAAGCTGGAGTTCCTCGTTGATCAGATCACCTGGCTCGAAGGATGTGGGCGTTGCCGGGCCAAGCGAGGGATTGATCGTATTCATCAGCGTGTACTGAATTTCGCTGTGACCAAACCGGAAGCTCAAATCATAAGTGAAGCCGACATCGAACTCGCCGCGCAGGCCGGCAAGACCGGAATAGTCGACCACGATGCCCGAGAAGCGCGGCGTGAAGCCGCCGGGGAAAATGTCGAGGGGGCTGTAGATCGAGCCATCCTCAAGGCGCAGATCTTCAATCGTGCCGTTATTGGGGAAACGATAGAAGAAGCTGCCGTCGGACTCGCTCCAGGAATAATTGGCAAAGCCATAGAGTTCCGCCACAGGACTGAACGTGTAGCCCATATTGACGAAGGTCCGGAACGCCTCCGAGTTCGGACGGCCCCAGGGCTGAACGATGTCGCTGGTCAGGCTGGCCCGGGATACGGCGGCGGCATAGGCCTCATTGCCTGGCAGGGCGGCGAATTCCGGCACGCAGAAGAAGGATTCGCAATACTGCTCGGCCCGGATGGTTTGGTCCGCCTGGGTATATTCGACGGAGGCGTTGATAAAGCCGTTGTCGCCAATGGGCAGGCCGCCATTGCCGGCCAGCAGCAAATCGAACCCGTCACCCGCGTAGAAACGGCCAAACTGGCTGATAAACGTGAAGCCTTCGGTCGCATCCTGCAGGTTGAAGTTGATCACGCCGGCGATAGCGTCCGATCCGTATTGGGCCGAGGCGCCATCCCTCAGCACTTCGATGTTCTTGAGGGCAACGAATGGGATCGTCGCGATATCCGGTCCCTGGGTCCCCGAACCACCGATCTGCACGAGCGCGGATCGGTGCCGGCGTTTGGAGTTGACGAGCACCAGGGTTTTGTCCGTCGGCAGACCGCGCAAGGCGGCCGGGCGAACAAAGGTGCCGCCATCGGAAATGGGCTGGCGGCCAATGGAAAAGGCGGGCACCAAGGTCTGGAGGATATTGTTCGTATCCGTAAAGGACACATCCTCGATGTCGCTCAGGCTGAAGACGTCAACGGGTACGGGTGAGTCCGCGACGGTCCGGCCGCGTTGGCGCGTACCGGTGACGAACACCACGTCATCCACATTGCCGTTGTCGTCTTCCTCAACCACGACGGCGCCATCGTCCGGGTCTTCGACCACGTCCTGGGCCATGGCGGGCGTCAGCGCCATGAGCACGGAGAAAGCTGCGGCCCCCCGCAAAGTATTCTGCAACGTCATTGCACACTCCTCATCGATGGGTGTGGTGGTCACCCCAAATCGTTGTGGCGTGGCATTTCTCTCCGGATTTTTTCCCGCGTCCCGAACCGGCCGGCCGTCCCCCTTATGGGAAGGATCGTGCCACCCGGTGCCTGGAGGGCAGCCCCCTGTCTTCCGGATCGCGGGTCATTCGCATTGCGGCGGCGATGCCGTTGTCCAAGAACCAATGCCGGGAAAGCCCAACAGTCGCGTCCGGTTCTGAGGAACGGAAACGCCCCAAGGATCGCTGGCTTACTGACTCATCCCAGATCGACCCTTATGGCTTCACGGGATCGTCACATTGCGGCACAGCATCGTCAACGATGTTTTTTTGCGCCAGAAGAGTCAAAACACTTCAAAAAGTACCTTTATGGACTCATGGAAGGAATTTGATTGTCGGTTTTGGTAATTTTGTGATTTTTTGTCGCAGTGCAAAATCGAGAATGATCCAGCGCTGATCTAACTCGGCGTGCTATAGGCCCTGGCTGGAATCGCGTCTGACGTGTGTGTCGAGACGCATCAAAGACCGCTTGTGGAGATAGGGATTGCGTCCGTGGGAGGCGGCGGGAAACGGCCATCCAAGGTTGCCTTGACCAGCGCCAAGAGTGTGGAATAGTGACGCTGAACATGGATCAGCGTGTGCAAGGATGATGCTATCCTGGCGGGTGTAGCTCAATGGTAGAGCAGCAGCTTCCCAAGCTGACGACGAGGGTTCG
>CAYUYV010000232.1:0-4896 GCA_964449455.1 uncultured Alphaproteobacteria bacterium | reverse complement strand
CTAAAGCGATACCGGGCCCCCGATTGGGGCCCGGCCCATCCTGGCGTCTATGTGGTCAGGCCTTATCCACGCACGCGCGGAAAGTAGTTGATGATCTTGCCGGTGCGGGCATTGCGGAAGACCAGCGTGCCGTCCGGCTCGATACCATAGGCCACGTAAGTCCTCCTGCCGTCGTTCCATTGGATGGTCAGGAACTTGCCTTGCGTGCTCCAGCGTCCCACATCAAGTCCCTTAGGGGTGTTTCCGTGGGCGGTATATTCCTGACGCAGATTATAATCGCGCTTCTCGGCGTCGAAGAAGGTCTGGGCGCCGTAATAGACGATGCCATCGGGCCGGAACACCCACCACAATTGGGTGTTCACATAGATGCCGAGATCCCGGTTGCTGGAGATCGCTTCACCGCGGAAGGCACCCACGATTCTCCGATCGCCTGGCGGTGTGGGACCGGCCTGGCGTTGGGGCTGTTGCGGCGGGCGCACCTGTTGGTTAGGGGCCTGGGGGAATGGCTGGGTCTGAACGCCGCCGACGCCTTGCCCATTCAGAGCGATCTGGAGTTGGGAGAAGATCTTCCCCGTACCGCTGAGCTGGATCTGCTGTCCCTCCTGTACGGATGATCCGTTGATCTGAACATTGGCCGTCCCTTGCATTTCCATCGGGAGACCGGTTGCCACATCCAGGGCAATGCGTGCCGAGATGGGCCCGTTCATGCTCGTGCCATCGGCCGAATTGGCGATCGTGCCCTGGCCCGTCAACAGAGCAATCTGCCGGCCCCCGCGCTGTTCGAAACCGGCCACGGTCATGTTGAGTGTGGTGCGCCCGGACCCGTCCGGTTCCACGATATTGGCCGTCCACTGGTCCCCGACCCCGACCGGACGCCCGGGCAGCATGTTCGTTTCGAAGACGACCACGGACGAGATCAGATCCCGTGTGTCCTCGTCAGCATTGATGGGGCTCCCGTCCGCCATCGTGACATTGGCGATTTCATCATTGGCGACGGACACAAGAACCTCGCGCCCGGCGAAAGGGAAAGGCTGGGGGCTGGGGCTGCCATTGGTGACAATCTGCATACCGCTATTGGGGCTGAAACGCACCCGAAGCTGGGAGGGTTTTCCGCCCCGGATCTGGGTGACGATGGCGGTGCCTTCCAGCCTTGCCTGGGTTTGTTGCTGAACATTCACGCTCTGCCCGCCGCCAGAGACGACAAGAGCACTGTTCATCACCTGGCCCTGCTGGAAGGAATATTGCAGTCCTTGGGGCACATTATAGGTCAGGGTGGCCCGGACCTGAGCAGCCTCCTCGGCCTGGACCGGGGATGGACCCTGGGCGAGGCAGAGCCCCACTCCAAGGACGAGCGAGAGAAAAACCTGTTTCATTTGACTGACATTTCCCGAATGAGGTTCCAAAAGCCCCCTGCCGAACCACGCGCCTTGACACGTTTTTCTACGGGCAGCCGACCACTCCAACTGTCAGGGTACCGCTCAAGACCGGCCCTGAGAAGTAAGTCCAGGCGATCTTCTTGGCCGTACCCATTACACAACGTTCAGCGCCTCCATTTTTTGTGCATCTGCAATGTGTTGGCTTGTCCTCGTGGAGTGGCTCGACTGTTTGGGTTCCCCTTTGCGGTACGGTCCCTCCTCGACCGTTTGAGCCGAAAGCTCCACTGGAAACAATGCCCTGCTTGTGGTTTTTACAGCTGAAACATTTGCTTTCGGACGCGCCGCTCGAGGCATGCAAATGTTTCGGTCGAACCACTCGGGTGTTTGCGCGGTTTAAAGCGGTAGGGCACGGTGCAAAAAAAGGGCTGATCGATCCAGTCCATATCCGCTTTCTTGTCATGGTAATGCTGAGTGCTTTGCTTGCTGTGATTGGCAGCACAGACGGTTTCCACCCGCAGTCAAGGGGCCAAGTCAGGTGGGGGATCTCGCCAAGGGCTCATCCCGCAAGCTGCCGCTTACAATGGGGCACACAGAGGGAATGCTCTGCACACGGCTCGATATCCGTTGGACGGTACATTTTCGATAGCCATATGCCCTATGGCCGTTTGCGGCTCTATGGTCCGTATGCCATGCGGCAGGATGGTCCGTATGCCGCGCGTCAGGCAAAGGGCCGACGTCAAGGGCCAAGACCGCAGTCGCGCGCGACAGTCTTGGACGAGTGAACGAGTGGCGATGAGGCTTTGAGGGCAAAAAAAGTCGCCGAGCGGCTTTCCTTTGCGGGATGGCTATGTTCTTCTTTTGTCCATCCCAAAATCCGGGGAAACAGCATGAGAGGGGATCGCCATGAAAGCCATTTCGCACCGATGTCACCGGCCATTTGGGCCAGCCACAGCGCTCGGCCTCGTCTTTGCCATTCTCACTGGGCTGCCGGTCCAGGCGCGGCCCATGGAGCCTCAAGCGCCGGCCCTCGCCTACAGCATCGCGCCGGGCGGCCTTCCAGCCTTCTTCGCCTGCATGCGGGGCAAGACCACCTTGATCAGCGGGCACCGGGGCGGGGTTGAACCGGGCTATCCGGAAAACGCCATCGAGACCATGGCCAACACCATTGCCCAGGCGCCCATGGTGCTTGAGATCGACATCCGCACCACCGAAGACGACGAGCTTGTCCTCATGCACGACGCCACCCTGGAACGCACGACAACGGGCGAAGGCAAAGTCTCCCAGACTGCCCTGGCGGATATTCAAGCGCTGAAACTGGAAGACTCCGAAGGAACCGAAACGGCATTTTCGCCGCCAAGCCTGCGCGAGGCCCTGCGCTGGGCACGGGGCAAGACCACGCTGCAGCTTGACGTCAAACGCGGCACCAAGCTCGCGGATGTGGTGCGCGTGGTGCAGGAAGAAAACGCCGAAGACCATGTGGCCGTCATCGTCTATTCCGTGAAAGGCGCCGCGGCCGTGCACCAGATCGATGACAGTCTGATGCTGTCGGTCGGTGTGGAAACAGAAGCGGATCTGGAGGCCATGGCCGAGGCTGGTGTGCGGATGGATCGGGTCGTAGCCTGGACAGGCGTGGGCAAGGTGCGCCCCACCTTTTGGACATCCTTGCGCGAGAAAGGTCATTCGGTGGCCTTCGGGGCGCTCTGGACCATCGACACCCAAGTGGAGGAAAACGACGATCCCAGCCTGTTTGCCGAGGTCACCGCAAAGGGCGTCGATATTCTGGCGACGGATTTCCACCATCTGGCTTACAAGGCCGTGCAGGCTAATGGCTCGACGCCCGATGCGATCAAGGCCTGCGCCATCACCGGCCCGGATCACGACTGACAACAACCAAGACTGACAACAACCAAGACTGACAACAACCAAGACTGACAACAACCAAGACTGACAATAACTCTGGGGAGGAACGGTTCCGTGACATGGATAATCAAGACGGCGGCCCTGTGTCTTGCAGGGGTGATGACGACGGGTGCAGCCTTGGCCGATGGCCATGCCAAAGGGATGGCCAAGGGAGCAGGGCAGACGCCGGTCGGAACCTTGGAGACCTTTCTTGAGCCGGATTATTTGATCGGGTCTCTGCGGAACATGACCACCTTGTTCCCCTCCCGCACTGTGTCCCGAGGTGGCCCGATCAGCACGCTCGAAGCCGGCCCGGCGCCCCGGGACCTGCGTTACGCCCATGAAGGCGCGGACTATTCCGTGTCTGATTTCATGGTGCGGACCCGGGCGACGGGCCTGATGGTCCTGAAGGACGGCAAGGTGATTGTGGAACGCTATGCCCATGGCACCACGCCCCGGTCTCTGCTCACATCCTGGTCCGTGGCCAAGTCCTTCACCAGCACACTTGTCGGCATTGCGCTCAAGAAAGGCCTGATCGAGAGCGTCGATGATCCTTTGGGCAGATATATCCCTGAGCTGAAAGACACGGCCTATGGGGTGGTGAGCATCCGCCATGCCCTCCAGATGTCCTCGGGCATCGACTTTAAGGAGAGCTATGGCGGAGACGAGTCGGATGTCGCCAAGCTGTTTACCGGCGGCATGGTCACGAATGCGCTGCGTCTGAATGACTTCATGGCCGCACGGCCCAAAGCCCTGGAGCCTGGCACACGGTTCAGCTACTCCACGGGCGAAACTCAGATTCTCGGCTGGCTGGTGAGTACAGTCAGTGGTCAGACGGTCTCAGATTTCATGTCCCGGGAATTGTGGCAAAAGCTTGGGGTGGAGCATGATGCCCAGTGGCTCGTGGACCAACGCGGCAGCGATGCCATGGAGATGACCGGCTGCTGCCTGAATATCAGCCTGCGGGATTATGCCCGCTTTGGCCTGTTCATGGCCCGGGACGGGGTCTGGAACGGCGAGCGCCTGCTGCCCGAAGGCTGGGTCGCGCAGGCCTCCCAACCCCAAAGCGACCAGGTCGCCCATGGTGCCCTCGATCCCGAAGGCGTCTATCCCCTCGGCTATGGCTACCAGTGGTGGAGCTTGCCTGGACCTGACAAGGCCTACACCGCCCAGGGCATCCACGGACAATTCGTCTACGTCAATCCAGCCAAGAACATCGTGGCTGCGCTGACCAGCGCCTGGCCGCAAGCCTGGATGCGCGGCCGCGAATATGAATTCTACGCCCTGATGAAGGCCTTCGAGGCCTTGTGAGCCGCTGCCGGCTTCCCCGAGCCCCAGTCAGGGGCTCCACGGAGCCCATGAGTAAAGCGAATTGTGCGTGAGCGAAGCGATTTGAGCTCGGGTGAAGAAAAATAGTGAGCCAGGCGGGAAAAAGTCCGAACCCGACGACCCAAGCGGCCGACCGGCCGCCGGGCGGTCAGCCCGCCCCCGCGGAGCACATGAGCGAAGCGAATTGTGCGTGAGCGAAAAAATGGTGGAGCCGAGGGGAAAAAGTCCGAACCTCTTGACCCAAGCGGCCGACCGGCCGCCGGGCGGTCAGCCCGCCCCCGCGGAGCACATG
>CAYUYV010000231.1:0-4941 GCA_964449455.1 uncultured Alphaproteobacteria bacterium | reverse complement strand
TTCGCTACGGAGCCCGCCGATCATGCGGGCGAATTCCTGACCCGCCACACTAGCCAGGAATGATCCACTGCCGCTCCATGCGCGTTCAATCTCAGACCGATGACACGGGCCCGCGAACGGCCGTGTCATCAGTCTTGCGCTGCGCCGTCCCGGGACAAAGTCAACAAACAGGCTGAGCGGGTCAGTCCGTGCCACGCATAGGCCTGGAGGACCACGCAAAGCAGCCACAGGCCCACCATGCCCATGAGCCAGCCATCACGGGGATCCATGGATCGCCACGTGATCACCACAGCCCCGCTTAGCACCGTGACCAGTGCGGTCACCAGGACATAGAGCAAAGTGGCTTGACCCGGCCGGCGCATGAGAATCCCGAGGCCGCGCCAGAACGCAACAAACGTGTTGCGCCGTCCGTTCACGATCGAAAGGGCGCGCATGTGCAGGGCGAGGGCACCCGTGAGCCAGGAGAGAGCCAGAATAACAAGGCCGCCAATGCCGGGTGTCAGCATATAGATGTCAAAGGCCGTTCGATCAGCGGGCAGGGATGCGGGATCGCTGGCGTCGCGCATGAGGAACACCAGCACGAGGAAGGCCATAGTCAGGATCAGCAAGGGTACAAGGGCAATCCGGACCATGGCCCAGAACCAGCTCCAGCCATCGCCAAAGACCACGCGCCAAGGTGCGAAGACGCCGTCCTCGGCCGCTCCCGTTGCCTCTGCCTTGAACCAGGCCATGGCGCCGCCATCGAGCAACAGTTTAAAAATCAGTCCCAGGACGAGCATCAGCGGGAGCGTGCCTGCAGCGCCGCCCAGCGCCTGCCCCAGAAGATCGAAATAGGGTGCGCTGCCCATGGGCAGGGGGGCTTCGGAAAAGAAGGCGGAGCGTGCGGCGCGGCCAGTTTCGCCTTGAGCCATCATCATGGCCGGTGCCACGACGGCAAGGCTGGCGGCAACGCGCAAGGCGATGAGCCCCCATGAGCCGGGCACGAAGGAAAATCCGGACCGGACGGGTGTGGTGATGGGCGTGTCCATAGGGCGGTCCTCACAGGCTGGCCCAGAGGGCGGCGATCAGGGTCTGGAAAAAGGCGCCGGTCCAGGCGGTCATGTCGTGGACAAGGCCCTGGTCCGGGGTCATCAGATGGCTGTTGTTTGTGATGTCATAGTCAAGAGCGATGCGGTTTTCCGGGTCGAGGCGCGCGGCCCTCAGCTTGGCACCGCGCAGGAAGCGGTATTCCTGCCAGGCCGCACGGCCGTCCCAGGTCATGCCCACGCTCACACCGTCTTCAAATTCGAACACCACCGTAATGGGAAGGTTCCGCCAGGCGGGGCCTTCAATGCGCACCAGAGTCTCGTAAAGCTCCGTCTCCGGTTCTTTCGCTTCGGCGGTGCCGTCCGTGGGGGAGAAAGCCTGCCAGGTCACACGGCCGGGCCGCGAGGTGGTCCGGTCGACCCAGCCTGGGTCAGTGATCTGTACCCAGATCTGCCCGTCTTTTTCAAGGGCCCGATCACTCGCAATGACACGGGCCTGCTCGTCCTCATTTTCCCCCGTGACCACCAGAGCCTCGCCATTTGGCCCCGGATAACGGCCGGCCGGCGTTTTCAGTCTCTGGCTCGTGGCGGCCGTAATGGCAAAATCCGGATGGCGCGGGGCGGTGAATCCTTCCCGCAGGAAGGCCTCCATGTCTGCTCCGCCAATCTCCCGGACCACGGCCATAAAGTCCTCAAGGCCCGGATGCTTGAACTGCCAGCGCTGGAAATAGGTTTTGAAGACCGCGTGCAGACGATCTTCGCCAAACAGGCCCGCAGCGGTCCTCAGCGTCAATGACGGCCGCGGATAGATCTGAAGGCCGCCGGTGCCGCGCTGGAACAGGTTTGATGGTGTCCTGACAATGGCCTCGCGCAAGCGCCCGAAACTGTCATTGTTCTGCTCATTGAGCAGGGCATCCACGGGCCGGCCGAGGAAGCTGCCCCCTGAGGTCTCCTGACCAAAGAGGTCTGCCTTGATCACGCCTTCCCAATAGCTGTTGAAGCCCTCATCCATGAAGGCATCCCGCTGTTCATCGGTGGCGATCAGTGCCTGGAAATATTGGTGGCCGAATTCGTGGATATCGACGGTCTCGAAAATCTTCCAATCCGAGAAGGGCGGTGTGAACAGCAGGGGATCGACGGCAAGGCCGGTGAACAGGGTGGGATATTCCATACCGCCCAGTTCAACGCCATGGACCGGCGGATACACCACTGTCAGCGTGTCATAGGGGTAGGGGCCCAGTTCCTCGTTCAGCACGCGCAAAGATCCGTGGACGGCCGTAATGGCCCGGTCCAGGGCAAATCCGCGGCCGGCAAAGGGCAGATACCGGACAGAGACCGTGGGGCCCTCTCCATTGGGATCGAAGGTGGAGGTGTATTCGTCAAACCGGCCGACGGTGAAGGCAAAGTCGATGACCGCCCTCTGCTCGAAGGTCACGATCTGGCGCCCATCGGACGCCTCGCGCTCCGTTTCGCGCCCTGTCGCACCGATCCCGAACCCGTCCGGCGCGTCGATGGTCACGGTATAGTCGGCGAAATTGGCGTAGAATTCCGTGTTGGCGTGGAATTGCCGCGCGGCGAACCCGTCCTCGGCGGCGCCCCGCATGCCCTTGGTTTCAAAGGCCCCGAGCTTCGGGAACCACTGGGCGAAAAAGCACATATCCGGAACGCAGCCCGTGCGCGCCACCGGTTCCGGCAGCCGCGCCGTGAACACCACATCAAGCACCAGACGCTCGCCAGGCCGCACAGGACGGGCGAGGGCGACCTCGATCAGCGTGCGGTCCAGAATATTGCCGTCATCGGGCTGGATCGGGGCCCATGTCGTGTCCTGGGCGTCGCCGTCGACCATCTGGCGGATGGTCTTGGGTTCGCTGAAGCCCCAAGCGTCGTCCGGCAGGGTCTCGAGGATAAAGCGCGAGGGACCTTGGCCGCCCCGTCGCTCTGTCAGCCAGGTGGAGGCGCCATTGGAAAACGCGTTGAGATAAAGGTGCAGCGGCACGCTGGACACTGGTTGCGTGCCAGGGTTGCGCCAGGTGATCCGCTCGCGCCCCGTGAAGGTCCGGTCCTCCATATTGACGGTCACATCGATGTCATAGGTCAGGCCCACCGCGGGCAGGCCGCCCCGGTCCTGGGCCGCGGCGCTGCGAGGCCCTTGCACAAGCACCAGCGCGGCCACAAGCCATAAGAGTATGACCCGTGCACCGTTCTCGCGTCGATGTCTCGATCCCGCCATTTGGTCCCCCACAAAATGCCAATCACACGCCGGACTCTGGGAGATGAATCATGGGCTGGCAAGGTGGCGACGCTGTTTCGCCATACCGGAAAGAGAGGGTTAACGGGGCGGCGGTTATCCTTCGGTCTTACAAGACTTCGGCCCCTTTTTGAGAACAGCCGGGGATGAATGGCGTGACTGGCGTGAAAGGAAGCTCTGTGACGATCCCTTTCCAGACTGCTGACCAGGATCTTGCTGGCGCTTCCGACTCCGGCCGCGCCTGGACCTGTTCAAATTGCTCGGGCGCTGCGCCCAAAGCCGTGCTTGTCCGCATGGGCAGTGATGAGGCGGGCCGCGATGCCGGGCCGCTTTTGACCGAAGCCACGGCACCTCTTGAGCAGGGCACCGGCGAGCGGTTGCTGTGCCCTGATTGCGGTGTGCTTGAGGCCGTGATCGAGCCCGCTCAGGCCCTGCGCAAGCATCTGGCGGATTTAGGTCAGGCCGGCGGCGGTGCGAAAAACGATCAAGTGGTGATTGAAGGCAAGGTTCAGGGGCGGCGCAGCCTCGTCGAGCCCCGCCTCCTCGACCATGTGCGGGCGCTGGGCAAGGAAAAGGGCTCTTTCCTCGACATCGCCTGCGGTGAGGGGCATATGACCCGGCGCATCGCCCACACCTTCCAGGACTGGCAGGCCATCGGCATCGATTCCACGCCGTCCCTGACGGAGGATTGGCCGCCCATTGGTGGGCGCCCTGGGTTCCTGCGTGCCTCTTTCGATCCCATGCTGTTTGCCGGGCGCACCTTTGATGTGGTCGCGGCCCATGGCGTGCTGACGCGCGTGCCGCCTTTGCGGGAGCTGCAACGTATCCGGAGCATCTGTGCCGAGGGCGCTTTGCTCAGTGTGGAGCTGCCCTTCCTCGATGGGGATATCGGCTCGCCCTATCTGTGGGATCACATCTATCTCCTTACGCGCACGCGCTTCCTGGCCTATCTGCGCCAGGCCGGGTTCCAGGTGCTGGAGAGCCATGACAATGTCATCGGCTGGCACATCATCGCCCGCGCGGCCGAGCCCGGTGCCCATCAGGGTCCAAGTGCGGAGGATCTCCAGGAATCCCGCGAGCTCTTCGAGGGGCACATGGCCTGGTGGGATGAGGTGGCGACGCGTGCTGCGGATGCCGAAGCGGTGGCGGGAGCCGAGGGGCAGGCCCTCGCGGTGTTTGGCACGGGCCCCCTAAGCGCCATTTTGTGCCGCCAGGTGCCCTCCCTGAAGCCTGCCTTCTTTATCGATGACGCTGCGGCCGGCACCCAATGGCGTGGGCGCCCGGTCTTGTCTCTGGAGGAGGCGAAGGACCGCCCCGTGCGCGTCCTCCTCGTCGCCCGCCCGACGGAAACGGACCATTACCAGTCCAAACTCTCCGCCGCCGGCCTGACCGTCGCGACCCTGAACACGGGCGGCTGACAGCCGCAATGGCGGGTGGAGCCGTTCGTGCAAGGATGATGGGGCGCCGTCACCCGCGCCCCATAGGGAACAAGCGGCCAAGGGCAGCCTCCGCCTGACCGCGCTACCAGCGCCAGGAACCACGCCACCAGCGCCAAGAGAGGAGGCCGGCGCGGTCGCAGGGGTTGATGGAGCGGCCCTGCATGATGGGCTGGCGCATGTCCGCGTCGTCGAATGCGCTGAGGCCGTGCCGGGCCAGCCGCTCGCATGC
>CAYUYV010000230.1:0-5061 GCA_964449455.1 uncultured Alphaproteobacteria bacterium | reverse complement strand
TACTCCCCCGCCACGGGCCTGCCCATTGAGAGCCAGACCGTGAGCCAGATGGTGGACAAGGTCATGGCCCTTGAGGAAGGCACCCGCCTTTACCTCCTGGCACCGATGATCCGGGGCCGGAAAGGGGAATATCGCAAGGAATTTGCCGATCTGCTCAAGCGCGGCTTCCAGCGGGTGAAGGTGGACGGCACATTCTACGAGCTTGATGACGTGCCCGCCCTCGACAAAAAGCTCAAACACGATATCGACGTGGTCGTGGACCGGCTTGTGGTGCGCGGCGGGCTGGAAACGCGGCTTGCGGACTCCTTTGAAACGGCCCTTGGGCTTGCCGACGGCATTGCCATTGTGGAACTGGCCGACGGGAGCAAGGGTTCGAGTGGAAAGGGCCCGGGCGGACAGGGCTTGGGCGGACAGGGCTTGGGCGGACAGGGCAAGGACGGCGAGGAGCCCGAACGGATCATTTTCAGCCAGAAATTCGCCTGTCCCGTTTCCGGCTTCACCATTCCGGAAATCGAGCCGCGCCTTTTTTCTTTCAACAACCCCTTCGGCGCCTGCCCAACCTGCGATGGTCTTGGAACGGATAATTATTTCGACCCCAGCCTCGTGGTGCCGGACCATGGCCACTCGTTGCGCCAGGGTGCCATCGCCCCCTGGTCCAAATCGACCTCGCCTTATTACACCCAGACCCTGAATGCCATCACCAAGCACTACAAGGCATCCATGACCAAACCGTGGTCGGAGCTTCAGGAGCGGGTTCAGGACGTTATTCTGTATGGGTCGGGAGAGACGGAAATTCGCTTTGTCTATGACGACGGCCTGCGCCGCTATGAGGCCAAGAAGCCATTTGAAGGCGTCATCCCCAATCTGGAGCGCCGCTGGAAGGAAACGGACAGTGCCTGGGTGCGCGAGGAGATTGAGCGCTTCCAGGCCGTCAAACCCTGCACCGCCTGTGACGGCCACCGGTTAAAGCCCGAGGCCCTGGCGGTGAAAATTGGGGGGCTGCATATCGGCGAGGCGACCCGCATGTCGATCCGCGAGGCTGGTGCCTGGTTCTCTGCCTTGCCCAAGGACTTGACCGCCCAACAAAATGAGATTGCCGGGCGGATCCTGAAGGAGATCAATGAACGGCTCCACTTTCTCAACAATGTGGGGCTCGACTATCTGAGCCTGTCCCGTTCCTCCGGCACCTTGTCCGGCGGAGAAAGCCAGCGCATCCGGCTCGCCTCCCAGATCGGCTCCGGGCTCACCGGCGTGCTCTATGTGCTGGATGAGCCCTCGATCGGCCTGCACCAGCGCGACAATGCCCGCCTGCTGGAAACGCTCCAGCACCTGAGAAATCTCGGCAACACCGTGATCGTCGTGGAGCATGACGAGGATGCGATCCGCACGGCCGACTATGTGGTGGATATGGGCCCGGGCGCCGGCGAGCATGGCGGCACGGTGATTGCCGAGGGCACGCCGGACCAGGTCATGGCCAGCAAAGCCTCCCTTACGGGGCAATATCTCAAGGGTACACGGATGATTCCCGTACCCACGGAGCGGCGCGCCATCAAGGCGGACCGTGAAATCGTGCTCGAAGGCGCAAGGTCGAACAATCTGAAAGATGTGACGGCCACAATCCCCTTGGGCACCCTGACCTGCATTACAGGCGTGTCCGGAGGCGGAAAGTCCACCTTGACCATCGAGACCCTGTATAAGGCGATTGCCCGTAAGCTGAACGGGGCGCGGGAGCATCCGGGAGACCATGACCGGCTCCTGGGCCTGCATCACCTGGACAAGGTCATCGATATCGACCAGTCCCCCATCGGCCGTACCCCGCGCTCAAACCCGGCGACCTATACGGGCGCTTTCACGCCGATCCGGGACTGGTTCGCCGGCCTGCCCGAAGCCCAAGCCCGCGGCTACAAGCCCGGACGCTTCTCCTTCAATGTGAAGGGCGGGCGTTGCGAAGCCTGCCAGGGCGACGGCGTGATCAAGATCGAGATGCATTTCCTGCCCGACGTGTACGTCCAATGCGATGTCTGCCAGGGCCAGCGTTATAATCGCGAAACGCTGGATGTGAAGTTCAAGGACAAATCCATCGCCGATGTCCTGGACATGACGGTCGAGGAAGGCGCCACCTTCTTTAAGGCGGTGCCGGCCGTGCGCGAGAAACTCGACACGCTGAAGCGGGTGGGCCTGGGCTATATCCGGATTGGTCAGCAGGCCACGACTTTGTCCGGGGGCGAGGCCCAGAGGGTGAAACTTGCCAAGGAGCTGGCGCGCCGGGCGACGGGCCGCACCCTGTATATTCTGGACGAGCCGACCACGGGCCTCCATTTCGAGGATATCCGCCGCCTGCTCGAAGTGCTCCATGAACTTGTCGACACGGGCAACACCATCATCGTGATCGAGCACAATCTGGAAGTCATCAAGACCGCTGACTGGATCATTGATCTGGGTCCGGAAGGCGGCGACGGCGGCGGCACCATTGTCGCGTCCGGCCGCCCCGAAGAGGTGGCCGCCGTGAAGGAGTCCTATACGGGCCGTTATCTGCGCCCCTTGTTGGAAAAGGCCGGCGCCCCCATCGCCGAGCCCGCAGAAGACGAAAAAGATCGCAATTCACCGACCAAACCGAAGCGCAAGACCGCGGCCAAGGCGAAAAAAACGGCGGCGAAACGATCCAAACGACGCGCCGCCTGAACGCGCCACCACCGACCCGTCCACAGCCTGCCGTCCAAAGCATGGTGTCCGGATCAATTGATTGCGTGATCCCCGGGCGAGGATGGGGAGGGTTGGGTCCGCTCAGCCCCGTCCATTAGAGAGCGTTTTCAGCAAAAGTGTGTGCGGTTTTGCGGTTCGAAAACGCGATAAATCAAAGAGTGAGAGCCCTTTCAATGACCCGGACTTCTGTGAAAGGGCTCTAGCCGGGGCTCCTTGATCCGGGCCACTCCTTGATCCATATCAAATTTGCGATCCATTCTCATTTACCCTTGAAACGCGATCCATTCTCATTTTCAATGCACCCTGCCCTGGAGGACGATGGAGGATGCGGTGGAGAGGGACGGCATGGAGAGCGGCGCGGATCTGGGCGATGTGATGATCCCGGAGCTTGGCTTTGGCGGGCGGTTCGCGCTTTGGGGCTTTCGCGCCTGCGCCATCGGGCACCGCACATGCTGTACCCTGACCAAAGGCTATGGGCTTGAACTGGGGGCCCATGCGGAGGATGCCTTGAACGGGCTTGTCGTGCTCGCCCAGTGTCTCGGGACGCATGGACGGCGGAGGGTCCGCGTCCACAGGCCGGGCTGCCTGCGGGCGACGAGTGACGAGATTTGCATCGTGGCCGCCCTGTCCGCCGCCCAGATGGACCATCGCACCCTGTTTGAAGCCCATTTCACCTGGCTCCTTGCAGGCGCTCCGACGCAGACCGCCTGGACCGCCGCCCAGATGACCGCCCGCGCCCATCTCCATGGCGGCCTCTTCATCCAGGCCCCCTCGCTCGAAATCACGCCCCCCGCCCCCACCATCGCCTCGCTGCCCATGGGCATCATGGTCCAGGACGGGGGCCACGCCTGATGTGCTGCCCCCCGGCGACAGGCGTCCTTGCAAGGAGCAGCATGACGAAGCGGCGCTTGCAGGGACGGGGGTTATTTGGGATCCGGATCGTTGAAGGACCAGGGGTCGTCCGTGTCGGGATCGACCCAGAATTTGTCCTTCGGGTTCAGGTCCACCTCGGGGAGGGGGTCGAATTTGGTTTCGTCATGGGGCGGAAGGGTTGGTTCGGGGGCGCCAAGGGCGGCGAGATGGGCGCGGGCGGCCTCCAGGCCCCAGTGATAGGCGTAAGGGGGGCCGTCCCACCAGGCGTGTTCATAGGCCTCGGTGGCGGCGGCGATGGCGGCCTTCGCGTTGCCCGTGTCCCGTTCGATCTGGGCCAGCATGTTCAGGGCATCGGCTTTGTGCCCCGGATAGGGGCCTTCTTCGGCCGGGTCCCAGACCTCATCGAGCAGGGTGCGGGCCTCGCCCGTCCGCCCCTGGGCATGGCGCAGGGCGGCGAGGCCGGTCAGGGCCGGGAGTTCGAACTCGACCAGGCTCACGGTGCGGGCCCGGGTCAGGGCGTGGGTCAACCGCGCCTCGGCTCGCGCCTGGTCGCCCTGCGCCAGGGCCGCCTGCCCCTGGCGCAGGGCCGCCTGGATGAAATCCTTCTCATAGCGGTGATGGGCAGCCAGGGTCCAGGCCGCGTCGGCCAGGGCGGCGGCCCGGTCCGGCGCACCGGCCCACAGCGCGGCTTCCGCCTGAGAGGCGCGGACCAGGCCCTGGCTCTGCCGGTTGTCCCGATCCTGAAAGATCCGGACGGCGCGGCGGAGTGTGATGCCCGCCGGACCCATGGCGCCGCACAGGGCGAACCCACGGCCGAGGTTCTGGAGGTGGACGCCTTCCTCGAACCGATTCTCCCCGTCCCGATTGATGACCAGGGCCTGGTGCAGGGCGCCGATGGCGGCCCGGGCCTGCCCGGCCTCGATCTGGGCCCGCGCGAGATTGCTAAGGCCGATGGCGAGATTGGTTTTGTCCCCCGCCTGCTCATCTAGGGTGGCGGCGTGCTGCAAAAGGGGCACGGCCTGCCCGGGTTGACCTGAGTATTGGTAGGCCAAGGCCAGGGCGTTGAGGGTCCAGGCCTGGGCACGGTGGGACGAGAGGGCCGGGAGGCGGTTTGGGCCGTCGGGGAACAGGCGCTCCAACAGGGCGATGCGCTCCCGATGCGCCGCCAGCCGAAAGTGCGTGGCGTCTTGCAGCCGGTTATGGAAAATATCGCACGCCTCATCGTTGAGGCCCCGGTCCACCAGGGCGTGGAACAATTCGATGGCGGGGGTCAGCTCCGCGAGGCTTTCAACATCGTCCCTATCCGGCACGTCCATGGGCTGGAAATGGGCGGCCAGGGCCTCGTGCACCCCCTCCCGGTCCTTCGCCTCGGCGCGATCCCAGACCACGCCGCGCACGATGGGATGGGCGTCATAGCGGTTGGCCTGACGGTCCCAGCCCACAAGGCCCCGGTCCTCCAGATCGCTCAGCACCCGGTCGAGATCC
>CAYUYV010000229.1:0-5073 GCA_964449455.1 uncultured Alphaproteobacteria bacterium | reverse complement strand
GAAAGAGCGCGGTGCGGAAAGAGCGCGGCGTTCAAGGTGCCGGTCTTCGGTCTCCTGAAGCCTGGCAAACCCGGGGCGGGCATGGGGTGGCGGCGAATGTTGTGGCGGAGAAATTCCGTACCGATCAGAGTTCCACGTCTCCAGTCGCCGGTTCTTTGGCCGTTTGCGTCAAATATTTAACGACCTCGTCAATCTCATCCTGAGACCTGAATTGAAACGCCATCTGGCGCATGCCTTTTGCGCGGGTCGAGGCATTCGCGCCGCCTCGCCAGGCCTTCTGATAGGCTTCTATCTGCCGGCGCAGATAGGCCGCGTCGAGCAAGGCGAGATTAGGGACATAAAGCACATCCGCACCTTCCGCAGACGGACCGTGGCAGGCCGCACAATTGGCTGCGTAGAGAACGCCGCCTTGATCTTCCGGGCTTTCAGCCGCTTGCGGCGCCGCCGTCCCGAGTGTCACGCTTTCCAGGGATGCATAATAGTGCGCAAGGCGCATAATCGTGGCTTCATCCAGCATGGTTGCCGATGCCGCCATGCTCTGGCCGTATAGATCATCCGCATGGGTTCCGCGGCGGCCTTTGACGAAATGCCTCAGTTGTTCAGCCAAGTAGCGTTCGCTTTGCCCTGCGAGCCGTGGCGCCTGCACTTCTTGCATGCCCTTTCCGTCCGCACCATGACATGAGGCGCATTGGTTCAGGGTTTCACTCCAGCCCGGCTGTTCAACGGCGGGCTGGGCATTCATTGGTACCGGGACGGCGAACAGCATGAGGAACACCGTCAAGCTGAGCAAAAAGCGGGCGGTCTTTACCCTATTCACCATGGCTCTGCCTCTCCTCTTTGGCGCTCTCGGAGGAAGCACCGTCCAAATCTTCTTCCGCCGCTCGGATCCGTTCCATCAAGGCCTTGCGCGCTGGTGCCACTTCGATCAACGGGCTTTTGCGCAGATGGGCAACTTCTTCCGCCGTATACGGTACAAAGTCTGCAGGCCTTTCCGCCTCGCTGAATTCCTGGATGATCCAGTTCAAAACCGCTGCCAGACGGTCGTCCGGCAAGTCAGACAGGGCAACCCCTGGAACCTGAACCAGATAGGCGCGTCCGCCTTCGACTCCCAGAAATCCGCCCACCGCACCGCGCAAACGTGGCACGCCGCGCTTAGGAAATCCTTCACCGCCGGGCAAATGGCACCCTTGGCAATTGAGCATGTAATCAATCCGCACAGGATCCGCCTGCACGGCTGATGCTCCGCCCCAAAGAACCGAGGCCATCAAAAGGACCGTGATCCTTGCCACGTCGCCTTACTCCGCCACTGCGATAACGACGGACAGGGAACAGTGGTAGGGCACACCGGCCTGGCTTCCCGAACACCAATTGATGTTATTTGAGGTCTGCGGACGATAGATGGGTGTATCACCTTTGTTTGTGTTGCAGAAGCAGGACCCGCATGCGGACAATCCGCAGCAGTCATTGTAGGAAATGACATAGTCCTTGCCATCGGTTGGATTGCGGCAGGTTCCGATCCAGGTGATGTCCGAGACAACCGATCCTGGCGGACATGTTGTCGCCGATCCTCCGCAGCAACCGCACAGAAAGCCGTCAATCGCGCAATGGCGCCAGTAGTTGCAGTCGTTCGGGTCGCCCTGTTCGGGCACGGTTTGATTGCTGGTTTGAGCAAAGGCGCCGCTTCTGAAGACCGGTGCCAACGGATAGAGTGAAGCACCGACCAGCGCAGCCCCCATCTTGCCAATAAATCCGCGCCGGGATGATGTTCGTGCTCTGTGGCGTGTCATCCGTTCGACAAGCTGATCAAGAGACCCGATCATGCGGCAACTCCCTCTGTCTCGGACGCCTCAACCAGGCTGTCGATATGTTCACGCGAATTGACGAGACCATGGCTCAGAATCGAGCCCCCTCGGCCGATGAGAACCCCATAGGGTAGCTTGCTGATCCGGTAGGCCATGCCGGCCTCGGCTGACAGTACATAAGGATAGGACCCGAGATGATGACGGGAGATAAAGGCGCGATGCTCCGCCTCGTCTCCATCGCTCGCAAAGACAAGCCGCAACTGCTTTTTTTCGTCTGCAGCAAGACTTTTAAGTGCTGGCAGCAGCTCTTTGCAGACCGGGCACGTGCTCGACAGAAAGAACAGCAATGTCTTGCGACCGTCCCCGGCAGCCCCGCCGATCGGTGTGTCGCCACCATTGAGGGAGGGCAGGGAGAAGTCCGGTGCGCGGTCTCCAACTTGCAAGGCTTGTCCAAGGGATAATGCGCCCACGGGCTTGATCCGGTCGTGCAAGAGACCGATCTGCCGTGTCAGGGCGTAGACCACGATGCCAAGGGCAAGGATGACAATCCAGGACAGGATCACCGCGACAGTCAGCGCTTCAATCATGATTGGCTCCATCGCCAAAATTGAGCATTCCGGATCAATGTCTCGCTCGTCAGATAGAGCCCGAGTGCGGCCAGGAGGCCAAACAGGCATGCAGTGCTGTCCAGCCAGGTCCAGGATCGGGCAGAAACCGGCACGAGCAACACTGCGGCGAAGGCGCAGAGCAGCCCGTTTCGCGCCACTAATGCAGCAGATATCTGCCCCGATCCCTGCCCAAAATGGCAGCCGCAATCAATTTGCGTTCGGCCGCGCAGCAGGTTCACTCCGATGGCCGCCGCATAGACGGTCAGCAGGCCCATGGCCAGCAACGCCGCACCTTGAACAGGACCGAGCAGAAGAAGGGTTGCGGCGATGATCTCTACAAGGATGATCATGCCCGCCGCGACGCTCACCAGTGCCTCAGGCACAAGGCGATAGGCTTTCAGCGTGCCATTAAAGCGGGTGAAGTCGGACAATTTGTGCACCACTCCTAAACTGAATAGCGCACACAGGGCCAAGGACAGCACATTTGCGAACAATGGATCGAGTACCATCACGATCACCAGGCCTGGATCGCGATATGGGACCCACCCGGATTGATGGGGCCACGAACGAGATGTGTGCCAGTGTCAACGTCATATACATTGACCCGGGATTGAAGCAAATCTCTGAAGCCGGCCTCACCTTCGGTGAGAAGAATCCACATCGTCTCCAGAATAGACACCGGGATGTGAAGGTCCATAGTCACCAGGCGGGGTTGCTCTGACTGCGTCACATCAATGGAAACGGTGAGATCCTTCATCTTGATGCGCTGGAGTCTTGCCTTCGTCGCAATATCGTAAACCCAGACTTCTTCACCTGGGTCCTCGAACTTCTCCGGTTTACCCTGGCGCACCAGCACAAACAGCTGCCCGCTTGCCCGATGCACCGCAAGATGCCCAAGGCCCGCTATGGTCCATTGGTCTGCGCGCTCCGCATCGCTCAAGAGGGACCAGGCGTCGAGATGGTCAATGTCCGTATCTGTCATCCGGATGGCATGGAGGTTGGCATGGCGCGAGATGAAATACCAAGTGTTTCCCGACTTTGCTGGAGATGCCGTCAGTGGATCTTTAATGGCATCAAACAGGGGCTCCGTCCGGTCACGCTCAATGACGCGTCCATCAGCATCAAGACGAAGACGCATGAAAGAGCCGTTGCTGCAAATCAAATAGAAGCTGCGCTCACCCGCTTCGTGGGCCCCCATACAGCCAGGTGTTTCGACTTCCTCCACAAAGCGGCGCTCTTCCAGGTCAACAATGGTCAGCGATTGTGCTGGTGTATAGTTCACCACGGCCACGAAGCGCTGGTCAGGCGTCATACGCATCATCTGGGTCGGCTGGGTGGCATGCATGCGCTTGGACGGAATCACAATCTCGTATTTGGGCCGGAGCGTGATGTCATCATAGGCCGCAATGATATCCGTCCGCTCGCCTCGTGTGCCCCGGCTCAAATAGGTTTCAACAGTCAGGATTTCACCATGACGATCTGCTGTCAGAAGATTGGTGAACCAGAACCCAGTACTGAGTTGACCCAGACGCTTTGCGTTGATGTCGTAAAGATAGGCCCGTCCGTCAACAAAGCCGGCGGAGCCAATGCCATAGGCCCAATAGCGCGTGCCCGGCGCAGCGTCCTCTAGGGTGATGGTCTGGGCACTTTCCGGAAAAGGGCTGTTGCGAATTGGGCCTTTTGTTGCGTTCCCGGCTGCATTTGAGTTGAGCCACAGCGCCCCGGCGATGAGCGCCCCGATAAGGATCAACGCGACGATCACAACGCGGATCAAGATGGTCATGTCTGATCTCCTAGCCCCAAAATCTTCGTCACGCCGATGGCTCATTGCTTGAGGTCAACAGGCGTTCAAGATAAGCGGCCTGCATCTCGAGGCCCTGTTGCAAGACATGTTCAGCAAGGTCGCCTTCACATTCAAAGTAAAGATCGATCAGCGACACAGCTGTTTCCGTCAGCATAAGGAAGGCTGGCTCGAGGTCCGCCGGCGAGGAACCATAGCCCCTTTGGTACGAAATGGCTGCCATGCGGATGGCGACCTGCTTTGTATCCTCCAGGTCCATCCGCCGCAGGACGGGTGAACTCTTCATCGCGCGCCGGATGGCGACCCCGCCAGGCCATTGCTTCAGCTGCCGGATGAGTTCGCGGATGCCCCCGACCCAATAGTCGCCGGGCGGCAGATCTTTGGGAATGTCGCCGTCATAGTCCTCGAGCCACGTGTTCCAATCCGCAATCAGATGGTCTGCCAGGGTCGCAACGATTGACAGCTTGTTTGGAAAGTAGCGGTAGAGCGATTGCACGCCCACGCCTGCGCGCTGGGCGACGAGATTTGTGGTCAACCCATCCCAACCAACTTCCTCCAAAACGGCCGCCGCCGTTGTCAAAATAAGATCAAAGGTCTTTTTGGAGCGGGCTTGTGTTGGCGTCCTCCTCAGGAGGTCTTGCGTTGGATCCATAATCAATCCATGTCGTCCTGGACAAAATTGAGCATTCACTCCTATTATTGAGGCGGTAGAGGGTGGGGCCTGTCAAGATGAAATCTGGGTGCGCAAACCCGCCACTGGATCCGTCGCGGCGGCGGCGTCAGGCGCGTGCGTTACGCGGGACGGACGGTCCAAAGGGGGAGGGGTCTTGACGAAACAGTATGCGGATGACTAGAGCGTTTT
>CAYUYV010000228.1:2925-5080 GCA_964449455.1 uncultured Alphaproteobacteria bacterium | reverse complement strand
CGCAGACGGACGTGCCGGGACTTCTCATGCGGACTTCTGATCCACGACACTAGAGTCTCCGTTCAAACGGACTCAACTCTTGTCTGATTTCGCTCACGGCGCGCAGCGCCTCCGCGTGGGCGGCGCAGGGGCGCAGGGCCCGCGGTCGCGGCCTGGGCATGAACCAAACTGATCGCAAACAGCTCTTGTAGAACGGCTGGACCGTTTGATGGATCGCCGCAAGTTATCAGCTTGCTGACTGAAAGGGCGGCACTGCCCTCCTATACCGATCGGCGTCGATGCATGCCCATCCTCATCGCACATGAAGGGACGCCATGGGCAGCGCAGGGCGCTTGCTCCATTTGGATTGCCCCGCTTCGCTCGCAATGATGGTTTTGAGAGGCATTTGTCTTACGCCTGATCACCCCCTTGCCAAATAAAAAAGCCAGCGCGCCCCATTGGGACCCGCTGGCTTTTTTTGACGTTGTACCCCGGGCCGGTGATCCGTCCGAGTACGGCCGGTCAGCGCTGCAACAGAACGTTCAGGCCGATCGTGTGCTGGGAGAAATTCTCATTCGGCTGGTTCGATTCCCGGGCATTGTAAATATATCCAAGCCGGGCCCGGGCACTGCGATTGATCAGGAGCTGGCCTGATATACCCGCCTGATACACCTCGTCTTCCCGTTCCGTGCCTTCAAAGTTACTGCCCCGGTAGAGCGCATCACCGGAGATGATGATGTTTCGGGAGGCTTCGTAATCGACACCGAGATTGACGTTGGAGTCGAAACGGCCGGACGTGACGCCGGTGGGCGTGACCACGATCGTGTCCACAACCTGCCGGTCCGCTCCAACCCGGGCCGTCAACAGCGGCGAGGGATACCATTCCAATTCAGCACCGAAGACCAGGCCGGCGACATCCGCAAGCGCATCGTCGTCATAGCGCTGTTCCAAGTAGCCACCAAAGACTTCACCGACGAGCAGGTTCGTCAGCTCAAGACGTGTACCGGCCACGAACTGGAAACCATCGGAGTCCCGGTTGCTGCCTGTCCGGTCAAGATCTTCTTCGAAAGTCCGCCTGTTGTATTCGCCGCGAACAAAAGCGACGTAACCAGGTGAAAAGTCGTATCCCAATTCGCCGCTGGCCCGGACGATGCTCTGGTTCCGGTCATCATTGGTCAGAATACCGTCGGCCGCAGCTCCGCCAAACCCGACGTCAAGGGTGTCAGCAAGGCTGCCGACAACAACGTCGGATTCTTCGTAGCGAAGGAAGTCGACCTCGGCGCCGATGCCATACCGAACGCGGTTGAGCTGGGAGTCCCAGCGCGCGCCACCGCTATAGGTGTCGAACTGGACCCGTTCTGCCGTGGCGACGAGAGCTTCAGGTTCGCCTCGGGCTTCGTGGGTGGTCCGTGCACCAACAAAGTAACGCAGGCCCGATTGCCTGCCCTGGGCGGCTTGGGGACCAACTTCAACCAGACCCTGGACGACAATATCCGGGTCCGTCGTGTTCTCAGAGGCGAAATCAGTGAAGAAGCGGCTCCGGGCCCCGGCCGAAACAATCAGCTGATTGCGCGACCAGTTGGACACCAGCGTCACCCGGGGTGCAATCCCGTAAAAGAAATCCCCCTGCTCGTCATTGGCCTGGAAGACGTTGGTATCGTATCCGACACCCACTTCAACCGACGGAAACAGGGTGAACGATCCGACCCGGATGCCAAGCGCGTCATATTCGGGGCGCGCACGCCGATCGACGGAGTCCCGGTTGAGTGGCTCGCGGAGGAATGTGCTTCCCGCGCCAGAACGGTTGCCGCCTCCCGCCCCTTGTTGGGCGTAGGCAGTGCCCGCGAATTCACCCGAAACCATCATAATGCCCGTGGAGAGTGCCGCCACGGCTACGGCACGGTTCAAAACTCTGGACATCTCCACTCCGTACTCCTCACGGTTCCGATCAACACCACAGTCTGCGGGGTTCGCTCGCATGCCGATCGCATCAACACAATCAAAAAGCGCTCTATGCACCGCCGATAGACGGTCAGCTCCACCGAAGTTGATATCATCGTGGCCACCCCGCGACGCTGGGCGCATCTTGCCGGACTGACACCCTGTCTTAACCCGGTTTTCGGCCCGCCGACCACAGGTTTTCGCAGAGCTTTGTTGAACCGAGCTGCCCGGGATC
>CAYUYV010000228.1:0-2825 GCA_964449455.1 uncultured Alphaproteobacteria bacterium | reverse complement strand
GCCCCACATGCCCAGCACCACAACGCTCGTCGTGCAATCTGCTGGGTCTGCCCGCCGCGTAACAGGATAAGCCTACAACACGTGCTGGTTTTCTAGCGAAGCCTTAAGCGAATCGCAATGAAAACTCCCCATCCAGGGGCATGGGCTTCTGGGTGCCCCCCTTTTGGGCAAGTGTTGGCAAAGGGATACCGCGTGCCGATGGATGTTTGGCAGGTGTCGGTAAGGTCAGGGCATAGTAAACCCCGGACGCGGGACGTCCGGGGTCAACCGTAAAGGGCACTCAAAACCGCACAAATGGTCGGCTTTTTAGAAAAGCCGCTCTGGGATCCGCAGGACGTCGCCTGGCATAACCTTCAGATCAGAATTGGCGCGGACTTCGATTTCCTCGGAGTGGACTTCTGGACGTAGGATGTAGACTTTCCGCCGGTTGGCGCGATAGGTATACCCCCCCGCCGTCGAGACCGCCTTCAGAATCGTCATATCGGGTTCAAAGGGATACTGCCCGGGATCGTTGACCTCCCCATTGATGAAGAAGGGACGATAATTGACCACTTCTGCGCTCACCTTGGGATTGATCAGATAACCGTCTGCGTACCGCGCCTCGACGGCGTTTTCGAACTCGCGCATGGTCAGATCGCCGGCCATGACCTCGCCGATCAACGGAAGGGCGACGAAACCCGTCGTATCGACCTGGTATTCACCCGACAGATCGTCCTCTCCAAAAACCGTGACCCGAACCCTCTCATTCGGTCCAAGCCGATATTCCGCGAGGGACGACACTTCGAGAGCCGAAATGAGTTCATCCTGAGCCGATGCCCAGCGCGGACCGCCAAGCCCTACGATGACCATGGTCAGCAGCGCCACAATGCCCAAACGTCCGATTTTCATGCCTGCACACTCCATTCTCGTTACAGACCCGAACAAGGTCCCGTGCCTCAAAGCGACCCGATCCCACCGGCCCATCGGAGCCGTCGCCTTTGCGCGGGACAATCCCAATCCAGATCAATGCCCTGCTTCAGTCCATCTTGCGGTCAACACTGCCAGCCGACGCCGAACCGCTGGCGCCCCACTCCCAACACGTCCCGTCGGAACAGGCCTCGGCTCAAGGAGCGTCAACCCAAAGACCCTCAAGGAAAACCAAACCCGTTTTTGCCCCTGTCCCGTGATGCGCCGGTTGCCCAACGACACACCGGTCCATGAAACACTCTCACTGAGATCAGCCCAAATGCCAGCAGACATCCCTGATCTCACTCCCACGCACCGTCTCACTCCCACGCACCGGAAGCACCGTCCCACCGCCATCAGCTGGTCTTGCCGAAAACTGGGGGGGTGTCAACGGCCCCAAAGGCAGGAGGGACGACGTATCGACGCCCTTTCCCGGTGGCCCGCCCCTTTTCGACGCGCCTCGCACCGATTATGCCAAACACAACCTGTGTGTCTGAAATCTTCGAACCGATGGATTTCCTCCACTCATCGTCGTTGCCAGTGTGCCGTTCCCGATGGCGTTTCTTTGGCAATACCGTTCTGTCATTAAGGCAAGGGCATGCCCCTCGCCAGCATGTGACCCGCCAGCGTGTGGAGAGTGATTTGAGAACAAGACGCATCGCGGCGCTGATGTCCCGCCCGGCAAGCTGGGAAGAAGGGGAAACAGCCCGCGCGTTGCAGGCCGGGCTGATGGAGCGCGGCCACGAGCTCACCTTCATCGTTCTGCGCACTGGGGACGACGATGTGGAGTTCTTTCCCGATTCAGACGTCATCGCCCTCGATGGCGCCGGGGGCCAGACCAAACGCAGCCTTGCCCAGGCCCTAAAGGATATTGATCCGGATGTGGTGATCACCCTTGATGCTGCGGCCCATCTGCGCGGTCAGTGGAGCGCCTGGCAGGCTGGGATCAGCCAACGCATCGCCGCCCATATGCTCAGTGCCCCCTCAACATCGCCGTTCAACAGCTTGGCCGATCTCATCGCGGGATCCTTTGGTCTTTACACCAGTGTGGTGGCGCCAAACCACACACTGTTCGACGCGTTCAGCCATTATCCCCGGTCCTACCGCAAACGGCTTCAGGTCATCCCATCGGGTCTGACCGTTCAGGTGGATGAACGGCCCCGGAAGGATGCAAGACGGGACCTGGATCTGCCCGCGGCGGGGCGTATCGCCTTGGTTTGCGGGCCCTTCGCCCCCGAACGGGCCCTGACAATCCCGGTGGCGGCCCTGGAGGCCTGCCCAAAGGTGCTTCTTCTCATCGTCGGCGACGGCCCGGAGCGCCCACGCCTTGAGGCCCAGATCCGGGCCGGCCGCCTGTCGAGCCGGGTGCGTCTGTGGCCCATGGGGGATGAGGCCCGCCTCAGGACCCTGATGCGGGCCTGCGACCTCTATCTCGACGCCGGAACAGCCGATACCGTAAGCATGACCTTGATGACCACCGCCATGGCCACGGGTCTGCCGATCATCGCCAGCGACACGCCTGCCCATGTGGAACTGCTCAGCGATGCCACTGGCCACCGGGCGGGCCTCCTTGTTCCAACCCATGATCCCGCCCTCGCGCCAGGTCTATGGGCGAACGCCATCAATGAAGTCCTGGGCGAAGTGCATCTGCGCCACCGGCTTGGCCGGGCCGCCGTCCACCGTTCGGCAGATTTCTCAGCCGAGCGCATGGCCGCGCGTTACGAGATGCTGTTCATGCGGAACAATGGGGACCTTAAGGAAGAAACCGAAACGGATCTGCAGGAGATCCATGAAAGCGCGAATTGATGAATCAGCGCCAATTCCCGCTCTAGTGTCGTGGATCAGAAGTCCGCATGAGAAGTCCCGGCACGTCCGTCTGC
>CAYUYV010000227.1:0-5161 GCA_964449455.1 uncultured Alphaproteobacteria bacterium | reverse complement strand
CGGCCATAGCCGCCGGTGGCCAGGATGGTGCGCTGGGCACGGAAGCGGTGGATGGAGCCGTCATCCAGGTTCCAGGCCATCAAACCGCGACAGGCACCCTCTTCGTCGAAGATCAGATCGAGGGCGAAATATTCAATGTAGAACTCTGCGTTGTTGCGCAGGGACTGACCATAAAGCGTGTGCAAAATGGCGTGGCCCGTGCGGTCGGCGGCGGCGCAGGTGCGCTGGACCTGTCCTTCACCAAAATTCTTGGTCATGCCACCGAAGGCGCGCTGGTAGATCTTGCCTTCCTCGGTGCGGGAGAAGGGCACGCCGAAATGCTCTAGTTCGTACACGGCGGCGGGCGCGTTGCGGCACAGATATTCGATGGCGTCCTGGTCACCGAGCCAGTCCGACCCCTTCACGGTGTCGTACATGTGCCAGCGCCAGTCGTCCTCGCTCATATTGCCGAGCGCGGCGGAGATGCCCCCCTGGGCGGCGACCGTATGGCTCCGGGTGGGGAACACCTTGGTGATGTTCGCCGTCTTGAGGCCGGCCTGGGCGCAGCCCAGGGTCGCCCGCAGGCCGGATCCGCCCGCGCCGACGACGACGACGTCGAAGGTGTGGTCTATAATGTCATAGGCCGTCATGGCAGATCCTTTCACGACAGGCTGATTTTCAGAATGGAGAACAGTGCGGCGACACCAACCCCGAAGGTGGCGAAGCTGATCAGCAGCAGGAGCACGGCCCGCGTGCTGTCCCTTGCAATATAGTCTTCCACGACGACCTGGAGGCCGAGACGCATGTGGTGGAAGGACGCGATTACGAACAGGGCCATCAGGATGCCGACGATCGGATTTTTCAGATAGGCGATCATGGTGTCGTAGTCAGCGCCGGCATAGGCGACCATGGACCCGATGAACCAGATCACGAGGGGAATGAGGGCGATCGCCGTGGTGCGCTGGGCGAGCCAGTGGCCCACGCCTTCCTTGGCCGAGCCAAGGCCCCGGGCATTGCGCAGGGGTGTGCGAAGATCACTCATCATGCGCCTCCCATGAAGGTATAGGCCGCGACCCAGATCGCGACCGTCACGACAGCCGTTCCGATGAACACCAGCCATCCGGAGTTGCGGGATGTGGCGAGGTCGAAACCGGCACCGGCGTCCCAGAACAGGTGACGCACCCCATTAAGCAGATGGTAGACGAGGGACGCGGTGAAGCCGAAGAGGATGAGCTGGCCGAACAGGCTTGAAATGAAGCTTGCGAAAACCCCATAGGCCTCGGGGCCCGTAGCGGCGGCGATTAGCCACCAGGTCAGCAGCAGGCTGCCAATGGCATTGCCGACGCCCGTCATGCGGTGGGCGATCGACGTGGCCATGGTGACATGCCACCGCCAGATCTGCAGGTGAGGGGACAGGGGACGGTTCACCGGCCGTCCTCCCGTCATCGAAGTCTCTGCCATATCCAGTCCTCTCTCAACGCGGCCGGTTTGGGACGCCAGACATCAGCGCCCGAAAGATGCTGTGAGGCCCGTGGCATCCGATCGGACGTCTCGCCGGACACAGCCATGAATTCATGTAATCAAGGGATCTTGGCCCGTGGGCCCGTCTGTTTGCACGGCCCCTTCGCTTATCGCCTGATCCCCAAGCCACACCACCCCTCCTAAAGGCGTAGGGAGTGTATGGCGCGCGGGGCCTATGTCAATTTCGCCGCGCGCCGCATGGTGTCGCCCTTTTTGTCCCTGGACTCACCGCCGGGGCATCACGACCCAGTAGTCGAGATCCAGCACGACGGAACTCAGATAACCGCCTTCGGGATCGCGATAGGGAAAATCTGCGCAAGGCAGGTCCTTGGTGGCCACAAGCCGCAGCCGCAAGGCCCCTGCATCCGTGCGGCCGGGCAGGGGGGCCTTGTCGAGCACTTCCGACCAGGCATAGATCGTGTCGCCGGCGAAGGATGGCGCGGTGTGGCGCCCCCCATTGATCGCTGCCACGAAACAGGCATTGGCCAGCCCATTGAAGGACAGGGCCCGGGCAATCGAAATGATATGACCGCCATAGATGAGGCGCCGGCCGAACCGACCCTGACCTTCCGTGTGCTGATTGAAGTGGACCTTGGCCGTGTTCTGGTAGAGGCGGGTTGCCTGCATGTGCTCGGCTTCTTCAAGGGTCATGCCGTCCACATGGTCGATCCGCTCGCCCACGGCGTAATCGTCCCACAGGTGAGGCGAGCCGGCGAGCACTGAGTCATAGGCGCCGAAGTCGAGGCCTTCAGGCAGCCGCAGGTCTTCCGCCGCCACTGCCGGTTTCAGGTCCGGAACATGGGCCGCCGGTGCAATGGCCCCTTCGCTCCGCTTGCGCACCATCACCCAGCGGACGTAATTGATCACGGTTTGACCGCGCTGGTTCGTGCCTTTGGAGCGGACATAGACAACGCCGGTCTTGCCGTTGGAGTTCTCCTTGAGGCCAATGACCTCGCTGGTCGTAGAGACCGTGTCACCGGGATAGAGCGGCGCCTCGAACCGGGCCTCGGCATAACCCAGATTGGCGACCGCATTCAAGGAGACATCCGGCACGGTCTTTCCGAACACGATGTGAAAAGCGAGCAGGTCATCGACCGGTGCTTCCGGCAGACCGCAGGCCCGGGCCAAGGCGCTTGAGGATTGTAGCGCGAAGCGCGTGCCATAAAGCGCCGTGTACATCGTGCACTCGCCCTCCCGAACGGTCCTGGGCGTTGCATGTCTGATTGTTTCCCCAAGGGTGAAGTCCTCGAAGAAGCGTCCCGGATTGGTCTTGGCCGAGTTAATTTTCGTCGTCATTGAGACATCCCCAAAAACATGGGCCTTCTTACGGTGTCCTATCCGCCGGTCAGGCTGCCCGTTCCATGGCCTCGATGGCCTCCGCCAGGGCGACCAGCCTTTGGGCCTGCTCCGCATGGAGCCGCTCCACCATTCGCCCTTCCACTTGGACGACGCCTTTGGCAGCGTTCTCAGGTTTTTCAAATTCCGCGATGATCTTCCGGGCCCATTCCACGGCGGTTTTCTCCGGCGTGAAGACCTGGTTGCAGGGTTCGACCTGGCTTGGGTGAATGAGGGTCTTGCCATCAAAACCGAAGGCAAGGCCCTGGCGGCAGACCTGAATGAATCCATCCATGTCTTGTATGCCGTTGTGCACACCGTCGATCAGGGCAAGGCCATAGGCCTTTCCGGCAAGGAGGGTTAGGGAGAGGCCGGTCACGAGGGGCAGACGGTCAGGCGTCTGAAGGGCACCCAGATCCTTAACGAGATCATTCGTACCCATCACAAAGGCGGCTAGGCGCGTGTCCCGTGCCCGGGCCGCGATGGCCTCGGCTCGCAGCATGGCCAGGGGCGTTTCCATCATGGCCCACATGCCAAGGTCGACGCTGGCGCCGGCTTCGGCCATCATGGTGTCAGCGGCGCCCACCGCATCGGGCCCGTCGATCTTGGGTACCAGAATGCCATTGGGGCGGGCCCTGACGGCAGCTTCCAGGTCGGCGGCGCCCCAATCCGTTTCCAACCCATTAATCCGGATAATGAGTTCCCGGTGCCCATAGCCACCGCCGGCGACGGCGGCACAGACCTGCTCGCGGGCCACGTCCTTTGCATCCGGTGCCACGGCGTCCTCAAGGTCGAGGATCAGCGCATCGGCCGGCAGGCTCTTGGCCTTTTCGAGCGCCCGTGCGTTCGATCCCGGCATATAGAGGACACTGCGGCGAGGGCGAATGGGCAGGGCGCTGGGCGAGGTCATGGGCAGAGCTTCCCGGATGAAGGGTGGGCGTTCAAGAACGGATCGGGGGTTGGATGGTCAGACCCTATACGCTCAAGGTCGTTACTGCCAAGCTGACGCCGGCGTGAGTTGCCAGGAGTCCGGGAGGACTCAAGGGGGGTCGCGTCTGGAGGGATGACGATATCATGCATGGCGTTCTTTCGATTCAATCTCAAGTAGTGTTCGGCCATGTGGGTAATAGTGCCGCCCAATTCGCCCTCCAATGCCTCGGTCATGAAGTATGGGGTGTGCCGACGGTCCTGTTTTCGAACCATCCCGGCCATGGCGGCTTCGCTGGGGCGCCCGTTCCAGCCGAAACGCTCGGAACCTTGGTTGGGGGGCTCGCGGAACGCGGGTTCTTGAGCGGCTGCAAGGCCGTGCTGTCGGGCTATCTGGGCCACCAGGATCACGTGAGGCAGGTTGCCGAGGCGGTGGCACTTGCCCGTGCCGCCAATCCCGACGTCCTGTTTTGCTGCGACCCGGTGATGGGGGATTCACCCAAAGGCACTTATGTGCGCGACGGGATTCCTGAAGGCATGGCCGCAACCCTTGTACCGCTTGCAGATATTCTGACCCCAAACGCTTTTGAGCTCGGACTTCTGTCGGGTATTGCCGTTGTCGATCCGGACAGCGCGCTGCGGGCGGCGCGTTCCCTGTCTTGTCCGCTCACGGTGGTCACATCCGTGCCCATTCCGGCCCAGCCCACCTCTTTGGGATGTCTTGCCGTGACGCGCGGGGCGGCCTGGTTGTGTACCGTTGAAAAACTTGATCGCGTGCCGCCGGGAACTGGCGATCTTTTCGCTGCGCTTTTTCTCGGCCATGTCCTTCAGGGTGTAACGGTGCCGGTCTGCCTCCAACAGGCGGCGGGGCAGGTTGACGCGGTGCTCCGATATGTCCCTGCGGGAGCTGCGCCGGGACTGCAATCAGGCGTGCTCCCGGAAATGTGTTTGATCGCCGCACGGGGCGCGTTGCAGGGCAAAACGCCAATCCAATGGCCGGTCGCAAACCGCCTTGAAACTGAGGCCTAAGGCCGGAACACTTTTACCGCAGCGCAGAACACTTGCGGAAGCACTGCGATACGCGCATTTGCCCGGCCCCAAGTTTGGTCAAAGAAATCGCCCAGAGCCATCCATGATGTCTCTCCGAATCCGATATTTTTCATGCGGATGATCTTGGGGGGCATTGAATCCGTTTCATTACGAAGCGATCATTATGACCGGTGAGCAATAAAAACCCTTAACCGGCGAATGATACGATGAATTGCAACGGAATTGGCCATGGGAGGACGGTACCATGGAGGGCATTCAGGACGTGGTGACCGAGACGTCCACATTGAGGACGCGGGGTGAGGCATCCCCGGGTGAGGCATCCCCGGGTGAGGCATCCCCGGGTGAGGCA
>CAYUYV010000226.1:1623-5202 GCA_964449455.1 uncultured Alphaproteobacteria bacterium | reverse complement strand
CTAGAGAGTCCGCTGGATCTCCTCGACCTCGAAGCATTCGATGACATCGCCGGATTGCATGTCCTGGTAATTCTCGAAAGCCATGCCGCATTCCTGGCCGCCATGGACTTCCTTCACCTCGTCCTTGAAGCGCTTCAGGGTGGAGAGCGTGCCTTCGTGGATCACCACATTGTCCCGGATGAGACGAACCTTAGCGCCGCGCTTGACCACGCCTTCGGTGACCCGGCAACCGGCAACCTTGCCGACCTTGGAGATGTTGAACACTTCCAGGATTTCGGCATTGCCGAGGAAATGCTCCCGGAGCGTCGGATCGAGAAGGCCGGACATGGCCGCCTTCACATCATCCACCAGATCGTAAATCACCGAATAATAGCGGATCTCCACGCCGTCCTGCTGAGCAAGGTCCCGGGCCTGATTGTTCGCACGCACATTAAACGCGATGATTGGCGCGTTCGATGCGGCCGCCAGGATCACGTCGCTCTCGGTAATCCCGCCCACAGCCGTGTGGATGGGCCGGCTTGCCACTTCGTCCGTGGACAACTGAGCAAGTGCGCCCATAATGGCCTCGACCGAGCCCTGCACGTCGCCTTTGATGACGAGCGGAAACTCCTTCTTGTCGGCTTCCTTGAGCTGGGCCAGCATTTGCTCCAGCGAACCCCGGCCGCCGGCGCCGCCGACCTTGTTTTCCCGACGCTTGCGCTGACGATAGTCGGAGATTTCGCGGGCGCGGGCTTCATTCTCCACCACCGCGAAGATGTCGCCCGCCTCAGGCGTGCCATCAAAACCAAGAATTTCAACGGGTACGGATGGCCCGGCACTGTCGACCTGAACGCCCTTGTCGTTCAGCAGAGCGCGGACCCGGCCCCATTCGGCACCGGCCACGAAGATGTCACCGACCCTCAGCGTACCCCGTTGGATGAGCACCGTACCAACCGGACCGCGGCCGCGATCAAGCTTGGCTTCAATCACGATGCCTTCGGCTTCCCGGTTCGGGTTGGCCTTCAGTTCCATGATCTCCGACTGCAGAAGGATGCCATCCTGCAGCTTGTCGAGATTCATTTTCTTCAGGGCCGAGACTTCAATGTCCTGCACATCGCCGCCGAGGGACTCCACCACAATGTCATGCTGGAGCATGTCCTGGCGCACCCGATCCGGGTTGGCGTCCGGCTTGTCGATCTTGTTGATCGCCACGATGATCGGCACTTCAGCCGCCTTGGCGTGGTTGATGGCCTCGACCGTCTGGGGCATCACGCCGTCATCGGCCGACACCACGAGGATCACAATATCGGTGACCTTTGCACCGCGGGCCCGCATCTGGGTGAAGGCGGCGTGGCCCGGCGTATCCAGGAACGAAATCTTCTGACCACCAGCCAATTGGACCTGATAGGCACCAATATGCTGGGTGATCCCGCCGGCCTCACCGGAGACCACATCGGTTTCCCGCAGGGCGTCGAGCAGCGAGGTCTTGCCGTGGTCGACATGGCCCATGATGGTCACGACCGGCGCCCGCGGCTCCTGATCTTCCTCGACATCCGCATCGCCGATAATGCCTTCTTCCACATCGGCTTCGGACACGCGCTTGACCGTGTGGCCATATTCCTCGGCGATCAGTTGGGCCGTGTCGCTGTCGATGACGTCGTTAATCTTCGCCATCACCCCCTGTTTCATCAGATTCTTGATGATGTCGACGGCGCGGGTGGCCATACGATTGGCCAGTTCCTGCACCGTGATCATTTCGGGGATCACGACTTCACGGACGACACGCTGCTGCTGCTGTTGAGCCGCGAGCTGACGACGGCGTTCCCGTTCCCGGGCCCGTTTCACGGAGGCAAGGGAGCGCACGCGCTCCTGACCGTCCTCGTCCAGCGCTTGGGTGATTGTCAGCTTGCCGGTGCGCCGGCGCTGCTCGCCCTTGCGGGCGGCCGCGGGCTTGGCCGGGTCTCCGGTGCCTGGGCGGGTCCCCGGACGGCGCGCCCGATCCTCTTCGGTGTCGAGGGTCTTCGCACCCGGTCCACGCGCTGCATCCGCAGCCCTGCCGGGGGTTTTTTCCGACCGATCAGCCGCCGGCGGTTCCTGGGCCGCTTTGCGGGCCTTGGCTGCTGCCTCGGCTTCCTCCGCCTTGCGCTTGGCTTCTTCCTCGACCTTGCGGCGGGCTTCTTCTTCCGCTTCCCGCTTGGCCTGTTCAGCCCGTTCGATGGCGAGGCGCTTTTCTTCCTCGGCGCGGCGCTTGGCTTCTTCTTCGGCGCGCTTGCGGTCTTCGACTTCCCGGACCCGGGCACTGCTCAAGGCGGCGGCGCGCTTGCGCTTTTCCTCTTCCGTCAGTGTCTTGAGCACGACGCCTTTGCCGCCCCGGCGTCCTTTGGAGTCCGTGGCAGTCCGTCCGCCACCCGCTGGTGCGGCGCGACCGGTGGGCGATGGCTTGGCCGGCGTTGCAGTACCTCTGCGGGCCTGCGGTGCCCTTGCGTCCTCTGCCGCGGGCGCAGCCGATTTTTGTGCCGGAGCCGCAGCAGCGGCAGCCGCCGCGGCGGCGCCGTTGGCTTTGGCGGACGGGGTTGCCTTACCGTCCTCGGCCTTTGACTCAGGATCGCTTTTGGGCGCCGGTGCGGTTTCCGCGGCCTTTTCTTCGGCGGCTGGCGCAGCCGGTGCGGGCTCGGTGACCGGTGGCGGCGCTTCTGGAGCCTTCGCTTCCGTCTTAGGCGGTTCCGCTTTGGCCGCCGGCGCCGCGGCCGCGGGGTCGACCGCAGGCGATGCAGGCTTCGGCGCTGGCGTAGCGGCTTCTGCGACCGGCTTTACTTCGGCCGCCGGCTCCCGCGGCGTTGTCTCCTTGGGCGCGATAATCCGCTTTCGCTTCTTCTCGACCACCACGGCCTTGGTTCGGCTGTGGGACAAGCTCTGCCGGACCGTGCTCGATCCTGAAGACCCTTTAAGACTGATTTGTTTGCGACCCGATGTCGTCAATGTGCTCTCGTCCGCTTTTTGAACACTGAAGGTCCGATCTGTCGGACCTGCGCGTCGTCCTAATGATCGCTCGTTTTTCACGGCGTGCTCGTTTCTCACGGCGTGATTGTCTTGGACCCGCTACCCGGCCCGTCAGCCCTGGCCCGCCAGGGGGCTGCATCTGTTTCCCGGCGCCACCGAAAGACAACCCATCCCGCCCGGGACTGAAACGACTCGATGCCCCGCCGCCTCGGCTCGCCGCATATGGCAGGCCCGTCTGTCGCCAGGGTCATCGTGAGGATACGGCTGAAAGGAGCCGCAGAACCACGTCTTGAGCCGCAGATGCGCTAGGTTGAGCGCGCAGCTGCGGACGTGAACACAGGCCCAGTGAAACCGATACGCAGGTCGCCAGAGCGTTGTCTTACCCTGAACCGCAGACTAACGCCAGCCGAACGGTGGCTTTTCTTGCCATTATCGCGTCAGCGTCGTGTCAGCCGCGTGCCTTCCGGCAACGCCCCCTCGACCTAACGCGCGCCAAAACCGCTGCGATCCCCAGGATCAGTCGCCGATCCGGGCCAGGGCACGGGCACTGTCAAGGCCTCCCGCAGTCCGTGATCTTTTGCCATCCCATCACCCCCTGGC
>CAYUYV010000226.1:0-1523 GCA_964449455.1 uncultured Alphaproteobacteria bacterium | reverse complement strand
TGGCCCATCACCCCATGGCCAGGGGACGCGGAAACCCGCCAAGCGCATGATATCCCGGTCCATGCCGGTGCTGACATCTTCGTCACTCGCCAGCGCCGCATGGACGACAGCGGATTGGCCCAGGGCTCGACCCAACTCATCGCTCCGGACCAGGGCACAGACCAGGATGCCGGGCGTGGCCTTGGCTGCCAGCTTCAGCACTTTGGTTCGACCATCGTCAGCCCCATCGGCCGCTTCGATCAAAATCTGAGCCTTTCCAGCGCGAAGTCTGTCGCAAACGGTTTCAAATCCCGTAACCAGCCGCCCGCTGCGCCGAAACAGACCAAGCCGGGCCAAGAAACGCTGGGACAGCAGTCGCTCCACCAGGCCGGACAAATCAGATGGTACGGAGACAGACCGTTTCAAGCTTCGGGCAAACGCCTTGCGCTTGATCGCCTGGTCCAGCGCCTCTCTGGAGGCCCCGACCCAAGCGCCCCGCCCAGGCAGTTTTTCAGCAAGGTCCGGCACGATGACGCCGCCGGGATCCGCAACGAACCGGATCAGGCGATCCTTAGGTCCGCTCACGGCCGTCGCGATGCACCGCCGTTCCGGCCCCCGGGTCTGGGGACCGTCATCCGCAGGAATATCGGCAACGGCCGGACTGTCAGACGTCATCCCGGTCGACAACCGACTCTCCACCGCCGGACCGGCCGCCGCCAGAGCCGAACACGCGGGCGGCCAGCTCCATGCCTTCGGCATCGGCGGGTGCCTCGACCTCTTCCTGCTCGGCCGACTGTTCAGCAAATTCCTCGGCCGTGATCCATCCGACAGCGAGGCGCGCCTGCATGACCAGCGCTTCGGCGTCCGCAGACGACAGATTGAAGCCTTCGAGATAGCCTTCCATCCGCTTTTTCTCGCCATTGCGGGTCTCGACCCAGCCGGTGAGGTCATCCGCGATGCAGCTCGCAAGATCCTCCGCGCTTTTCACATCATTCTCGCCAAGCGCGACGACCATTGGCAGCGTCAGGCCTTCGATCTCAAGCAGATCATCCTGGATCTCCAGTTCCAGACGCTTTTTGTGCAGCTCCGCGTCACGGGCCTCCAGATATTCCCGGGCCCGGCTCTGGAGTTCGGTCGCCGTTTCCTCGTCAAAGCCCTCAATTTCCGAAAGCTCTTCGAGCTCGACAAAGGCGACCTCATCAATGGTGGCAAAACCTTCTGAGGCCAGGAGTTGGGCAACCATCTCGTCCACATCAAGGGCGACCATGAAGGTTTCGGTCCGCTGCCGGAATTCCTCCTGGCGGCGTTCGCTTTCCTCCTGCTCCGTCATGATGTCGATGTCCCAGCTTGTGAGCTGGGATGCGAGACGGACATTCTGCCCCCGGCGGCCGATGGCGAGCGATAACTGATCATCGGGCACGACCACCTCGATCCGCTCCGCATCCTCGTCGAGCACGACCTTGACCACTTCGGCGGGCGCCAGCGCATTGTCGATGAATGTCGCTGCGTCCGGTGACCATTGGATGATGTCGATCTTCTCGCCC
>CAYUYV010000225.1:0-5208 GCA_964449455.1 uncultured Alphaproteobacteria bacterium | reverse complement strand
GCTACAGAATCTTCCCTGGATTCATGAGGCCGAGAGGATCCAGGGCGTTCTTCAGACTGCGCATCATGTCGAGTTCGATAGTGCTTTTGTAACGGGCCAGCATGCTCTGCTTCATGACGCCGATGCCGTGTTCGGCGCTGATGCTGCCGCCATGGGCTGCGGTGATGTCGTGGACCGTCGCGCTCAGCGCCTCCCAGCGGTCGAGGAACGCGGCTTTGTCCATATCCAACGGCTGGCTCAGATTGTAGTGGATATTGCCATCACCCACATGGCCGAAGGGAACGGGGCGAATGCCGGGGCAGGCGGCGGCGACAGCCGCATTCGCCTCCTTAATAAAGGCCGGGATGGCGGAGATGGGCACGGACACATCATGTTTGATGCTGCCGCCCTCCGGCTTCTGACATTCCGAGAGCAACTCGCGCAGGCGCCAGAAATCGGCGGCCTGTTCCGTTGAGCGGGCCACAACAGCGTCGGACAAAAGCCCGTCCCCCGTGGCTTCGGACAAGAAACCCAGCACCAAGTCCTCAAGACCATGGCCCTCGCCGGCGGTCCATTTTGCAAGCACCATCCAGGGATGCTTGCCCTCCAAAGGCGCCCTCGTATTGGGTCCGTGCCGCAGAACAAAATCGAGCCCAATCGCAGGGATCAGTTCGAAACTGGAGACGAGGTCCCCGGTGATGCTCCGGGCCCGGCCGAGCAGGGCGACGGCCTGCGCCACACTCCCAAGGCCAATAAAGGCGGTCACGGACTGGCGCGGCCGCGGGCGCAGTTTCAGGGTCGCCGCCGTGATCACGCCGAGCGTGCCTTCCGCGCCGATAAACAGGTGCTTCAGGTCATAGCCCGTATTGTCCTTACGCAGACCGCGCAGGCCATCCCACACGCGCCCATCGGCGAGCACCACCTCAAGGCCCAGCACCTGGTCCCGGGCATTGCCATAGCGCAACACATTCACACCGCCCGCATTGGTGGAGAGATTGCCGCCAATCCGGCAGGAGCCTTCGGCCGCCAGGCTCAAGGGGAAGAACCGATCCGCCTGTTCCGCCGCGGCCTGAATATCGGCAAGGATCACCCCGGCCTCGACCGTAATGGTGTCATTGGCCTCATCCAGAGCCCGGATCCGGTTAAGCCGTGTCAGTGACAAAAGGATGGATGTGCCAAATGGAATCTGGCCGCCCACGAGCCCCGTATTGCCGCCCTGGGGGGTGACCGGGATCTGGTACTCCGTACACAGGCGAAGGATATGCGATACCTCTTCGCTAGTATCTGGGCGGACAATCAGCGGTGTCTCGCCCTTATATTTGTCCCGCCATTCCCGCAAATAAGGCGTGCTGTCGGCGGCACCCGTGATCAGGCCATTGGGCCCGACGAGTCCTTTCACGTCGTCTACAAAGGCTTGTGGCAAGGTCAGCATCAGGGTTCCTCTCGGCTTTTTTCGTCCCGGCCCAAAGCCGCACGGCGCAGGCGGTCGTTGATTGCTTCTCCAAGGCCGGTTTCGGGTATCGGCGCGACGGCGATGGCTTCGACGCCCTGGTCGTCGAGATCGCGCAAGGTGCTGAACAGATTGGCCGCTGCCTCCAGAAGATCGCCGGCGCCGCTCAGGGTCCGGCTCCCCCTCTCATCCGTAGTGTGAGAAAAATCGCCGAACCCGATGAACGCCTCTCCGGGCCGGGGAGCGTCCGCATTGAGGCGCAGGCGGGCCCGGGGGGCGTAATGGCGGGCAAGCTGACCCGGTGAGCGCGGCGCGCCATCTTGTGATCCCGCCTCTGACAAGGGCCCGACAATGGCTTCGATCCGCTCCCGGGCGAGCCCGCCAGGGCGAAGCAGAGTCACCCGATCGTCAGCCACGGCCAGCACGGTCGATTCAACGCCTACGGAACACGGACCGCCATCCAGGATCATGTCGACCGCATGGCCCAATCCCTGGGCCACATGCTCCGCACGGGTCGGGCTCACCTGCCCCGAAGGATTGGCGCTTGGCGCCGCCAGGGGCCGCCCTGCCGCGACGATGACCGCTGACATTACGGGGTGAGCCGGCACGCGGATGGCCAGGGTATCGAGCCCGGCGCTGGCCAGATCCGCGATGCCTGCACCCTCCCGGCGCGGCAGCACCAGAGTCAGCGGGCCTGGCCAAAAGGCCTCGGCAAGCCGCGTTGCGGTTTCGCAAAACAGGGCCAGGTCTTCTGCGTCCTGCGCGCCTGCCGCATGAACAATCAGCGGATTGAAGCGCGGCCGGCCCTTGGCCTCGAAAATTCGGGCCACGGCCTCGGCCTGGGTCGCATCGGCGGCCAGGCCATAGACGGTTTCGGTGGGCAGGGCCACAAGGCCGCCTGCGCGCAGGATGCCGCCGGCCCGGGCCACGGCCCCAGGCGTTGCGTCCTCCAGGACCGCGGTTTCGGCGGTGCGCATCGTTCGTCTCCTTCGGATCAGCATCGGACTTCATGATATAGGAGGGAGACAAAACAACGGGAGGCACCCTATGACCTATCAGGCTCCGCTCAAGGATATCCGGCACACCCTCGACAACATCATCGGATTGCGGCCCTTGATGGATACGGGCGCCTTTCCGGACCTGTCTGATGATCTGGTGGGCGCCATTTTGGAGGAATCCGGCAAGCTCGCCAGCGAGGTTCTGGCACCCCTCAACCGCACCGGCGATGTCCAGGGCTCCAAACTGAACCCCGACCACACGGTGACCTTGCCGGACGGCTTTGGCGATGCCTATCGCACTTGGGTCGAGGCGGGCTGGGGCAGCGTGCCGTTTGATCCGGGCTATGGCGGCCAGGGTCTGCCCCGCCTTCTCATGCTGGCGGTTCAGGAAATGGTGCAGGCGGCGAATCCGGCCTGGGGTCTCGGGCCGCTGCTCACGCAAGGGGCCATTGAGGCGCTCCACGCCCACGGCACCCAGGAGCAGAAAAGCCTGTTCCTGCCCAAGCTGATCAGCGGCGAGTGGTCAGGCACCATGAACCTGACCGAGCCCCATGCGGGCTCCGATGTGGGGGCCTTGCGCGCGAAAGCTGTGCCCCGGGGCGATGGCACCTATGGCATCACTGGCACCAAGATTTGGATCACCTGGGGTGAGCATCCGGCGGCGGAGAATATCGTGCATCTGGTGCTGGCGCGCCTGCCGGACGCACCTCCGGGCACGCGGGGGCTGTCCCTGTTCCTGGTCCCGAAATTCCTTGTGGAAAAGGATGGGACCCTCGGCGCGCGCAATGACGTCAAATGCATCGGCCTTGAGGGCAAGCTCGGCATCCATGGCTCGCCAACCTGTGTCATGAGCTATGGCGAGGAGGGCGGCGCCATCGGCACGCTTATCGGCCGGGAGAACAAGGGCATGGCCGCGATGTTCACCATGATGAACAATGCGCGGCTCAATGTGGGGATCCAGGCTGTGGGCCTCAGCGATGCCGCGTTCCAGAAGGCTCTGGCCTATGCCAAGGACCGCAAGCAGGGCAAACCCTTCGGTCTTCAGCACGAACTCATCGACATGATCCCCATTATTCAGCATGCCGATGTGCGCCGTATGCTGCTGCTGATGAAAGCCCAGACCGAGGCTGCCCGGGCGATCTGCTATGCCACGGCCCAGGCCGCCGACCTCTCGGTCAATCATCCCAATGAGAGCCAGCGGGAGGCCTTCAAGGCCCGCGAGGAACTTCTGACTCCCATTGCGAAGGCGTTCAGCACGGATCTGGGGGTGGAGAACGCCTCCATCGGCGTCCAGGTCCATGGCGGTGCCGGCTTTGTGGAGGAGACCGGTGCTGCGCAATATCTAAGGGACAGCCGGATCTACCCTATTTATGAGGGGACGAATGGGATCCAGGCCATTGACCTTGCCACCCGGAAGCTGCCCCTCCAGGGGGGCCTGGTGTTGGAGCGGTTGATGGACGAGGTGCGCGCGACGGCCCATGCCCTGACGGCCACGGAAGATCCGGCCCTTGGTCCGCTCATCCATGGGTTGAAGGTGGGTGTCAGCGCGGTGGAGCAGGTGAGCGAGCACCATATGGCGGCCCTGAGGGAGAAGCCCTCGGATGCCCTTGCCGGCGCAACGCCCTTTCTGCGCCTGATGGGCACGGTGCTGGGCGGCCACTATCTGGGCCGCGGCGCGCTGGCGGCCCGCCACAAGATACTGGATGGTGATGGGGATACGGATTATTGGCAGTCCAAGATGACGCTTGCGAAATTCTATGCGACCGCCGTCCTGCCCCTTGCCCCGGCCCTGGGCCAGACCGCCCTTGGCGGGGTGGACGTGCTTTATGAGGCAGACCCGGACGTTCTCACCGGGTGAGGGGAGGACGCGCCATGACCGGCCGGCTGGTTGCATTGGGTTTGGGCGTCGCACTCATCGTGGTCGCGGCGCTGGGTCTGTATCTCGCCAATCATGGGGTGATCGGGCATGCCCAGCCCGAGACGGCCGTGCCCAAGATGACCCGGTCCGGCACCGGCTCCGGGGCCGTTCTGATGCCGGTGGGGCTCCAGTCCGTACCGGCCGATGGTCCACTCTCCATCGTCATCCTGGGCACGAGCCTGACCTATTATGGGGATTGGCCTCAGCGGGTCGGGGAGAGCCTGTCCGCGTGCCGGGGAGCGGCGGTCAGCGTCACGACCATTGCCAAGCCCGGGGCCTCCAGTGCCTGGGGGGACCCGGCCTGGCGCGCGTGGCTTGACGATCAGAATGAGGCGGTGCCCGATATTCTCATTACGGAATTTGCCGTGAATGATGCCTCACTGTTCCGCGGGCTGACCCTGTCGCGCAGCCGACATCATCATGCCCGGATTCTCGAGGCGGCCCAGGCACGCGGCATATTGCCGATTCTTGCCACCATGAACCCGGCCTTTGGGCGCAACAGTTGGGAACGTCCGGGCCTTCAGGCCTATATGGACCTTTATCGCATCCTGGCGCGCGAGGAAGGGCTCATCCTGATTGATACGGTCCCGGTCTGGGAGGCCCTGCCCGTGGCCGAGCGCGCCGCCCTCATGCCCGACGGGCTCCATCCCACGCGGGACGGGAAGGCTAAGGTGACTGTCCCAGCTTTCCTCTCCGTCCTTGCACCGATCATCTGTCCCGGCCGCACTGACCCCTAGTGTGGCGGGTCAGGAATTCGCCCGCATGATCGGCGGGCTCCGTAGCGAATGCCTGACCCAAGAGCCACACTAGCAATATGTTGTTTCTAGTGCCGTTTTCGGATCAGAAGTCCGCAGACGGACGTG
>CAYUYV010000224.1:0-5242 GCA_964449455.1 uncultured Alphaproteobacteria bacterium | reverse complement strand
TCCGCAGACGGACGTGCCGGGACTTCTCATGCGGACTTCTGATCCACGACACGAGCAATGACGGAAACACAAAAGCCAAAGGAAACACCCTATGGAGATCACCCTGTATCAGATCGATGCCTTCACGGCTCGAGTCTTCTCGGGCAATCCGGCGGCCGTGTGCCCGCTGGACCAATGGCCCAGTCCGGAGCTGTTGCAATCCATTGCAGGGGAGAACAATCTCTCCGAGACCGCCTTTTTCGTGCCCGAACCGGAGCGGGGGCCGGGGCATTATCACCTGCGCTGGTTCACGCCGACGGCCGAGGTGGATTTGTGCGGCCACGCCACACTTGCAAGTGCTTTTGTTCTGTTTGCCGAGCATGGGGCGGATCTTCCCCAGGTCACTTTCCGGACCCGCAGCGGGGATCTCGTGGTCTGGCGGGATGAGGAGGGCGGGCTGACCATGGACCTGCCGCGTCTTGATGCACGGCCAATTGAGACACCCGGCAAGCTGCTGGACCAGTTCGAGGTGATCCTCGAGACACGGCCTTTGGCACTGTTGCGCACGGTCAATCTGTTGGCGATCTACGAGACGGAGGATGAGGTCCGGCGCCTGCGCTACCATCCGGATTTGCGCGAGGCCCTGGTCGCGGCCGATGCCTGGGGCCTTATTGTCAGTGCTCCCTCACGCCCGGGCAGCGATCATGACTTTGTCTCCCGCTTTTTCGCGCCCCACAAGGGCGTGCCTGAGGACCCTGTGACGGGCTCGGCCCATTGCACCCTCATGCCCTATTGGTCTGGCCGCTTCGGCAAAACCGACCTCAAGGGCTACCAGGCCTCGGCCCGCGGCGGCACTATCCGTTGCCGGATTGATCTCAACCGGCCTGACCGCGTCTTCCTCTCCGGCCACTGCGTCTTCTATATGAAGGGCACCATCCAGTTGGGCTGAGCGTCAACGGCAGGTCCCTTGGCCAAGGGATGGATAGGTCTTTGCAAGAAAACGGCTGAACTGATCGCTCGCCAGCGCTGCGCCGTCCTCATTGAGGTGGGTGGCATCGAACCAGTTCGACGGCTCTGCAAAATCGCCCCCGGCCAGGTCCACGATGGGATCATCCCGAACGAATTCCTTCACCATATAGGGAGGAAGAGTCTCGTTGGTGAATATGGGCAAGAAATGGAACTGGAGGTTTGCGCCCCGTGCCTTTCCTTCGGCGCGGATGGCATCGGTGTAGTAACGCGGCAGGCGATACTCCAAATCACGCAGAAAAGCTGGCAGGATATAGGGCGCCGATATATTCTGTAGCCGGCGTGTCGCGGCGCGGGTCAGTTTCTCCGGCGGCGGTGAGGTATTCTTGAAGCGGACGGTTCCGTCAATCCGCGCAATGGTCCGGGTTCGGTCGAGATGCGGTCCCACATAGGCGCTCAAGTCGAAGGAGGGCCGGATAGGGGGATTGCCCGTCGCGGTCTCAAGAAAGCGCTCTGCCTGGCGCCCGGGCAGCCGAAGCAGATTGAGAAAATAGCTGGGGTTCAAGAGCAGCGGCGCCGTCACAATGTCGGCCGGTTCGGCAAGGAAGACAAAGCCCGGATGGGACCAGCGCCACTGGTTCTCGTTCAATTCGAGGGACACGACCCGCGGTGTCTTGGTGCGGAACAGTTCCCGGCCGATGATATAGTGGATGTCCCGGCCCGTCTGGGGGATGGACAGATTGGCCACATGGATGCGCCGGCCCGTCACCTCGCAAAAGGCCGCCTCGATCCCAGGCCCGCTTAGGGCTGCACCGGAGCGGGAGGTCCCCAGGATTGCCACATCGACAGGCGTGGCGTCGAAATGCAGGCGCTCATAGATCCAGTCCGCCTTGCGGGTGGTCCCGTTGTCATAGCTCTGGAAGCGGTGATAACGGTCATGGGGCAGGCTGACGAGCAGCACCAGGACGGCAAGGCCGATCGCAAAGGTCAGCAGGAAGAAGCGCAAAGGGGACATGGCGGCGCTCCCTGGTCAGAAGTTGAAATAGATGAAAATGGCGGGTTTCCACGCCACGGCCAAGGCCGCCGCCAGGCACAATCCCGCAATGGCTGCCCCGGCGGGGCTCGGGCGCAACCGCGGCTGAACCGGATTTTCGGGCTGCGGCGGCCAGGGGACCTGTCGGTTATCCGTATAGCCCACAAGATCCAGGGTATCCGGAGCAAAAAGCGCGATCAGTGCTGCCACAACCAGATGATCGATGGCGATCCCCGGGACGCCCAGTCCCAGCCCCCAATCGCCAGCCACCATGCTGTGCCAAATCCCGAACGCTGCATCCGTGCCCTCGGCCCGGAAAATCACCCAGGTGAAGATGAGGAACAGGAGCAGGGCCAGACGGCCAATATGTCGGCCAGGCCCGTTATTCAGCTTTCGGATCGCCGGGAACAGGACTTCGAGGGCGTGCTGGGCGGTGATGGCGGCCGCATGGAGGGCCCCCCACAGAACGAAGGTCCACGCTGCGCCGTGCCAGATCCCGCCAATGAACATGGTGGTGAAGATATTAATCAGTCTGCGGCCTTCCCCAAACCGGTTACCGCCCAGGGGGATGTAGATATAATCGCGCAGGAAATTGGACAGGGTGATGTGCCAGCGGCGCCAGAATTCGACAATCGATGTTGCTTTATAAGGGGAGCGGAAATTGACCGGCAGGCGCACGCCGAACAGGGCGGCAAGGCCGATGGCCATGTCTGAATAGCCCGAAAAGTCGAAATAGAGCTGCAGACTGAAGCCCACGGCCGCGGTCCAGGCATCCCCGAAGGACAAGGTCTGCCCCGCCGCTGCGGCAGCATAAAGAGGGTCGACCGCCCGGGCGATCGGGTCCGCGAGCATGGTCTTCTTAAAGAGGCCCAGCGCGAAAACAATGAGACCGAACGCAACCATCCGCCCATCCACGCCGCGGCCCGCAAGGGCTGAAAACTGAGGCCGCGTATAGGCGTGGTGCACGATGGGCCCAGCGATGAGCTGGGGGAAAAAGCTGATGAAGAGGGCGTAATCCCGAAGGCTCTCTTCCGCCTTGCCCGTTTTGTAGCAATCGACGAGATAGGCAATATTCTGAAAGGTGAAAAAGGAAATGCCGATGGGCAGCAGGAAATTCATCAGTGTGTAGTCGAACCCGACAAGCCGGGACAGATTCTCACCGAGGAAATCCAGATATTTCACAATGACGAGGACGGACAGATTGGCCCCGACTCCAAGGGCGAGAAGCGTCATGGCAAAGGGATCGCGCCGCGCGATCAGTCTGCCCAAGATGTAATTGACCAGGATCGAGGCGATCAGCAGCCCCAGATAGCCCATATCCCAATAGCCATAGAACACCCAGGATGCGACCACGAGGGCCGACACGGACCATTGGCCCCAGCCCAGACGGCGCAGGCCGTAAAAAAGAGCAAGGGTGATGGGCAGAAACAGGATCAAAAACACATAGCTTGTGAACAGCACGGCGAGGAATCCGGGCGATTGCGCAAGGTCGGGAAAGAACCGCTGCCGGGGTGCCGCCAAGGGGCCCCATGCGCGGACTGGCATGCCGGCTGACCCCGATATGGGGGAAAGATCAAGTGCCTGACGCGCCTGCGAGGCTTCACTTAGGCCCAGGGATGCGCGGCTGTAAAGGAGACTTCGATTGACGGGGCGTCATAAAGGCACGGGGCCGCATGTTGGCGGCCCCGGTTAAACGGTCTCAAAGTCAGCGTGTCGGTTAGACGCGCTCGATGATGATGGCCGGAGCCATGCCACCGGCGGCACACATGGTCACGAGGCCGCGCTGCAGGTCCCGGCGCTCCAGCTCGTCAAGCATGGTGCCGATCAGGATGGAGCCCGTGGCGCCAATCGGGTGGCCAAGCGCCATGGCGCCGCCATTCACATTCACCTTGTCCCGATCCAGGTTCAGGTGACGGATGAAGCGCTCGGCGACGACGGCGAAGGCCTCGTTGATTTCGAACAGGTCGATATCTCCAAGGGTCATGCCCGCCTTTTCGAGCACCTTGCGGGCCGCCGGCACTGGCGCGTTCAGCATCAAGGTCGGGTCATCGCCCATATTGGCCATGGCAATGACCTTCGCCCGGGGCTTCAGGCCATGGGCCTTCACATAGTCCGGCGAGGCCAGCAGCACGGCAGCAGACCCGTCCACGACGCCCGAGGAGTTGCCCGGCGTATGGATATGGGTGATGTCGAGATCCGGATACTTCGCGAGCACCAGCTTGCGATAGGTCAGGCCGTCGTCATTGAGCGGAAAGTCCGCCATCTGCTCGAAGGAGGGCTTGAGCGCCGACAGGGCTTCCAGGGTCGTCTGGGGCCGCGGGAACTCTTCTTTGTCGAGGGCCAGCCGTCCGTCCTCGTGATAGACGGGCACGAGCGACTTGTCGAAATGGCCATTTTCAATCGCGTGCTTTGCGCGCTGCTGGCTGATGTAAGCGAGCTGGTCCGCGGCATAGCGGGAGATGCCCTCAATGGTCGCGATGGCGTCGGCGGCCACGCCCTGCTGGGTCTGGGGGTGGGAGGCCCGCAGGCGGGTGTTGCCGGCATCCATGATGGGCGGCTGACCGCTTGAATGCTGTCCGTGTAGGGACATCATTTCCGTGCCACCCGCGACGACCAGATTTTCCATGCCGGACATGATGGCCTGGGCCGCGAAATTCACCGTGGTAATGCCAGAGCCGCAAAAGCGGTCCAGGGTCACGCCGGAGGACTTGACCGAATAGCCGGCATCAAGGGCAGACATGCGTCCCAGATCCCCGCCCTGGGTGCCGCGCTGGGAGGAGGTGCCCCAGATCACGTCATCGACTTCTTCCGTGTCGATGCCGTTGCGCTCGGCGATGGCCTTGAGGACCGAGGCCCCAAGCTGCTGCGGGTGAATTTCCGTCAGCGCCCCTTTTCCGGGTTTGCCGATACCGCGCGGGGTGCGGCAGGCGTCGATGATAAAAGCTTCGGGCATGGGTCTGTCCTCCCTGGTTTCGCGCGTCGCGTCAGGCGGGCGCACTCTTGCACGTCTCAAGACGAAGCCCGCTTACAGGCCCCACTGTGGGGCGGGCGCGCCGAATTGCCAAGTCGCTGGCGGGCTCTTTAGCGCCTGTAAAACGGGGTTTGCGTTTTTCGAGACTGACCGCGAAGGTCTTGAGGTCGCCGGGGCCCCAAAAGATGGTGCTTTCGGCTGACAGGAGGATGGTCCACCCATCCTGCTCGTGTCGTTTTCGGATCAGAAGTCCGCAGACCGACGTGCCGGGACTTCTCATGCGGACTTCTGAT
>CAYUYV010000223.1:0-5260 GCA_964449455.1 uncultured Alphaproteobacteria bacterium | reverse complement strand
GCATCATTGGCTTCAGCAGCAGCACAAACAAGAATGTCAGGTGAACCAGTCGCAATAGCGTGTCGCAGGTAAATGACCTGATGACCGCGCGTTGCAAAAGCGCGTCCGACGTCATCAGGCACTCCTTCATCGAAGAACAGCTTGAGCAGCTGAGGAGGTGGCGTCACGCAGCCGCTTGTCCGCTCAAGGCAGCCTCCACATCCTGCCGCTTGAGCATCGGATACTGATCCACGATATCGTCTTTACTATACCCGTCTTCAGCCAAACTGCGAATTGCGGTGACAGGACCCCGCGTGCCTTTCACCACTTTCGTATTGTGAACGACGCCACGGTCTTTACTCAATTGTCCAATATCATCCCGCTCACAATTCAAAAGACTACTGACCAGTTTTCGAGTGATCTCGTGCACACTTTCGAGCGGAATTTGCAGCACACCCTGGCCGTCAACGATCTCCCGCATGGTGCCCTCTGATCCCATCTCGGGGTCATAGAACACCACTTTACGTTTCACCACATAAAGCGTTACGCGGTGCCATGCGTCTTGGCCGAGCTCGGAACATTTTTCCTTCACAGCTTTCAAATGAGGGAGTGAGATCTTGAGATCATTGCGCAATGTGTTCAAGACACGCAGGGACATGACGTCTTGAAGCGTATAAATTCTACTCAAAGGACGGCGTCTGTTCTCGCTAGCCAGGCTGGGAGTGAAAAAACCATCTCTATCCCAGCTTTCAAGCTGCCGCCTGCTCAAACCCGTCAGGCGACTGACTTGATCGATTGTAAATGCGTGGACCAATGAGTTCGCCGCCATATGGCTCTCCAAATCCACAAACCAATCATGCCTGTATAGTCACTTCCGGTCGTGGATGTCGAATGTACTGGAGCGGTGTTCGACGGCGCTCATGCGCCAATAGAGGATCAAAGCCATGGCAAGGGCGGCAATGGCCAGTCCGCTGATCACGCTCACAAGATGGTTTAGATCCACAAAGGCACTGCGCAGGCCTAAGGGAAATAGAAAGGTAACCCGCGTATTCGTCATCCACGCCACGAGATCCGCCACAAGCTGCATCAAAGTGGCAAACCCGAACACCAGAACAAATCCCATCATAAGGGCCACCTGAGCCCTGCGCAGAAATCCCATGACGCCTCTCTCCCCTCCCCGCAAAGCCCGATACGGCGTCGGATCACGGCCTGGATCAGGCCAGGGTCTCGATATCCGCCTCGCTCAAATGCCCTGGCACAATCGTGACCGGACGGGACAAGGCGTTGCCACCGGACGCGATACGGCTGATCAGCGGACCCGGACCGTCTTTGCCCTGGGCCGCCGCCAGCACCACCATGCGGATTTCCGGCTCTTCGGCCAACAGGCGTTGCATTTCCTCGAAGGTGGACCCACCGCGCACAACAATCTCCGCATGGCGCCCCGTGATGGTCATCACATGGCGGGCCATGTCGTAGAGCAGGGCACGGGCTTCATCGAAAGCCTCATCCAGCATGCGCTCCTCAACGGACGCAAAACCGCGAAAATCAAGCGGCGGTACGACCGAGAGCAAGGAGACCCGCGCATGGGTCGCGGCGGCGCGGTGGCAGGCGTAAAGCACCGCCACCCGCATTTCCGCGGACGTGTCGACCACAACGAGAATTTTGCGCACGACCTTGCGCGGCGCATCCCGGGCAATTGTCTTTGGAACGGTGAACGCACTGTCCTGGCTCATGGCTCAGATGGTGCCACCGTCGGGTATGCGGACGCAATCATGGAGGAGAGTCTGCGGATCGTCGCTACAACCCCTGTGACAGGGTGTCAGTGCGCGGGCTTCATGAGCGCGCGCCGGGCATCGGCTGCACCATCGCAGGGACCTGTTCCGCCGCAGGCTGTCGCCACGCAGCGAACGGCATCGGCTTGAGCGCCGACCTGACCTCGACCAACCGCCGTGCAATTGCCGGCGGACCAGACGGTGGAAATCATCAGATTCCTGCCAGGGCTTTTGAGCTGGACGGCTTCTTCGGCTGCCGTCCATTCAGCAGACCAGCCGGAGGCCGGGTGATCCTTGGCCGAAACGGCCAATGCCACCACCGCGCCAAACAGCCCGATGCCCCAGGAACGGGGACCTAATTTCATTCGTTTACCCTTTGTAACCCACTTCACAGGACGTTAATTAGGGCGCTTAGAGCAATTTTGCTAGGCCCCATTAACCAGTGATGAGGAATTCCCCATCACCCTTTTGCGACACAGGGGTTAACGAAAGGTTTAAATGGAGGCCTTGTCACCCGCTGCACGCGCCGGATACCGCGCCAGATGCGAGCCGTGAGACCTGTTACACGCCTGGGCCCGCAACCGCTTTATCTGTAGATACTCGCGCGGATGGGGCTCCGATATCCGGACCGACAAAGCCAACAATGTCGCGGATCTCGGCCATAATCGGCGTGGCAATCTCCCGAGCCCGAAGCGCATTCGTCGCAAGAATGCGGTCGATTTCCGCCGGATCCCCCACCAGACGGCGAATTTCCGCACCAATCGGACCCATGGTTTCCACCAGGAGATCGGCCAGGGCCGGCTTGAAGGCCGAAAAGGGCTGTCCAGCGAAGGCTGCAACCACCTCATCAGGGGTCTTGTCAGTCAAAGCGGCATAAATGCCCACCAGATTGCGTGCTTCTGGGCGCTCTGAAAGCCCTGCGGTTGTCTCAGGCAAGGGCTCCGGATCGGTTTTCGCCTTGCGGACCTTCTGGGCAATCGTGTCGGCATTATCAACCAGATTGATCCGGGAAAAGTCGGACGCGTCCGATTTCGACATTTTGTTGGCGCCATCCCGGAGCGACATCACACGGGTCGCAGGGCCCTGGATCAGGGGTTCAGGCAGGGGGAAAAAGGCCGGCGCGTTAAAATCATTGTTGAATTTCTGGGCGATATCGCGCGCAAGCTCCACATGCTGCTTCTGGTCCTCGCCGACGGGCACATGGGTGCCTTTGTAGACCAGGATGTCAGCCGCCATCAGAGCAGGATAGGCAAAGAGGCCAAGCGAGGCGTTTTCCTTGTGCTTGCCGGATTTCTCCTTGAACTGAGTCATCCGGTTCATCCAGCCAAAACGCGCCACGCAGTTGAAAATCCACGCAAGTTCCGCATGCTCAGGCACCTGGGACTGGTTGAAGATGATGGAACGCTCCGCATCAAGACCACAAGCCAGAAAGGCTGCCGTCAGCTCCCGGATGTTCCGGCGCAGCTCGGCCGGGTCCTGGAACACCGTGATGGCATGCATATCCACAACGCAGTAAAGGCAGTCATGGGTATCCTGCATGGCCACAAAGCGTTTGATGGCCCCGAGATAATTGCCCAGATGCAGATTGCCCGTGGGCTGAACGCCTGAAAACACTTTATCAGGACCCTGATAAACGGCCACTTCATCGGCTTCCGACTGGCCGTCCTGCCCGTTTTGGGACTTGTTTTCCAGCTCGCTCATCATTCCGTTCCCATCGCATCAGCGGCCTTGGGACGACCGCGCAAATCAGTCAAAAGGTCCGACAGCCGGGCTGCCCCCAGCATCTGCGCCAGACCTGCGAAAATCACAATTCCACCCCCCACCAGGCAGACAAGGCCGGCGACCTGCCACAGATAAGGCCCGGCCATCCAGCCGCCGAGAAGGGCTTGAAGACCCAGAAGGCCAGCGCCCATGCCCGCGCTGGCAAGGGCGATCCGGGGCATGACCCGGCGCAGGCGGGCATCGCTCTGGAAATCCCCCCGGGCCAAAAGCCCGCGATAGAGGAGCGCCGTATTGACCCAGGCCGCAAGGGAGGTCGCGGCGGCAAGGCCCACGAGGCCGAACAGAGCAAACAGAATGATGCCAAGAAGGATGTTCACGATGGTGTTTATGCCGGCAAAGCGCATGGGCGTCGCCGTGTCTTCACGGGCGAAATAGGCCGGCTGGAACACCTTGATCAGCACAAAGGCCGGCAGACCGAAGGCGAAGGCCGACAGGGCGCCTGCCGTTTTGCGGCTGTCGTCGGCGGTGAAGGCACTAGAGGCCATGAAAGCCTGGGAGGTTGCTTCGAACAGAACGGAGATGATGGGCAGGGCCATGACCGCACAGGCGACCGCCGCCGGCAGCGTGAGCAGCATGGAGAGTTCCAAAGCCCGGTTCTGGCTTTCAAGGGCGCCCGCGCGATCGTCAGCCCGCACCCGGCGCGCAATATCGGGCAGCAGGACCACACCCATCGCAACGCCAATGAGGCCGAGGGGCAGCTGATAGATCCGGTCGGCGTAGTAAAGGATCGACACGGCACCATCTTGGAAGCTGGCGATAAACTGGCCCACCACCAGGTTGATCTGGGTGATCCCGCCGGCAATGACCCCCGGTATGCCAAGCTTGGCGAGCTGGCGAACCCCCGGCGTTATGCGGGGCAACCGAAGCCGCAGGACCATGCCCGACCGCGCACAGCCCCAGACCACAAGGGCAAGCTGGGCAAATCCCGCAACCGCGACCCCCCAGACCAGGGCATGGCCTGCGCTGGGCAGATAGGGCACGGCAAAGAGCAGCGCCGCGATCAGAATGATATTGAGCAGAACCGGCGCAAAAGCGGGCAGGGAAAATCGCCCGAGCGAGTTCAAAATCCCCGAAAAGAGCGCCACCAACGACATGCACAGGAGGTAAGGCAGCGCGATCCGTGTGAAGAGCACCGACAGGTCGAAACGCTCCGGATCGTCCAGGAACCCGGGCGCCATCGCCACCATGAGCCACGGCATGGCCATCTCGGCCATCACGGTCAACACGATCAAGACAAGGAGCAGAGCACTCAAGGACTCTTCGGCAAACTGGCGCGCTGCGTCCTCGCCCTCGCCTTCAAGGCGCTTGGCAAAGAGGGGTACAAAGGCCGCATTGAAGGCCCCCTCGGCGAAAAACCGCCGGAACATATTGGGAAACCGGAACGCCACCACAAAGGCGTCCGCCACCGGCCCCGTTCCCAGCGCCCCGCCCACAAGCACATCACGGACGAAACCGAGCACACGGCTGATCAGAGTCATCCCCCCGACGGTGGCGGCCGATCGCAAAAGGCTCATGGACTGTAGTTCCTGCGACTGAAGAAGGATTTCTCCCAGCGCTCGTGGTTGGACCGAACCATTTGCATCCCCCAAGCGGCGCGTCCGAAAGCAAATGTTTCGGTCATGAGAACCACGAGCAAGCCATTGTTTCTAGCGGAGCTTTCGGATCGAGCGTTTGAGTGGGGGAGCGCGCCGCACACGGGAACTTAAACATTCGAGCCGCTCCACTAG
>CAYUYV010000222.1:0-5330 GCA_964449455.1 uncultured Alphaproteobacteria bacterium | reverse complement strand
ACACTAGGGGCGGGTTCCAATAAGGGTCCGCAGGAGCGTGTTGGGGAAGCGGCGGGTCAGGGTCACCGCATAAAAGGCTTCCTTGAGCCCTGGGAGCTGTGCGGCCTCAAGCAGGCGGCCGGATTCAATTTCATCCTTTACGACAATCGGCGGAACGACCGCGAGGCCCAGATCGGAGCGGGCCAGCAGACGCAGCATGGCCATGTCGTCCACTTCTGCGGCAAGGCGTGGGCGCACACCCAGCTGATCGACCAGGGCGTCAAATCCCATCCGTATACTGCTCGTTAATGTGGGCACAAGCACGGGCTCGTCCTGGAGCAAGTCTTCCAGGGCGTGGCGATCCCTCACACGATCTTTCGTGCCGACCAAGCTCACGGGCTGCTCCGCGATCAAATGGGTGATCCAGGGGGTTGCGCTGTCACGGGCCAGGGGCGCATTGACGAGGACCGCGTCCAACCGATGGGCCTCCAACTGCTGGAGCAGATCGCTCAAGCTGCCCGAGCGCAGGATCAGTTCAATATCGTCCCGTCCCAGCAAGGGCTCCAGGAACCCGACCTGGACATTGCGCGACAGGGTGGCCAGCGCGCCAATGCGCAGAACCTGGCGTGCAGCCCCACCCCGTTTCATGGCGTCCACAAGCTCATCGCCCATGGCGAAAATGGCATCCGCATGATCAAGCGCGATGCGGCCCGCCTCCGTCAGGTGCAGCGTCCGTCCGCGCCGCTCGAATAGGGGCTGCCCCAACCGCTCCTCAAGCTGACGGATTTGATGGGACACGGCTGATTGGGACACGTGGAGCCGGCTCGCCGCTCGGGTCAGATTCCCTTCATGGGCAACCATATGGAAATAGCGCAGGTGGTGATAATTCAGCTCCGTCATTCCGTTCATTTAAACAGAACGTTATCTTAAGAACAAAGTATTTTTCTTCAGGTACCCGCCGGGATAAATCTAAGCCAACCCCAAACACAACCGGAGACGTTCCGCAGATGTCCTATGCGCTTACGCCCCTGATTGCGCCTGCCGTGCTGCTGCTGGCGGCGTTCATGGCTTTCCAGAACCCTGGCCAGCGGCCAAAATGGCTGCCCAAATTGATGGAAGGGGCGGCTTTGATCGGATTGGTGGCGGCCATCGCGGCCGCCATATTCCTGGTTCAGGGCGGCTCTGGCACCGGGCCATTGATCGGTCTGTTCGGCATTGGCCTGTCGACGCGGCTCGATGTCGTGAGCGCCGTCATGCTGGTGCTGGTCTCTTTCGTTGGCTGGATCGTGCTGCGCTATTCAGCCTCCTATTTGGATGGCGAGGAGCGCCAAAGCGCGTTTCTGGGCTGGATGGCCACCACGCTCGCCGCCGTGTTGCTGCTGGTGCAGTCGGGCAATGTCATCCATTTGACGGTGGCATGGGTTGCCACAAGCTTGGCGTTGCATCGGTTGCTTTTGTTTTACGGGGACCGGATCCAGGCCATCCGCGCGGCACGGAAGAAATATGTTGTGGCACGGATGGGCGATGCGGCGCTGATTGGCGCGGTGGCCCTGCTCGCCTTCGGCTATGGCACAACGGATATCGCGACCATGCTGGCCGCCGCGAGGGACGGCACTGCGCCTGCGGGCAGCACATGGGCCGCATTGCTTCTGGCCATTGCAGCCATGCTGAAATCAGCGCAGTTCCCGACTCACAGTTGGCTGACAGAAGTGATGGAAACGCCGACGCCGGTGTCTGCGTTGCTCCATGCGGGTGTCATCAATGCTGGCGGGTTCCTGTTGATCCGGTTTTCGGATGTGATGCTCTCGGCGCCGGGGGCTTTGGCGCTCCTGGTGATGGTGGGCGGTTTTACGGCACTTTTTGGCGGTCTGGCCATGTTGAGCCAATCGGGCGTGAAGAATTCGCTCGCCTGGTCAACCATTGCGCAGATGGGCTTCATGATTATGCAATGCGGCCTGGCGCTGTTCCCGCTCGCCCTTTTGCACATTGTCGCCCACTCGCTCTACAAGGCCCACGCCTTCCTTGCGTCTGGGACCGCCGTTGATCTCGTCGCGTCCATTCGCCGACCCGGGCCGATTGCCATTCCCAGTGGCGGCGCCGTGATCCGCTCCTTTGGCCTTGCGCTTTTGATCTACGGCCTGATCGGCTTGGCCTTCGGCTTCACGAGCAAGTCGGCAGCGGCGATTGCTCTCGGTGCCATTCTGATTTTCGGCGTGGCCTATCTGATTGCCCAAGGGTTGGCCGATGCCGCGCCGCGCGTGCTCACCCGGCGCACGGCGGTTTACTCCGTCGCCACCACGGTCAGCTATTTCGCGCTCCAGACCGGCGCCGAGTGGTTGACCTCCGGAACCCTGCCCCGCACTCCGGCGCCCGGCCCGCTCGAATGGGCGCTCCTGTCCCTTGCCGTGTTCAGTTTTGGCCTGGTTGCCCTTGCCCAGGCCCTGTTTCCCTTGTGGGCCTATCACCCCGCGGCGGCCGGTCTGCGCGTCCATCTGGCAAATGGTCTGTATGCGAATGCGGTCTTTGACCGGATGGTCGGCAATTGGTCCGTCCGGCGCTCGTCCTGACCTGTGAGAAGGAGATCAGCCATGACAATCCACACCACGGTCGGCCAGGTCGACTTTCCCGTGATGGCTCACGCCGATTCGGCGGCCCGCCAGATCCCGCCCCTTTGGCCCCTTGCGTCCTATGTGGCCGTCAATCCCTTCCTGGGGCAGACGAGCGACACCCTGGCCCAGACCGGCGCGCGTTTGGCACGGGTTGGCGGCCAGCCCGTGACCATGCCTCGCCATTGGTACCAGGAGCGGATCGCATCGGGTGTCATCACTGACGCCGACCTGTCGGCGGCCCTTGCCGCCTCGCCCCACGGGACCAAGCCGGCCCATATCGGGATCCTGAGAGATGCCGCGCAGCAGATCCGTCCGGAAGCGGAGTCTTTCAAAACCGTGGCCGATCTTGCGGCTGAAGACAGCGGCATCGACTGGCCCGGCATCATGGCCGACCGTTTCGGTATTTGGGCGGGGGGCTATTTTGACCGGGGCCAGGCGCTTTGGGCGGCGCCTCGGGGCAAATCGGCCTGGTTTGCCTGGCGGGCCTATGCCACCCATGATCTCACGCCCGAAATCATGGGCTTGAAGGATTTCGCCGCCTTCGTGGCCGATGCCCCCGACAATACCGCCGAGGCGATGGCCCGGGCGGTCACCACTCTGGGCCTGAGTGAAGCATCGCTCGACACTTATTTCCATCAGCTCCTGCTCTCCTTGGGCGGATGGGCCCAATATGCGCGTTATGAGCTGTGGCGTGCGGAACTGGCCGAGGAAACCGATGCGACGATCACAGATTTCCTGGCCATTCGCCTCCTTTGGGAAGAAGCGCTCTATCTCCAGCACCACGAAACAATTGATGCGGGCTGGGCACAGGTGCGCGATGCCCATGCTGAGGCTCCTCTGCCCCAGGCAGACGATGTCATCGACGAAATCCTTCAGGAGGCGAATGAGCGGGCGACCCAGCGCGGTCTTGCCGGCACTTTGGCTGAACCGGCGCCAGCGGCCCGCGACACGCGGCCGACCTTGCAGGCCGCGTTCTGCATTGACGTGCGCTCCGAGGTGTTTCGCCGGGCCCTTGAAGCCGTCGATCCGGCCATTCAGACCCTGGGCTTTGCCGGCTTTTTCGGCGTGTTCGCCAAGCACCGCCGCTTTGCCTCCGATGTCGATGAGTTGCGTCTGCCGGTCCTGCTGAACCCGACGGTAAGCTCATGTTCGGGGGATGAAAGTCAGACCACGCAGGATCTCGCGACACGCTATGCCGCGCGGGCCAAGCGGGCCTGGGGGCGCTTCAAGCTGGCCGCTGTTTCCTCCTTTGCCTTTGTGGAGGCGATGGGCCCGGTCTATATCGGCAAGCTTCTGGGCGACGGGCTGGGGCTCAACCCGATGAAAATGCCCAATGACCCTGCGCCTCGCTTTGCCCCGGAGCTCGATCTGGAGACCCGGATCGGCGCTGCCGAAACGGTCCTGCGTGCCATGTCGCTGACCTCCAACTTTGCCCGGGTCATTCTGCTGGCAGGTCATGGAGCCAATGTCGTCAACAATCCCCATGCGAGCGGCCTCCATTGCGGCGCGTGCGGCGGTTATTCCGGTGAGGTCAATGCCCGGCTGTTGGCCCTGCTGCTGAACGATATGGATGTGCGCAAAGGGTTGGTGGATCGGGGGATCATCGTGCCCGATGACACGCTCTTTATCGGCGGGCTGCACGATACGACTACGGACAAGATCACGATCTACGACAAAGACATATCTATTGGGCAGCACAAGGATGACCTGAAACTGGTGCAGCAATGGCTGAAAGCCGCCGGGAAGGTGACGCGCGGCGAGCGGGCCCTGCGTTTGCCGCGGGCCGAGGGGGATGGAGACATCGCCATACGTGCACGGGACTGGGCCGAGGTGCGTCCGGAATGGGCGCTGGCCGGCTGCAAGGCCTTTATCGCTGCGCCCCGCGGGCGCACGGCTGGACGCAGTCTTGAGGGCCGCGCCTTCCTCCATGATTATGATTGGTACCAGGACAGTCAGAAGGGCTTTGGTGTGCTGGAGCTGATCATGACCGCGCCGGTGGTGGTCGCAAGCTGGATCAGCCTGCAATATTACGGCTCCACCGTTGCACCGGAGGCATTCGGTTCCGGCAACAAGCTTTTGCACAATGTGGTTGGCGGCATTGGCGTGTTTGAGGGCAATGGCGGCCTGATGCGGGGCGGTCTTTCGTGGCAGTCGGTCCATGACGGGGAGCGTTATGCCCATGATCCGCTGCGTTTGTCCGTGTGCATTGAAGCGCCGATTGAAGCCATGACCGACATCCTGGCCCGGCATGACGGCGTGCGCGCCCTTTTCGACAATCGCTGGCTCCATCTTTTCGCGATCAACGAACAGGGCCAATTGGCCCAGCGCTATGTGGGCAACCTGACCTGGGAGCCCATGGAGACATCAGCCCATGAGACTCGGCCTTTTATAACGGTAGGCTGACGGTTGAGAGCATCGCAAGGGGGGGCGGCGGCGGTGCGGCCTCACCCGACCGCCCGTCCCTTGCCCCATTTGTTCGCTCGGTCTGGAACCTGAGCGGAGCTTGCCCGAGAGGACCTGAACCTCAACGCAACAAAACCCCGAAATGGCTTCCCCGAAATGGTTTGCGGGGATACCATCGTGTGAAGATCGAGACCCTGGGGCCAGAATTGGAATGGTCGCGCACAGGTGCCATCGGGTAGAGCGCTTCGGACGTCACCTGGCGTAGGGCGGCTCAAATGGGCAAGGCCAGTAAGATCGGCCACGTGACAGGGTACACCGACGCCGACAAAACCGCCCGCA
>CAYUYV010000221.1:0-5467 GCA_964449455.1 uncultured Alphaproteobacteria bacterium | reverse complement strand
GGCGGTCAGCCCGCCCCGCCGGAGGCGCTGCGCGCCGTGAGGCCAAAAATGGTGGGCCCAAGATTTCCCGGACCTGCGAGCCTCAACAGGGGCGCCATTGTTCCTTCCTGCCGCGAACGGGCTAGACTCACCCGTGCCAAATCGGGGCAAGTACCACAAAGCCCTGATCGGAATGTGGGGAGAACACCATGGCGGCTCGGTCCAGGGGGGATTTTGCCGGAAAGCCCTGCTGCGCAATGGGTGTCTGGCGAGGCATGGGCACCCCCAAGCCCTGGCACGGGAGTGCTGAGCTTGAAAGGCATCCGGTCGATCGCCCGCGCGATCCCATGCCGTGTGTGTTCGTGCGGGGCGTGTTCGTGCCGGACACCATGCCGGCGGAAGCAGGTGTGAGCTTTGATGCAGTGCGCTCGTAACACAGAACAGGGCCCCACGGGATCGGAGCAGCGGTCGTCGACCGGTCGTATCCGCGCCTGGTGGACAACGGATCTGGTGCGCTCACGCTATGCCTATCCGGTCCTTTTTGCTGGCGCGCTGCTCGAAAGCACCATCTTCCCCTGGCCAATCGAATTCCTCCTCGCCGCGATGATGCTCGAGGATCGCCGCCATGTGGCGCCGGTCACGGCCATTGCCGTGGTGGGCAGTGTGATCGGTGGGGTGATCTTCTACTTCATCGGCGCTGAGCTTTACGACAGCCTGGGTGTGTCCCTGGTCGAGGGCCTGGGCATGGAGGCGGCGTTTGAGGACAAGCGTCAGCGCTTCCAGGACTATAGTATCTGGATCATTTTCATCGCTGCCCAGACGCCGGTGCCCTTCCAGATCACCACCATGGCCGCAGGGGTGGCCGGCGTCGCCTTCTGGCCGTTCCTGATTGCCGCGACGCTGGCGCGCAGCGTGCGCTACGCCATGATGGGGGTGGCGCTCTATTATTTCGGCCCGGCCATGCGGCGCTGGTGGCGCCGGATTCCCGCGCTGGCCCGATGGGCGATCCGGGTGGGTGTCATGATTGTCTTTGTCTTGGCACTGGCTCTGCCTTTTGTCTGAATGATCCTGTGCCCGTCGCTGATCGGTAACGGCACTGACAAGACAGTCGTAAGGCACCGCTAACAGGCGAATTTCCCTTGCGCGGATCGTCCAGGCGTTGGACCATTTGAACCATGCACACGCTCCTCATCACCCATCCCGCATGCCTTGGCCATGACCCCATGGACGGGCATCCCGAATGTCCCGATCGCCTGCGGGCTGTCCTTGCAGCCTTCGAGGGGGAAGACTTTTTCTATTTGGCGCGGGAAGTTGCCCGGGAAGTCACCCGGGAGGAGCTGCTGAGGGCCCATGCCGAGGTTTATGTGGACAGCATCCTGGCCATGGTGCCGGAACCAGGTGCCCCGAGCGTGTTCATCGATATGGATACCGCCCTGTCGAGCGGCTCCCGGGATGCCATGATGCGCGCTGCCGGTGCTGCCGCCCAGGCCGTAGACGAGGTGATGGCGCGGCCCGGCTCAAATGCCTTTTGCGCCGTGCGTCCGCCGGGCCACCACGCGACCCCGAATGCGGCCATGGGCTTTTGCTTTTTCAATAATGCGGCGGTCGCGGCCTATCATGCCCGGGCGGTCCATGGCTGCGCCCGTGTCGCCGTGATCGATTTCGACGTGCACCATGGCAACGGCACCCAGGACATCTTCCACGATGATCCAGCCATGTTTTACGGCTCTGTCCATCAGGGGCAGATTTTCCCAGGGACGGGCCTTCCCTCCGAGCGCGGGGCGGACGGCAATATCGTGAACTGTGTCCTGGTGCCCGGTGCAGGCTCGGCCGATTTCCGGGAGGCCATGACCTATGGGCTGCTGCCGTCGCTTGAGGCGTTTCGGCCGGAATTCCTGATCATTTCGGCCGGTTTCGACGGGCACCGGCGCGATCCGCTTGCCCATCTGTCCTTGAGCGAGGACGATTTTTACTGGGCCACGCGCCTGTTAATGGGGGTCGCTGACACCCATTGCGACGGGCGCATTGTCTCCACGCTGGAAGGCGGATATGACCTTCGCGCACTGGCCAGCAGCGCCGCCGCCCATGTGCGCGCGCTGATGGGGGCCTGACCAGGGCAGGATCGCGGTTCAGCGTCGGTCAATGGCAAAGGGAGGTCACCATCCGTGATCTTTCTTTTTTTTTGGCTTTTTTTTTGGCTTTTTTGGCGATTTCCCTTGGCACCCGGTTTGTCGGTGAGGACGCGGAACAGTTTTCGGCGGGGAGGACGGGCGTATGGCAGGGCAGGGGAATGAGGACGGCGCGGCGGCCGGGCCGATCCTTCTTGTGCGCCACGGGCGCCCTGATCTGTCCCGGAAAGGCCTGCTCAGTGCCCGGCAATGGACCGACTGGTGGAGCGCGTATAACGAAGCCGGTCTCGTTTATGGTGAAATGCCGCCGGAGCATTTGCTGGAGGCGGCCGAGGGCGCCGTCCACCGGCTCTCAAGCCCCTTGCCCAGGGCCCGGGAGACGGCACGGGCGGTATTCGGTCCGCAGATCTATGACGTGGATCCCGTATTCGTCGAAGCACCTCTTCCCGCGCCCCCTTTACCGGGTGTGCGATTGAGCCCGAGCACCTGGATGGCGGTTAGCCGGACATGGTGGCTCATGGGCTATGCCGGCGGCGGCGAATCCAGCAGCATGACGTCAAAGCGGGCCGTGGTCGCGGCCGATCGGCTTGAGAGCGCTGCTACCGACGGTCTTGTCGTGCTGTGTGGCCATGGCTGGTTCAATAGCATTCTGCGGCGCAAGCTCGTGGGTCGGGGCTGGGTTTGTTACCGGGATGGCGGCGATGCCTATTGGGCGTGGCGCCGAATGGTCCGCCCGGCGGTCGCTTGATGTGTTCCTCCACGGGCGGTCGTTGCGCCACGCTGATGCCGCTTCATCACCGCACGCTGTTTAGTGTGTGGTAACCCGGCTTGTGCTGCGATTGATGGTTGTGGAGCCACGGTCAGCGAACCGGCAACCCGACATCAAACATCACGGCCCTTGAATGGACGGAGACAGAATGATGGACCCGGACTCCACGGCCCCGCAACCCACGCCAGAGGCTGGAATTGACGGCATGAGTTTCGAGCAGGCCCTTGGTGAGCTGGAGCGGATCGTTGAGCAGCTTGAGGGCGGCGCGGTTGATCTTGAGCAATCTATCACGCTCTACGAGCGCGGTACGCGGCTCAAGGATCACTGTGATGCCAAGCTGAAATCCGCCCAGGCCCGGATCGACAAAATCGTCGCCGGCCCTAATGGCGGTGTGGACGCCGTCCCCGCCGATCTTGGCTAAGCCAACGACACCGTTTCCTGCCCGATCTCATCCGGTTCCGCCGAAAGCCTTTCCCGATCATCCGCCGGCGCGCGTGTCGCGTCGGCCAGCCGGAATCCTGCCCATGCTTCAAACCGAACACGCGCCCTTTGCCAGTGAAATGGCCCAGCTTGCCCAGGCCGTTGAGGAGACGCTCAAGGAGCTTCTGCCGCGGCCCCAGGGCCCGGAGGCACCGCTTCTTGAGGCCATGCGCTATGCGGTTTTGACCGGTGGCAACCGGCTGAGGGCGTTTTTGGTCTGCCAGAGCGGGCGCCTGTTTGGAGCGGATGAGCGGACCATGCTGCGCATCGCGGCGGCGGTGGAGTGCCTGCACACCCATGCCCTGATCCACGATGATCTGCCATCCATGGGGGCCGGCCGGCGCCGCCGCAGCCGGCCGATGACCCACCAGGCCTTTGATGAGGCAACAGCAATTCTGGCGGGCAATGCGCTCCTGGCCCTGAGCTTTTCCATCCTTTCAAGCCCGAAAACCTGCCCGGATCCATTCACGCGGGGGGCGCTCATTTCCCATATGGGGGATGCCATCGGCCATGGCGGGATGATTGGTGGGCAGATGATTGATTTTGCCTGCCGGGATCAGGACATGGATATCGGCACCCTGACCCGCCTGCAGCGCATGAAGACCGGCGCTCTTATTGCTTTTAGCTGTGAGACGGGCCCTCTGGTTGTCCGGGCGAATGAGGACCTGGCCGGTGCGATGAATGGCTATGCGCATGATTTGGCGCTGGCGCTCCAGATCATGGATGACCTGACCGATTACGCCGCACCGGGGACCGCCCCTGCCACTCTGGGACAAGAGGCTGAGTCTGCTGCATCGGCGGCCCCTCCGATCGTTGAAACCCCCGGCCGCGCCACCTTTTTGCCGGTTCTCGGTGAAGCGCGGGCCCGCCATCAGGCGAGCTTGCTGACGAGCCAGGCGATTCGCCATCTGGACGTTTTCGACGAGAAAGCGGATCCCTTGCGCCGGCTTGCCGGATTCGTGATTGGCGAGGGAAGGCAAGGGCCTGTGCCGTCGTGAAGGGGCTGGCTCAAAGGGGCCTTTCCGATTAATCGAAGGATGGACTTGCTGGCGGACGGCCACTGGTCATACTGTCGGTGTGCCGCGTGTTGCCGCCGTAGTCGTAACCGCAGATATAGTATCTGCGGTGACAATACTTGGTCCGGTTTGCGCTTCGGGTCTGAATGCGCCACGTCCAAAACCGTTTGGATCTGTCGTATCTGGGACAGTTTGCACCCGGGACATTTTGCACCCGGGATTGCTTGCGCCCAGGACTGCTTGCGCAAAGCGCCGGATTTTCCTTAGACGGCAGGGCCTCATGCGCCTGCGGATTGGGTTGGCAAACCTTCCCATGTGCGTAAAACCGCCATGTTCGCAGCGCAATGCTCAGGGTGCGGCACGACGGGCAACCGCGCGTTGGCCAGGCATGCGTGTGCGTTCCTGGCCTTTGGAACTGGCCTCTTGCTGATCCCTCGGAAATCGGATCGCCTGGGACCGGTTTCGCCACGCAAGGCGCAGCGTCCGTGTCATGGTGTGAGAGAGCCGACGCCGAAAAAGGGCGGACAAGGATAAATACATTCGGACTTCAGGAGGGTTGATCCCTTGGTCGATACAATCAATACCGCCCATCTGGGCAAGACACCGCTGCTCGACACGGTCAATCTGCCGGCGGACATGCGGGACTTCTCCCCCAAGGAGCTGCGCCAGCTCGCTGATGAACTCCGTGCAGAGACGATCGATGCCGTGTCCGTGACGGGCGGCCATCTGGGGGCGGGACTTGGGGTCGTCGAGCTGACCGTTGCCATCCACCATGTCTTCAATACGCCGGATGATCGGTTGATCTGGGATGTGGGCCACCAGTGCTATCCCCACAAGATCCTGACCGGCCGGCGTGACCGTATCCGGACAATCCGTCAGGGCGGCGGACTTTCGGGTTTCACCAAGCGGGCCGAGAGCGAATATGACCCCTTCGGTGCAGCCCACTCCTCAACCTCCATTTCCGCCGGCCTCGGCATGGCGGCGGCGCGGGATCTTGCTGGCGGCGACAACAGCGTGATTGCGGTAATCGGTGACGGCGCCATGAGCGCCGGCATGGCCTATGAGGCCATGAACAACGCTGGCTCGCTCGGCTC
>CAYUYV010000220.1:0-5521 GCA_964449455.1 uncultured Alphaproteobacteria bacterium | reverse complement strand
TTTATCGCGTTTTCGAACCGCAAAACCGCACACACTTTTGCTGAAAACGCTTTAGACCTTAATGCGATCAATTAGGATCACGCTCAGGCCACAACTGCCGTCCGACACCCCTACGCCGCCCCCCGCGGCGCGTTCGAAAGCTCATGCTTCGGTCCAAAGAACCACCCGCAAGCCTTTGTTTCCAGTGGAGCCTTGGGCTTGAACGGTTGAGGAAGGAGCGCGCGGCACAGGGGGACTCAAACAGTCGATGTGCCGCAATGGATCGCAGGCGGACGGCTTGCCCAACGAACGGCGAACCAGGCAATTGGATCGCGTCAACGCGCAAGTTCCAGGATTTCCAGAATATCTTCACGGGTCGTGATGGGGCGGGGGTTGGCCAGCACCGTGGGATGGCGGACACCGACCTCTGCGATGCGGTCGAAGCGGTCTTCCGGAATGCCCACATCGGCAAGGCGGGTGGGCAGGCCAAGCCCTGCCACAAGATCGCGCACCGCGTTGGCCGCCGGCGTATCGGGCCGTCCGAGGGCCTCAGAAATCATCGCCTGCCGATCCGCATTCAGGGGTGCATTCCAGGCCAGCACCGCCGGCAACAACACACAGGATGTCTCACCATGGGCCACGCCCATGGCGCCCAGAATATAGCCCAGCCCATGGCTCGCCCCATTCTTGACCTGACCGATCCCGGCCGAGACCACCCAGACACCCTGCTGGGAAAGGGAGCGGGCCTCCACATCGTCCGGCGCCTTACGGGTCCGGGGTAAGGAGGCGTTCAGCAAACGGAGTGCCCCGAGGAACTGCTGGTCAAGATAGGGAAACGTATCGCTTGCACACAGTCCCTCACAGGCATGGTCGATGGAGCGCACGGCACTGCCCAGCCAGAGGCGATCTGGCGTGTGACGGGCAAGATCCGGATCGAAAATCACCACAAGGGGCGCGCCCTGGGGCGCATTGTAGCCTTCCTTCAGGCCCGCCGCAGTGTCCGTCACACCGGCATTGGTGCCAAATTCCGCGCCGGACAGGGTTGTCGGGACGGCAATCTGGCGCACACAAGCCGGCCCCGCAATGCGGTCCGGGCTTTGGGCCAGGCTGCGGGCGAAGCCGGCGAGGTCGGCCTCATTGCGCACCCCCTCGCTCAAGGCAAGCTGCATCGCCTTGACGCCGTCAATCACCGATCCTCCGCCCACGCCCACAAGCAGGTCCGCTCCGGCCTCCCGTGCCGCCGCACTCGCGGCCAGTACGTCTGAGCGCGGTGTATGTGCGGACATTTTGGTGTGGCCACCGGCAAAGCGGGGACCCAGGGCCGCACTGAGGGCATCCAAAACGCCAAGCTTGGCGTCAAGGCTTGCCGAGCACACGACGAAAACCCGGTTTGCATCGAGACGCGCCGCTTCTTCGGCCACTTGAGCCGCATACGGACGGCCGAACACCACACGTTGTTGGTCAAGCCGGTCATAGATCCCATTGTTGCGCAATGTGCGGGCCCTCCTATTGACGTGGATCAGAAGTCCGCATGAGAAGTCCTGGCACGTCCGTCTGCGGACTTCTGATCCGAAAACGACACTGGAAACAAAATATTGCTCGTGTGGCTCTTGGGTCAGGCATTATCCCTCCCGTCCTGCTGTAATATCGAGGCTTCCTGCAAGGCAGCAAAGCCATTTTGCGATGAAGCGGCCAGCAGTTCCCCCAATCAAACAGCCCCCAATTCGAAACAGACCAGCGGTGCATGGGCGTTGGCTTCACACGCCAATTCGGAGGCTGATGGTCATAGAGCTGATGATGAAGCACGAGGCAGGCTGACCTCAGCCTCGAAACCGCCTTCGGGATGATTGCGTAAAGTGAGGCGCCCACCGGATGCCTCCGTCAGCCGGCGGGTGATGGCAAGGCCAAGCCCTGCGCCCCCGGTATTCCGACTGCGGGAGCTTTCCAGGCGGAAAAAGGGCTCCGTCAGGCGCTCAAGATGTTCCGCCGGCACCCCGGGACCCCGGTCCCGGATATGGGCATGGACCCCGGCCTGGTCGGCATGGACCGTCACTTCGGCCGTCTCGCCATAGCGCACAGCATTTTCGATCAGATTGCCCAGCGCCCGTTTGAGCCCGACCGCATCCGCAGGCACCCGCGCGTGATCCGCATCCGGACCAATAGTGAGAGTTACCTTATGGCCCAGATCGTGGTGACTTGCGACCAGGTCCTGCGCAATTTCGGCCAGCACGGTGCCTGAGGCGGCCTCCACCGTCACGCCGCGCTGTTCCATGCGTACAAAGAGTAGGGTGTCGTCGACCAGACTGGCCATCTCGTCAAGATCACGGATCGCCTTGTCCCGCTGGGCCTCGTCCCCAATGAACTCAGCGCGCAAACGCAGCCGGGTCAGGTAAGTGCGGAAATCATGGGCCATGGCGGCGAGGGTCGTCGCCCGCTCCCGGACAAGGTCCCGGATGCGCCGCTGCATATCATTGAAGCTGCGCGCCAGATGGCGGACGGGCTTTGGTCCTTGTTCCGGGATCGGCGGCGCATCGAGATCGCCGGCAAAGCGTTCGGCGGCCTTGGCCATGCGCGACAGGGGGCGGGCCGTGGCAAAGCCCACCCAAACCAGGAGACCGATGCTGACAAGGCCGAGGAGACTTGTGGCCAAGGCGAAGAGATTCATGACCATCTGACGGCGATAGGTGGCACTCGGCTCCACGACCAGGGCGCTGCCGTCCTCAAGCCGTACGACCACGATGAAGGTATCAAGCAAAGTCCTGAGGGGAGCCCGGCGCTGGAACATCCGCTCCAGGAGCGTTTCCGGCAATCGGCGATACATGCGGATCGGGCGCCCGTCCGGAAAGCCGCGCCGCACGAAATCGATGGCGGTGGCAAATTCGGGAAGCGGCGGCCCGTCCAGGCGATCGTCCGGGAACGCGTCCAACACTTCAAAGCGCAGAAAGGGCGAGGTCATGGCGCGAAGCGCCTTGGGCCGATCCTCCGGTGGCAGAGTGTCCATGAGCGCAACGCCGGACTCGAGCTGGCGCAAAATGGCAGGGCCGGACCAGTCGTCGAAATCCTCGCCGCGCACCCGCACGGACGAGGCCACGATGGCAAGTTGGCACAGGACAAGGATCGCAACGGCACCCGCGGCAAGGCGCAGGCCCAGGCCCGGCGAGAAGGTCATGCACTCTCCCCCTTCATGGCCGCTGTTCCCGCACCACTTCCGCCGCGAACATATAGCCGTCACCGCGTACGGTCTTGATGAGACGCGGTGCCCGCGGATCATCATTCAGTTTCCGGCGCAGCCGGGACAGCTGAACATCAATGGCACGATCGACCGGCGCAGCATCGCTGCCCCGGGTCCAGTCCAGCAGCTGGTCGCGGCTCAAGGTGCGGCGTGGGTGGCGGGCAAAGGCCACGAGGAGCGTAAATTCGCCGCCGGATAGCGGGACCGATGCGCCCGTCGGGTCGATCAGGCTGCGCCCGTCCACATCAAGGCGCCAGTTCTCGAAACGGTAGACCTCCCCGCCGGAGCCCTCACCATCCGCCGGCCTGGCGCCGCCCTGGACCCGCCGGCGCAGGACCGCACGCACCCGGGCGCACAATTCGCGGGGATTAAACGGCTTAGGGACATAATCATCTGCACCAACCTCAAGGCCGATGATCCGGTCGATGTCCTCCCCTTTGGCGGACAGGATGATCACGGGCAGATCGGGACTGAGGCGCCGGCAGATCGACAAGCCGTCCTCACCCGGCATCATCAGGTCAAGGATCACCAGGTCCACCGGTGTTTCGGCCAGCACCGCGTCGAGGGCCGCGCCCCCGTCGCAAGCGCGCACATCAAAGCCTTCCCGGCTCAGATAATCACGCACCAGGGTCCTGATTTCCGGGTCGTCTTCGACGACGGCGATAAGCGGAGTGTCTGCCATGGTCGCATCTTAGCGCGGCTTTGTTGCCCCGTCGTCAGCGACTGTAACGCACTGTTGCAGGCCATTTCACCAGCCCTGCTTTGTCGGTGTGTTTCGCAACAGACGGCTTATCGGCCTGAAACGGGCGGCTGCCATTTTTCCGTGGCTCACAGGGGGACCCCGTCTCGCGGGACGGCCCGACCCGAACAGTTCGTCTCCGACCCAAACACCACGCCCCTAAACACCACGCCAAACAACCAAAAGGAAGTCCCGATGAAAGTCCTCTCGCTGGTGGCGGCATTTGCCACCGCCTTTGTCCTGATGCCCGAACCGGCCGACGCCCAAGTGGCCAAGGGCAAAACCCGTGTTGTGAAGCCTGCTTCGGGCGGCAAAGCCGTTGGTCAGAGCCGCCGGGCGGCCGGCCCGAACGGGGCCGCTTCAAGCCGTCGCGGCGCGGCCACCGATGGTCAGGGCAATGCCGCTGCCGGCCGGAGCCGGTGCGCCGGTGGTGCCAATGGGGCAGGCTGTGCCGGCTCCAAAACCACGAAAGACGCCGATGGCAATGTGTCCCGCAATGCCGGCCGTCGCGTTGAAACCCAGAACGGCCAAAGCACGACCCGGGGCAGTTTCAACCGCAACGCGGATGGCAGCTATTCGGGTGAGCGGTCTACGGATGCAAGCGGCCAGAAGGGCAGTGTGACTGGAAACACAACCGTCAACTCTGAAACGGGCTTCACCAAGGACCGGACTGCAACGGGCGAAGACGGCAGCGTGGATGTCCAGTCTTCCGGCAAGCGCGGCGAAGGCGGCGCGCGCAAGGTCACCTGCAGCGATGCGTCCGGCAATACCGTCGACTGCCCGACCCCCTGATCACTCCCGACCAATCACCCCGCTTGTTCACGGACCTCAGGCAAACCCTTGGCCAGTGACCGTCCGTTGCCGGCCGATCTTTTGCCATGCCCATGGAGACCTCGACCATGTCTATCCGCATTCTAACTGCCTCCACCATCCTTTTGACTGTGACCACCGCTGCCGTTGCCCAAATGCCGGGCCTGGGACAGCAGGACCCGGTCCAGATGTTCATGCGCGCCGACGGCAATGGCGACGACATCGTGACCATGGACGAAATACGGGAAAACCGGCGTACGCTTTTCGCCCGGCTGGATCGCAATGAGGACGGTGTGGTCAACCAGTCGGACAGCCCGCGCTTCAAGCGTGCCAAAGAGATGTTCGCTGAACGCGTTGCCCAATTGACCGAGCTTTTCGACGAAGACGGCGATGGCTCTGTGACCTCTGACGAGTTCATCAATGGCCCCGCGCCCTTCTTCGAGCTTGCCGACACGAATGCCGACGGCCAGGTGACCCGCGAAGAGGCCGATGCCGCCAGGGCGTCCTTGCCGAACCAGGGCGCTGGCGCCCAACCCTGAGCCTGCCTGCCCCCCATTGCTCGACCCCTCCCATGACCATGATACCCAGCCCGGGCCGGCCAAGTGCCGGTCCCGCTCCGGACGGTGCCACAATGGACAACCCGGTCGGATCGCCTTGGCTCGACGCCGAGAGCCCTTTCACAGAAGTCCGGGTCATTGAAAGGGCCCTCACTCTTTGATTTATCGCGTTTTCGAACCGCAAAACCGCACACACTTTTGCTG
>CAYUYV010000219.1:0-5588 GCA_964449455.1 uncultured Alphaproteobacteria bacterium | reverse complement strand
ACAGCCTCCCCCTGGAATGTGGTGGCAGTTTTGGTGCCAATTCGAGACGGAAAGCGCAGACCATCGCCCATAAAGAAAGGATCCTTTCGTTAGCCAGACCCTTATTAAAGGAAAAGGCCATATCCTTTAATAAGCCAGACTGAAAGGCACTTTTGAAAGATATATACACCTCATACGCGCCACCCTCTCTGCCAATCATCACGGCCGATAGATTGTGGCGGTCCAGGCGTGACCAAAACCCGTTTCGCTGTTCCTCAAAACCAAAGGGAAAATGCGCGCCGCCCCTTCGCCAGGCGATGAGATGAAGCGGAGGGCGGCCCGACGGGGCAGCAGAAGGTCACCAAAGGACCGGTCCAAATTCCAGCCTATTCGCTCCGACCGGTGGGCATGCCCTGGGCGGCAAAGCTCTCCAGCCGATCAACGGCGCCGCTGTCCCCCGTCAGAAGACCGGCATAGGCCTGCCATTCCCGCTCCAACCCCTCCTCCAAGGAGCAAGAGGACGCGCCCCGAACAAGGCGTTTGACCGCCGCCACCGCTTGGGGAGGATGACCAGCCAGCATGTCGGCCGTCCACATCGCCTCATCCATCAGGTCACCGACCGCGCAGTCATGGACAAGGCCCCGATGCGCAGCCTCACGCGGGGAGAACATGCGAGCACGGAGAATACAGTCGAGGGCGGCAGCAGGCCCGATGGTGCGGGCAAGCCTCTGGGTACCCCCACCCCCGGGGAAAATCCCCACACGGATTTCCGGCAGACCGATTTGGTAATGCCCGGAGGCCGCAAGACGCAGATCACAGCACAAGGCAAATTCGAGCCCGCCTCCGATACAGGTGCCATTGATCGCTGCAATGGTGGGTTTGGCGCAGGCTTCAATGCGGTTGAAAAGGCCGTGAAAAGGCATATCGCGAGCGTCAGGAATGCCGGCGCGCGATCCCTGCAGCGCCCGGGCCGTGACGAGGATCTCGGCGATGTCATAATGCAGCATGAAGAGGTCGGGCCTTGCGCCGGTGAAGACGATGGCCCGGACCAGGGGATCGGACTCAACGGAATCCATGGCGGCGGAGAGCTCGCGGATGGTCGCGCTGTTCATATATCCGTCCGGCGGATTGTACATTGCGATCCGCGCGACCGGCCCCACACGCTCGACCGACACCTGGCTCATGGTCCACTTCTCCCTTGGGCTTCCGCACTGCCTGACTTCCCGCCCTGCACGACGGTGGTTAACCAGCATAGCATGGGCGCAGTTGGGGGTGACCTTGGACACATTGCGATGGAAAGAAACGCGACAATGCGGATCATCGGTGGAACGTTGAAGGGACGGCCGATCCATGCACCGGAAGGCCGGATCGCCCGCCCCACGACGGACCGGATCCGGGAAGCCCTGTTCAACATGATTGACCATGGGCGCAGGCCCTGTGCCGGCGCACGGGTGCTGGACCTGTTTGCAGGTTCTGGCGCCCTGGCCATGGAGGCCCTGTCGCGGGGGGCGGTGAGCGCGGTGCTGGTCGACGATCACACGGCGGCCCGCGGCGCGATCCGCCACAATATTGATGCCCTCGGCCTCGCGGGCCGAGCGAGGATCTTCCGCCGAGACGCGACCAAACTCGGCGAGCGGCCGGCAGCCTTCCCCGAGCCTTTCGACCTCATCTTCTGCGACCCGCCCTATGGAACGGGGCTCGGTGAACAGGCGCTGGTCGGGGCCCTCGCCGGCGGTTGGCTGGCCATGGATGCCCTCGTTCTTTTTGAACGCTCCGCCCGGGAAGAAGCCGTCGCGCCTCAGGGCTTCACCCTCACGGACAGCCGGCGCCACGGTGACACCATGATCAGCGTTCTCGATGTGGCGTCTCCTGATGATCAAGCCACAATGTAAGGCATCTAAGAGGAAAGAGCATCTCATGGGATTCCTGAGATTGGCTGCGGCCACAATGCTTCTGACGGGCCTTGCCGGGTTCAAGGCCCAGCCGGTTGATCCCATATACGGCATGGAGGGCGCGGCCAGTGACGCTGCGGCGCAGGTGAGCCCTACACAGATCAATACCGCGCAGATCAATACCGCGCAGATCCTGGCCGTGCTCGGTGTCATGGCGGGAGAGTGGCGCGGCGAGGTCCGCCAGCGCATACCGGGCGCGCAATCCTGGACGGTCTCGGGGGAACGCTCCACCTGCAGCCTGATCCAGCCGGAAATGCTCGAATGCAGCTTTATTTCGGAAGGGTCCCGCGAGCGTTCCGTCGGCCGCTTGATTTACAATGGCGAGGGAACCTTCTCCCAGGAAACGCTGGATGCCAGTCGAAATGTCGTCAGCCGAAGGACCACACGGATCACCGGCTTTGGATATGACAGCGCCCGCAACTGGTGGATGACGGTAACATTCAGCTTTCGGGACGGCGGCCAGACCGTCGAAGTGCAAAATCCCATGGTCTTCATGGATGGTGTTGGTACGGATCAATTCGCCTATCGCATCAAGGGCGGTGGCCGGCCCTGGTCCTATTACTATCAGGTCACGACCAGACGCGCCGGGGACTGACGCGCGCAAAATGTCTCAAGATCAGACCTCCTTGCGAAAGATCCGCCGATAGGCCGCCGGCGTGAGCCCGAGGCGTTTGCGAAAGGCCTTGGTCAGATGGCCGTGGCTTGAAAAGCCGGTCTCGGCCGCGATCTGTGCGATGGGCCGATCCGTGTCGGCGAGCAGGTCGCGGGCCTTGGCAACGCGCCGTGTGAGCAGAAAATCATGGGGCGGCAGACCCGTTGCTGCCTGGAAAGCGCGCGAGAAATGCCAGCGGCTGAGGCCGGCTTCGGCGGCAAGATCATCCGTGGACACTCCAGTACTCAGGCTCTCTTCAATGCGCTTGATGAGTCGGCGCAGAAGCATGGGCGGCAGGGCTTCCTTGGGCGTCTGCCCAATGGCGAGACGCAGCATTTTACAGCTAAAGCGCGCCATAATGGCGTCTGTCAGGGACTCCAGATAGGTGGGCTCTCGCAAAGGATCGGAAAGGAGAGCGCGGCGTGCCTCGCGGGCCAGCGCAGCGATGCCATCATCGATCAGTTCCGGGATCGCTTTTTTGCTCCAGGACCGGTCCCCGGCCGCCCGCTGGATGGACGGCTCCACCCGGGAGGGTGCGGCCGCCACGATCAGGAATTCTGCCGGCTGCTGGAGGCGCGCTTCGACGGCGATGCCCGGTGGGACAAACAGGCCAGCCCCGGCCGGCAACGTGCGCCGGCGCGTGCGTTTCTCGCCCAGCGCGACATCGCCGATCGCGGGGACAAACGGCATGAAGGCCACATAGTCAGCAAAGGACGCAGACAGCTCAAAGTCTGTCGGCGGATAGAGGATGAGACGAATATCCTGTCCAGCCACGGACCCGCCCCAGGACGGCAAGGGGGTGGCTGGAGCATCAATGAATGACCGGCGCCCATCGGGCCCGACGGGGGGTTCAAAACAGTCTCTGCGCGTCTTGTCCATGGCATCGTCTCCCGGGCCGCGTCTGGCGCGTAACTAGGCCCTGCCCCTCCCTTTCCCCTGGCAAGAAACCTATGAAATCATGGAGTTTTCTTTGCTCTGTTCGGATGGGAAACAGGCGCGCAGGCTTTGAGCCTTGGCGCCTTCCTGGCGGGAAGCCCGAGCCGACTGTCCGCTAAACTGGCCTCGCGGTCTGTCACACTTGGATCCCTCACCAATCTGTCATGGTCGCTTTGGACCGGTGACGCAGACCGGCCATGCGGGATTTCCGCAAGATCATGCCAGAAGCGCATGATCGTCGCTGCCCAAGAAGAGCGACCACACCATATCCCTCACGGACTGTCGTTGCCCCAAGCGACACGACCTCTTTACGTCACAGCGTCCAATTGGGATCGCGGCAGCCGCACCCATCGCGCCCTTGCCGAGAAATCCGAGCACGCCCTTGACCCGCCCCGCAGCAGGTTCCGGCGCCCAATGCTCAGATCGATCACAGGTGAATTGTCGGAGGAGCAGCGTATCGACTCTTGGCGTTCCGCCGCCCCTGGATCTGCAAAAGGATTTCTGAAGCAACCCGGCCGAAATCCAGAATACGGGCCACGCACCGCTTCCCCATCATGGCGCCAACTGTCCGCCGCCGGTTTGATTTCGTCAGGAGACCCAACCATGGCCTTGTCGTTCCTTCCCATCGATAGACGTCGTTTTTTGAGCCTTGGCAGCGCTGCGGGCGCCGTTGCGGCCTGTGGAGCGGCGTCCAGTTTTGCCCATGCCATGGCGGGCACACCCGACCTCATTTTGGTCAACGGCACGATCATCACCCAGGACCCTGGGCGCCCGCGCGCCAGCGCGCTTGCGATCCGGAATGGCCTGATCCAAGCCGTTGGGGAGGACGCGGAAATCCGATCCCTGACCGAACGGCGCGTTCCCGTGATTGATCTTGCCAGGCGAACGGTGATCCCGGGACTGAACGACAGCCATCAGCATCCAACCCGTGCCGGTCGTTTCTATGCCGCTGAATTGCGCTGGGATGGGCTTGGATCCCTCGCCCGCGGTCTGGAGATGATCAAGGAACAGGCGGCGCGCACGCCGAAGGGCCAATGGGTGCGGGTTGTCGGGGGCTGGTCCCCTTATCAGTTCATGGAAAAGCGTTTGCCGACTCCGGCGGACCTGACGGAGGCCGCGCCCGATGTGCCTGTCTATGTGCTGTTCCTCTATAGCCAGGGCTATCTCAATCGCGCTGCCGTCAAGGCCCGCGGCCTGACACGGGAAACAAAAGCACCGGCCGGCACCCGCTATGAGTTCACAGAGGATGGCGGCGCCATTCTCCATGCCGAACCCAACCCGGATCTCCTCTATGCCAGCATTGGAGCCCTGCCGCCCCTGACAGAACGACAGCAAGCCATCAGCACCCGTTATTATTATCGTGAACTCAACCGGTTCGGCATCACAAGCGTAATCGATGCGGGCGGCGGCGGTCATCGGTTTCCGGATGATTACGCAGGCAGTCGCGTGCTGGCTGAGGCGGGCCGGCTGCCCGTCCGCATCTCCAAATATCTTTTTCCCCAGAACAAGGGCGCGGAACTCGACGAGTTCGAGGCCTGGACCCAGCACTTTGAGCAGGGGCACAACACTGCCCAGCGTCTCGCCCACGGCTATGAGGTTGAAGGCGGCCCGGCCCGCTGTTCCCGGAAATCCGGTCCGTGTTCCCGAACCAGGCCGCCATCGACCGGACGACCATGAACACCTGGGAAGACAAGCGGATAACCGCTGAGATCAACAAGATCGGCCGCAAAAAGACTGTCATTGCTGCTCTGTGGACCGAAGTGTGCGGTGTCTATCCCACGCTCTCTGCCATTGCCCAGGGCTATGAGGTCTATTTCATCACGGACGCCTCCGGCGGCATGAGCAAACAGATCCACGATGGCGCGGTGCAGCGCATGGTGCAGGCCGGCGCCACGCCCATCACCTCCATGCAATATCTCCTGGAGCTGCAGCGGGATTGGGCCCGGAGCGAAACCTATGTCCAAACCAATGCGATCGTAAAAGCCCATGGCGGTGCCTATGGACTCGGCGTCCTCTACGCCAAGACCATGTTCGGCGCCTCCGAAGGCGGACAATAAGATGTGACGCGC
>CAYUYV010000218.1:0-5596 GCA_964449455.1 uncultured Alphaproteobacteria bacterium | reverse complement strand
CTCGTGTGGCTCTTGGGTCAGGCATTCGCGACGGAGCCTGCCGATCATTCGGGCGCATTCCTGACCCGCCACACGAGGCAGGGCCGGCCGCTTGCGCAGATCCCCTGGCGCACGCGCCGTCACAGTGTTTCATTGCAGAGTGGTTTCGTTGCAGAGTGTTTCGTTGCACAGCGTTTTAGGGACCCTGAAGGAAAGGACATCCCATGGCTCCGTCCGCCGCCGCCGCCAAGGCCCGCGCCGCCCTGACATTTCCCTATGAGGCGTCACCGGAACCGGGCGAGACCCTGGAAGTCGCGCCGGGGGTCCTGTGGTTTCGCCTGCCGCTGCCTTTTGCTCTCAACCACATCAATGTCTGGTTGATCGAGGACGGCGAAGGTTGGGCGATCGTCGACACGGGCATTGATACGGCCAAGGTGCGGGAGATGTGGGACACAGTCCTGGAGGACGTGCTACAGGGACGTCCAATCACCCGTGTCATCGTCACCCATTTGCATCCGGATCATGTGGGGCTCGCCGGCTGGCTGGTCCGGCGCTTCGATGTGCCATTCCACATGTCCCGGACGGAATATGCCATGTGCCGGATGCTGGTCGCGGATACGGGCAAGGACGTGCCAGAGGAAGGCATTCGCTTCTATCGGGCCGCCGGGTTCTCCGACGACCAGCTCGATGCCTACCGGGACCGCTTCGGTGGCTTCGGGCGCCGCGTCTCGGCCCTGCCCGAAAGTTTCATCCGTATGCAGGATGGGGACACGCTGACCATAGGCGGGCGCAGCTGGACTCTGATCGCCGGTGGGGGGCACTCGCCGGAGCATATCTCGCTCTATTGTTCGGAGCTTGATGTTTATATATCCGGGGATCAGGTGCTGCCTTCGATTTCATCCAATATCAGTGTCTGGCCCACCGAGCCCCAATCCGATCCCTTGAGCGACTGGCTTGAGGCCTGCCGGCGCATTCCCAGCGTGGTGGCGTCAACGGCCCTTGTGTGTCCGGCGCACCAGAAAGTGTTCCGTGGGCTGCATGAGCGTTGTGGAGCCCTTGTCGCCGAACATGAAGACGGATTGTCAAAACTGCTTGAGATGCTGGGCGAGCCGCGCCGGGCGGTCGATGTTTTCACTGCCTTGTTCCGCCGGGAAATCACCGGGGACCTTGTGGGCATGGCGACTGGCGAAGCCCTCGCCCATCTCAACTGCCTCATCGATCGGGGCGCCGCGATGGTTGATCGCGATGAGGCTGGGGTCGACTGGTACCGGCGCACATAACGGTGCTTACGCGCCGTTCAGATCGGCCATATAGATCTCATAGAGGGTCGGCTCGAAAATGGTGTTGACGACGGCCGTTCCCGGATCGTCCACATCGGCACCGAAAATCTGGGCCGCATCGAACAGGGGGCCGGTCAGATATCGGGTGGGCGCGGACAATGTCTCAACGGTCTGGAAAGTCTCCGCCCGCGCCGCGAGGTGGAAGCCCCACAAACCAAAAGACGGCACGGTCACCTGATAGCTGCGGGTCTCGGCGAACACTTGGTCCAATGTGGCTTTCACGGACCAGAAGGCGCGCCGGGCGAAAAAGGGCGATGAGCTCTGGGTCACGATGACCCCACCCGGGGCGAGACGCCGGGATACCATGGCGTAGAACTCAGCCGAATAGAGCTTGGAGATGGCCTCATTGTGGGGGTCGGGAAAATCGATGATGACCCGGTCATAAGCCTCACCTTTTTCCGCGATGAAGACGAATGCATCGGCATTGATGATCCGCACACGAGGATCATCGAGAGCATTGGCGTTCAGGCGCGTGAGGGGCGGGAACTGCGCTCCGAGCCAGGTCATGTCTGGGTCAAGATCAACAAGGTCAATCCGTTCGACGGCGTCATATTTCAAGATCTCACGCACCGCAAGACCATCCCCCCCACCCAGGACCAGGACCGAACGCGGCGCCGTGCCAGAGACTGCCATGGCCGGATGGACCAGGGCTTCGTGATAGCGGTGCTCGTCTTCGGAGGAGAACTGGATATGGCCATCAATGAACAAGCGCAGATCGTTGCGCTGGGTGTTCTGGGTGACCACAAGGGTCTGATAGGGCGTCTGTTTTTTCCAGATCACCGTGTCGAAATAGAGATGGTGCTGGGCAAAAGCCGTGATGTGGGACCCGAAAACCGTAAGGCCCAGCAGCAGCACCGTAACCGCTGCCACGCCCGCCATCATGGTCCGGGGCCGGCTCAAATGATCGCGCAGCCAAATGACATTCAGCAGGGCCACCAAAATATTGGCAAGGCCAATGGCGAAGGAGGACCGGATCAGTCCGAGCCCCGGGAGCAAGAGCAGGGGAAAGGCCACTGAGCCAACAAGCGCCCCAACATAGTCCAAGGACATGACATTGGCGATGGACGTCCGCGTGCCGCCCGCCGCCGCCAGGACCCGAGTCAGGAGAGGGATTTCAAGGCCCACAAGGGCGCCGATCGTGAAAATGAAACCGAACATGACCGTCTGATAGAAAGCCGGGGCCAGCGGAAAGGTCATGAACAGGCTCAAGGAGCACACGCCGCCGATCAGCGCCAGGATGATCTCCACCAGGATGAAACGTTCCAGGAGCTGTCCGCCGATGAATTTCGACAGATAGGACCCAATGCCCATCGCGAACATGAAAAAGCCTATGGTCAACGAGAACTGGTAGACCGAATTGCCAAGCAGATAGCTCGACACGGTCCCGATAATCAGCTCATAGACAATGCCGCACAGGGCGACGACCGATATGGACAGGAGCAGGATGATCGCCTTGCTGCGCGGCAGATCCTTGTAGATGCGGTCCTCCCGGTCCAGGGCCTCGGCCCCATCCACCTGCTCCTCGGCCACCTGCTCCTCGGCGGTCATGGCTCCCGACATTGGCGTCCCCTCTTCTATCTGCGTTGTGTCCCAGTGAAGTCCAGCGCCGGGCGCAAAAAAAGGGGCCGCTTGCGCCGCCCCTTTTGTCCTCGAAACCGGATCACACCCGAGACCGTTTGTGTCGTGCCACGGCGACGCGGATCACTTGCCGCGCGAGGGGCCGCCGGATCGGGCGCGGCTGCGGGCTTGGCTCGACGTCGCGCGCTGATTGGCATATTGGGACGGCGACTGGACCGAGCGATTGTTGAAGGACCCGGGCTGGATGCCAGCGGAGCGCTGACGGCCAAGCAGATTGCCGAGCAGGGCGCCCGCGAGGAAGCCGGCGCCGGCGCTCATGAACGGGAAGCCCGTGGAGCTGCCTGTTGTCAGATCGGTGACAATCATGCGCCCATTGGCGCTGTCGATCTCGATCTTGAAAAGGTCATTGTCCCCGAAGTCTTTTTCGTTGTTGGCATTGGTGTCCTTGAAGCCATCGACACTGCCGTCTTCGGCCACATCGACGCCAATGGCGCTGCCGTAGAAGCGGGGCGAGCCGTTGATGTTCTCCACCAGGACGGTCTCGAACTGCTGAAGCTCATCCACCCCTGCCTCTGTGATGCCGTTCTGCTCAAGAAAGGCCTGGTATTCCGTCATCGCCGTTTCGGTGCGCTCGACGACCTTGGACAGGTCCGGGCCTGGCTCGCTTTGTGTGCAGGCGGCAAGGACAAAGCTGCTGACACCCATCATGCAGGCGGCAAACGCAAAGTTCTTCATGGTCATGACACCCTCCAGTGATTTTTGGTCCGGTTGAGGTTCATCCGGTTGATGGTCCGGGGCGCCCTCGTGTGATGATGTAGAGATCTAACGGGAGCGGCGAGCCCTGTCATCCAGTGCCGCCCGGGCTTACGCTTTGAGGGTCTTGACCCAGTGGACCTGGTCCGCGCCCGGCCCGTAATAGTCGCTCAAAGTTCCGGCCCGGGTGAAACCGGCAGCCCTCAGTGCAGAATCGGCAAACTGGCTGAGATCCTGGGGCAGTTCAACAAAAACAGCCCGCGCGTCTTCCTCTTGTGCTCGGGAAAGTTGATCATCCAGGCCACTCACACCCTCTTCTGCCTCGTGCCACACAAGGCCATAGCCATCCTCGCTTTCCGGCGCTTCTGCAATGTCGTCAAAGGCGAGGCCGGCCGTTTCCGCCGTCAGCGGTTCACCCGGCGAAACATTCTCATTGATCAGGCTAAAGATGATCTTGGCCTCGCCCGTGTCGTGGTAGTCCGGCACGCGCAGTTCTTCGGTGGCGCCGAGATCCCGGTAAAAGGCCTGGGCATCGGCGTAAAGATCCTCACCCTCTTCTCTATAGTCGGAGGTGGCGATGAACAATTTGCGCACCCCATCCTCATCGAGGATCCGTAGCAGCTCGCCAACCATGAGCGAGGCGACGCCCCGATTGCGGGCGTCCGAGCGCACATAGGTCCAGGACAGCCAGCGAATGTCCGGCACATGGTCATCGAAAACGGCGCCGGTCAGGCCCAGGATTTCGCCATTCTCTTCAACCACCAACATGCCGGCGCATTGGCGTTCCTGGAGGGAGTCCTCGGCCTCTTCCGCGTCATCCTCATCGTGGTCTTCGATGATGGCAAGGGCCGCGGGAAGGTCATCGGGCCTCATGGGGCGCACAAAGGGGCCATCCTGCGGCGCCGACGGCTCGGCTTGACCGCCACCAAACAAGCGCCCGAGAAGGCCGCCGGATTGTTTCGCAGAGCTGCTCATGACCTGGGACTCCATAGGGCGAGGGGCAGGCTTGATCTACAAGTCAGATGGGAACGATACACCGAAGCGGGCAAAAAAAGATCCCCGAACCGTCGGTTCGAGGATCGATTTTTCCTGTCATGTGCTCATGGGAGTGTGCCCGGGAGAGATGATCAGTCGGCCTTCTGGAACTCGGCGCCGATGACCAGGTCCACCGTGTCGCCGATGACCGGGGCCCACTGGGTGAAGCCGAACTCGGAGCGGTTGAAACGGGCGGTGGCCTGGAAGCCGACAGCGTCTTTCTTGGCGAAGGGGTGCTTGCCGGTGCCGACCAGATTGACCTTCAGCGTCACGGGCTTTGTCTTGCCGAGCATGGTGAGATCGCCGGTGACGTTGGCCTTGCCACCATCCATGACCTCAACCTTCGTGCTCTTGAAGGTGATTTCGGGAAATTCAGCGGCATTGAAGCCTTCGTCGGACTTCAGTTCTTCGTCAAGACGCTCGCTCAGCGTATCGACACTGGCAGTCTTGATGGTGATGGAGACCGTGGCGGCTTCGGGCTTGGCCGGGTCAATGGTCATCTCGCCGGAAATGTCGTTGAAGCGCCCCTGATAGGGAGACAGGCCAAGATGGCTGACGATCCAAGTGACGTTCACATGGGTCGGATCCAGCTTATAGGTGCCGGCAACCACGTCGCCCGGCTTGGTGCTCAGGCCAGGGATCTTGCCGGCGGTCGTGGTCTGCTCGCTCTTTTTGTGACCGTCAGCGACGGCTGCGGGGGCCAGAACCGGGGCCGTGAGCAGAAGGGCGACAAGGGACGCACCGATGGTAGAACGACGCATGGCTTCTCTCCTTTATTGGGGCCAGCACGCGGATGCGCGGGCCGGCAATCAGGCAATGGCGCGGCTCTCCCTAAGAGAGACGCAAAAGCGCGGCACTGGGCGGCTACAACGGGCAAACGGGTCCCCGCGACATTCCCCTGTTCAGGCCCC